>JBCBLB010000018.1:0-32793 GCA_038520555.1 Myxococcota bacterium | reverse complement strand
GATTGCCCTCGCCGCCGCTGCGCAAGGATGAGCCCCAGGCCATGAACATCATGTGCAACGCCAAGAACCGGTGCAGATCTCTAAGCGCATAGGGCTCGATGATGGTATCGGGCAGGATGCCCTCTGCGACCAGCCGGTTCTTGGCGTTGCACATGATGTTCATGGCCTGGGGCTCATCCTTGCGCAGCGGCGGCGAGGGCAATCAGTGGGCGGTGTTGGCCGACAAGTATGAGGGCAAACACCGGGACGCGTGGCGATCGGTGAACTGGTTGGTCGACGCCAACCGTGACGGTGCGCCGGACTCCAACCGCCGCCGGCGAGCTGGACGCGCGCAGATCATGACCGTCGAGATCCGTCCGAACACGGCGTCTGGGGTACTGTGGTGAGCGAAGGCCCATGGGTATCGGTCGCCATGGTGCGGCAGCGCTTCGCGGCGCGGATCGAAGGGCTGGCCGGCTTCCGGGAGGTCCCGTACCCATTCCGGCCGGGCCAAGCGCCGGCCGGCTTCGACCTGTACCCGTTCAGCGTCATCGTCACCCGCACCGACGCAACAGAGCGGTACCGCAGCAACGACCGGACCGGCATCCTGTCGCGTAGCCAGGTCAGCGTCGTCTTCTTCGCCGCGATCACGCCGGCAGAGGGAGAGCAAGACAACCTCCTCGACGGCGTCTCCGACGCGGCCCAGAGCGTGATCCGCCGGATCATGCATCGCGCGGGCACCACCCATCACCACCATATCTCCATCGGTTGGCGCGATCAGGTCATCGACCTGGGCGACGACGACGGCTCATTCCTGCAGGTGACTGTCCGGTTCGAGGTGGAGCACCCCATCGACCTGCTGACCGACTCTTGAGGTGAACCATGCCTGTCGTCAAGAACTTCACTCACGGCGCCGCGACCTTCTCGGACGGTGCGGCCCCGCCCGCGTCTCTTCAGGCGACGTTCGAAAACGGTGACTTCTCGATCTCCGGCATCAAAGAAGACCAGCGAGAAACCGCCGCCTATGAGTCGCGCGGCAAGCTCGACAGCCTGGTCAAGAGCACCCGCGTCTATCCGACCGGCAGCTGCACACTGAAGTTCACCGACGGTGTCACGAACGGCTCTGGCGCCGTCCTCGACTTTCTGCGCCGACGCACCGGGTCGGCCTACGCCAACAACGTCAGCTCCATCAAGAAGAGTGGCTCGACCATCACCGGCAACGTCTACACCGTCGACATGCAGCTCGACATCGAGGGGACGGATCTCGGCGACAGCGCAGACCACGGCATCCAGCTTGAGCACGTTGAAGTCAACAGCATCGACTTTGCCGAGGGTGACCCAAACACCGTGACCCTCAACTTCACCGTCTATGGCGACGTCGTCTTCTTCTGAGGCGCCGCACCCTTCACCCACCCTCACAGGGAACCGACCGATGAGCGCACCCAAGACCCAGACCATCATGATCCGCGGTCAACAAATACATCTCCACGCGCCGACCAGCTTCACCGTCTGCCAGGAGGTCGCCAACCTCACGGCGACCAACGTGCACCGCGGGGCCGCTGCGGCGCTGGGAGTGTGCTGGCCAGAGGCCCGAAAGCCCGGCGCAGGAATGAGCCGCAAAGAGCGCCGCGCAGCTGCGCGCGAACGGCGAAAAGCTACGCGCGACGCTGAAGAGCGCAAGGCCCTCACCCGCCCGAAGCTGAGCTATGCGGTGTTCGGGGATCAGCCGGCGCGGTTTGGCCAGCAGTTCCTGGACAAGCTCATGGTCCAGGCCGATGAGCTGGGCATTCCCTATGACGAGATCTTCGCGGCCGGGATACAGGCGTACCGGCTGGTTGCCAGCCAGCTGCCGGGCGGCGCCGAGTACTTCGAAGAGGTTGAGGGAAATTTTTCCGACGGGATGAGCGAGGAGTAGAGGTCGTCACGCTCGACTGGATCGTCCGCGACCTCTGCGCCATCCTGGGAAAGCCGTCACGGAGCTGGTGGGATCGCCTCCCTGTATGGGAGCGTCGGGAGTGGCATGTTTGGTGGATCTATCAGCAGCCTGACCCCGTGGAAGCGAAGCGACAGAGCCGTCGGACCGGGTCTGGTTCGACATCATCAGGCAAGGGTGGACCGCTCAACCCCAACGTGACGGCTGCCAGCCCTGAAGCCGCCGCCTTCTGGGGGCTGTGATGGGCAGGATCGTCTTCGGCCGCGGGAAGGCACAGATCGAGTTGTCCGGCGGCACCCGTGACGCCGTCGAGCGCGCGTTGAAGAACAGCCTTGGAACCGTCTACGACCAGCTGCAGGCCGCGGCGAAGAAGCTTTACCAGGACGCGCAGAAAGACTGGCCGGAGAAGACCGGCAAAAGCAAAGCCGCGCTCATGCACGGGATTCGGCTCCCGAACACGAACACTGTTGAAGCATTTGTCGGGTTTGACGCATCGAAAGCCCCATACGTCTGGTTCATTCGAGAACCATACCCGCACAACAATCGGTATGTCTGGCGGCGTCTGGTCCGAACGCCAGGCCGACGTCTGGCGCGGAAGCTCGCCGAACAGATCGGCGATGAGCTGCGCCGCAATTCCAGCCGCAGGAGGTCCGGATGAGCGGTGCGACTGAGCTGCTCACGCTGCGGGCAGACATGAAGGATCTGCGCGGCGAGCTCGCGAAGCTGCCTGGCATCACCGACAAAGAAGCCAAGGCGATGGTTCGGTCCCTGGAGCGCCAGCTCAAGCGAACCGAGAAGGCTGCGGCGAAGTCAGCGAAGAAGACGTCGAACAGCTTCGATGACATGGGGAAGAGCGCCAAACGAGCGAGCCGGCAGTTCCGCGCGGTCGGCGGCGCAGCGTCGGTCATCTCGCCTGAATTGGGAGCGCTGGTCACTGACGCCGGAGCGCTCGCCAAGGGGTTCGCGGCTCTGGCCAACCCGGCCGGCATGTCTGCGCTCGCGGTCGCCGCCGTCGGTGCTGCGGCCGTCGGGGCTGTGGTCGGGATGGTGGCGATCACAAACGCCGCTGCGGGCTACCTCACAGAGCTGCAGGCCATCCAGGGCCATCCTGACTTCCCGGGCGTTTCTCCAGAGGTGCAGTCCTCGATCGAGGGGGCTCGGGCCGCGATGGGCGCCCTGAACACCGTGTTCAAGCAAGCGGTGGTCGTTCTCGGTGGCGAGTTCGCGCCCTATGTCCAGGAGGGGGCGCGCCTGCTGGTCGCCCTCTCTCTCGCCGGCCTGGACGCCTTCCAGAGCTTCGCGGCAGGGCATGACGTCGTTCGGGAATTTGCCGTCTTCCTTGCGCAAGAGTTCATCCAGACTCTCGCCATCCCCATCGACGGGATGGTGGACATGATCGGGATGATGGGCCGGGTCGCCAACGCGGTGGGCGCCACCGGCATCGGGGAAGCGCTCACCGGGCTGCAGGACCAGTGGGAAGGCTTCACCCGAGGGCTGGCGGAGTCGGCGATCGACGTTGTCTTCGAGAAGGGGGCCTTCGCAGTGGACGGGCTGCGCGCGTCTCTCGGCGAGTACTACGTTCAGGCTGGAGAGGTCATCGAGATCTCCGCCGAGCTGGCGGCCGGCCAGCAGGAGGTGGCCGAGAAGGTCGAGTTGAACACCGCGGCGATGGACAAGCAACACGCGGCCATCCGTCGCGGCATCGAGGAGATGCAGGCGTCTGCAGCCTCGATGGAAGGGCTGCAAGCGGAGCTTGACGCAGCCTTCGAAGAAGCACTCAGAGACGCGCGCCGGACCATCACCAGCTCTTCGGCGATGCTGTTCGGCGGGATCCAGGACATGGCTTCGGTGGCCAACGACATCCTGATCCAGGAGACGGGCAAGAGCAGCAAGGCGCTCTTCGCCATCAACAAGGGCGCCGGCATCGCGCAAGCGACCATCAACACCTTCTTGGGCGCGACCCAGGCCCTCGGCTCTCTGCCGCCGCCGGCGTCCTTCATCGCCGCTGGCGCCGTGACCGCTGCTGGACTCGCTTCGATCGCGAAGATTGCGAGCACGCCGCCACCGAAGAAGATGGGGCACAGCGGGATGATCGCGCCGTCCACAGCGCTCGCCCCAGACGAGTTTGTCACGCCGTCGAACACCCGCGCCCTCCGGACTGAGGTCATCTTCGATTCGGCGACCATCTCCCGTGACATGGCTGACGGGGTTCGCTCGGCGATGATGGGCGGCGGGATGCGCCCCACCGTCGTTGTGGGCGACTCCTACAAGCACCTTGACCGCCGGGCAGAAGATCTGCTGCTCGGGGACAGCCGGACGGCGCGCCAGCTCGAGCGAGGCCGCGGCCGGACAGGAAAGAGGCAACGATGAGCGATCAGCGACCAGACTATCTCCACGGCTTCCTTGTGCCGCTGCTGCTGACCACAGATCACCTGTGGACAGCGGAGACCAGCGCGACTGAGCAGAACCCCCAGCCCGGAGACGCGGTCCCGGACAACCCAGATGTCGAGCTGGTCCTCCGAACGACAGGCGCGATCGCGCAGGGGCAGCAGACCCGCGTCCGCATCCAGCGCGCTGGCATTCCAGGAGAGGGGGTTGAAGCGGATTGCATCTGGCGAGAGGAGGCCACCGCGGATGATGGGTGGCGTGGTCACGACGCCTATGCGCTTTCGGCATGGGAGGCGGTCATCTGGACGGACACGACCGCACCATCCGGACCCGTCGCCGCCATCGATCCGGACACGGTCACACTTCCGGACGGACGAATGGTGGCCGTTCATGAGTTCCGCCGCAACCTGGTGATTGGGGGCACGCGGTATCAGGTACGCATCCAGGTTCGCGGTCTTGACGGGGTGTGGTCGACGCCTGTGACGCTGTATTCAGTTCTTTCGGGGACGTCGTTTGAGCCGATCGCCAACCTCTGCCCGACCATCACCCTGCACCCGAACGGCCGCGAACTGCGCGTCGGGCACCTGCACTATGCGACCGCCGCGACGCGCGCGCAGGTCCAGATCCATCGCGCGTACCTGACCGACCTCACTGCGGGCGGGTGGTCACTGGTCAGCAAGGGCGCCCTTCGTCGCGCCCTGCTCACCGGGGTCCCAGCCAACGAATCCCACTACCTGCCTCAACGAATGCGCTTGCGAAGCAACGGCGGCCAGTGGCTGCTCACGATGAGCCTGCTGAACGAGTCCCAGGTCGCGCCATGGCTGGCAGTTCACGGGCAGTGGGCATCGACGGACGGTCTCCGGTTCCAACCCATAGAGTTCGGCGTTCCCGATGGCGCCTTCAAGTTTGGGACACATGACGTCACCGTCAAGGACGGCGTTTTCGTCGTCGTGTACCAGTCAGAGACGGATCGCATTCGTGCCCGCCGCCTCAACGCAGCGGTTGAACCGCTGTCTACGGTCACGGCGATCGATGCTGTGACCGTTGCCAACACCGCGACCCTGACCCCGGACAGCAAGGCCTTCGATCAGCAAGCTGTGGCGATCTGCCTCGACGACACGGGCTATCTGTGGGTGACGCACGCAGAGACAGCCGGCCCCGCGGCGATGAGGTTGCTGTTCAGCAGCGACGGGGGCGAAACCTGGACCGCGACTTTCACCTCGACAGCGCGCTGGTTCAGCAGCCACAACCAAGGCTTTCGCCCCACCAATCCCAGCCTTGTCGCACACCGATCGCGGCTGGTCTGCCTGCACAATTGGCGAATCGACCTGCAGCCGGCCGACCCTCAAGATCAGGGAAATATCGTCGGTGTTGCACAAAGCTACGAAAACAGCCTGTGCGCCGCCTATATTGGGGGGTGGTCTCAGGTCACATTGCCGGAGCGGTATCTGATCACCGACTTCTTCGGCGCCCTGGATGAGCAAACCACCTATTTAGATACGTGGCTGCCGGTGATTCTGCCCCATGAGATGGACGAATGGGACCTGATCGACGGCGGCGGTGGTGCAAGCGCCACCCTGAACCAGGGTGTGATGCGCCTGGTCGCCACCGCCACGAATGAGCTGTCCTGGGAGCGCAACAGCAGCCGGAGACCTGGGAACACGCCCGAGCAGGGGTTCTTCGTGAGCTTCACGATTCAGCCGGTCTCCGGTGGGCTGGATGTGTCGTTTGACATGGCCGTCCAGATCCAGACTGGAGACGTCCGGGGCGGATACCGATCGAGCCTGCGGTTCTCGGCGAACACGGCAGCCGGCACCTATACGGTCGTCATCACCGATGGGGGCGCGTTTGCTCACCGCTTGGACTTTACTGACTTCAGCGCCCCGGTGCAGTTCATCTTTGCGATCCGTTCAGGGGAAGCCCGCTACTGGTACAGGCAGTTGCCTGTATCGGGGTTGACCGGTGAGGATCGGCGTTGGACAGAGGGGTTTGCTACGCCGATCACCCTGGACACCGGTGCTGCAGCGCAGTTCAACACGATCGTGTGGGGGCACACCAACAGCGTCGACATGACGAGCGATTGGTTTGAGTTCAAGGTGGGACGATGCTTCGAGGAGGCGTTGTCGCAGACCGAGTTCGTCAATCCAGGCTCGTTGCGGGGGCGAATGATCTCCCCACAAGGAGGCCGGACGTACCTCACCGGTGGGCTATTCCTCTATGGGAACGCCGGCCCGGCCGCAGAAGGGGATGAAGCACTCATCACACAGCGCGCCGATCATCCCATAAAGTCCGCCTTCGCTGGCGTTGAAGTCAACCCCCTGATCGGGTGGCGCTCAGAGAAGGTCGCCAGCGGGCCCGTACCAGAGCAGCGGATCGCCGCAGCGCTCAACGCCAGCAACCCCGGCGGCGAAGCAGAGCCCGATCACTCCGATCTGTTTGGCATGGTGGTGCTCGGCACGAACGCGCGGCAGTTCGTCCTCGAGGAGCGCGTCGGGTCAGCCTGGACTGCGGTTGAGGCGATCGACACGGCCTATAGCTATACCGGCGTCTCCAGGCGCGGCCGCATCCTCACCCCAGACGCCGCAGCCACCGCTGCAGACGATCAGCATTGGGGCCTTGACGAGCTGGCGGGTTGGTATGTGGACCTCGGCAGCAACGTGATCCGGAAGGTCGCGGGCAACGGGAGCGGCCGCTTCATCAGCTGGTCAGGCAAGCGCTGCACCATCGAGCTGGAAGGCATCGACGGTACAGAGCCGACGGCCGGCATCGCGCTCAAGCTTTATCCGCCGGCGTTCGTCTACCTGCTGTCCCGGGGCGGGGCGGAGGCGTCCGGGTGGCGGCTGCGGTTGTTGGAGCAGCACACCGCGGAGCAGGATCTCCGCCTGGGGGCCTGGTGGCCGGGCCCGGTGATCGTGCCCGGCCGGCGTCACAGCTGGGGGCGCCAGGTGGAAACGGTTTCCAACACATCGCGCAGGGTGCGAGAGGACAGGGTGTCACGACGGGTGCGCCGCGGAGCCCCCACTCGCACCCTGCGTTTCTCCTGGACAGATGGCCTTTATGCGGGTGATCTGGAGGGGGACGGAGCGTCGCCGGGGTGGCTGACCGCGTCGGATGCGTCTGGGGCGCTGCCCGTGGCCAGCCAGCGCGATGTGGCGTATCTGCTTGAAGGGTTGCTCAGGATGCTCGACGGGCCGCTGCGGCCGGTGTGCTATGCGACCTTCCCGCGGCTGACGGGGACATCCCTGCTGCTTCGTCGCCGACGACAGTTCCTCGCCGGGGAGCTGGTCAGCGCGATCCAGCTGGACCAGGTCCAGGGCGATGAGTTCTCAGACGAGGTCTGGCGCGTTCCACCGCTCCGGATCGAGGAGGCGCCGTACTGATGTGGCGCGCACCCACTGAGGAGCAGCTGAGCCGAGGTGTGCCGGTCTGGGTGCTGGAGATCGACTGGTCCGGCCAGATCTTCCGGTTCGCCGATCGCCCCATCACGCTGCAGGGTGAAGACGGGACCGAGATCCACTTCGCCGGCGAGCTGGCGGAGACGGACCTCGAAGAGTCTGTCAACACGTTCCGGACGTCTGTGTCGTCGCTGTCTGTGCCGATGGAGCTCACCTTTCCCGTTGATGTGCAGCACCGCATTATGGGAGGACGGCCGCTGTCGGCTGCCCGGGGGGAGTTGTCGATGGTCTTGGCCGACCCTTGGACAGGCGCGCCGCTGCAGCGGTATGAACAGCGCTTCCGCGTGTTGCGGGGGCGCATCGAGCAGCCTGAGCGGGCGCACCCAGACGAGGACCCGGGCTGGGTGAATTGCAGCCTGGAGGCCCGGCCGCTTGAAGACCGCTCGCTCATCATCCCCAGCTCAGCCCGGATGACCCAACGCAACTTCCCGAACAGCGACGACGAAGCGCGGGGCAAGCCCATGCCCATCGCCTTCGGCGTCGGGGCGGGCTTCGACGGTGTGATCTTTCGCGCGACGCCAGCCTACCGCATCGGCGATCGCGTGTATCTGATCAGCCTCGGTCGGGTTGCAGCCACGGAAGTCACCATCTGGGACGAAGACAACAGCACCGTCGAAGTTCCTGTTGAGCACGACACCGATCGGTACGGGAACCTCTATGCGTTTGTCACGATCCCACTGGCTACGATCAGCTTCGGTCAGGAGCTGTGGGTGAGCTGGTACACCAGCAGCGCCGGCGTTCAGGGGGGCGTCCTGCGGATCGACGGGGATGGGCCAGTCAGCGGCGCTGGCGACCTGCTGCTCTGGCTGTTCGCCCGGTCTCGCCTCGAGGTCAACATCCAGGCCTGGGTGTCTGTCCGCCAGCTGCTCAACCGCTACAAGTTCGCTGGTTGGATCGGCGACGCGGATACATCGCCATGGGAGTGGGCGAAGAAGGAGATCCTCCCCCTGTTGCCGGTCGCAGTCGTCAACCGCTTCGATGGAGTCGAGCCCATCGTCTTCGATGTCGGCGAGACGGGCACACGTATCCGGGCGGAGGTGACGGAAGGGCCGGAGTTTTACCCGCTCAGCGCGCTCAGGGCCCTGCGGAGCAGTGATCAGATCGTCAACGCCGTCTCCATCGACTACATGCACGACGCCTTCCATGGGGGGCACCGTGAGACGAGCCGGACTGGCTCTTCGTTCGTGCCGCAGACGCTGATCGATGACGGTCAGGTGCCGACCCAGTACGCCATCGAGAGTCAGCGGCGATGGGGAGAGGTGCGTGAACGCACGCTGTCGAGCGACTACCTCTATGATGACGCGACCGCTGCTCTCATCGCCGACGAATACATTCAACGCTGGGGGGACCAGGTCGACGGAGCGACCTTCTCTGCGGCGCCGCGGTATGGGTGGCTGCAAATCGGTGATCGTATCCGGTTTACCAGCGAGCGACTTGGATTTGTCGAGGTACCAGCCGTCATCACAGGGCGGACGTGGCTGTCTGGGGAGTGGCGTTTTGGGATCCAGTTCGAGCGGGACGTGGTGAGAGACCCGAAACCGTAGCCCAAGAGTGCGTAGCGTAACGGGGAATCCACGGTGCATGCTTGACCCAGGGCCCCTATTACCAAATCATGCCGAGCATTGATACAAACACGTTCGAGGCCGGGAATGAGATTCAGCCGCTGACGCTGTCCGGCACTGTGGCGGAAGACTTCATCGTGGTGGCGCCCTGGGTTTCTGAAATCCATATTTATACGTCCGCTACCGTGACGTTTGGTTATGCGGCCGACAATACGCCGGGCCCCATACCGTCGGCGACGTGGTTGGAGATCTGGAAGCAAGGCAAGCTCGGGAAGAGCACCAACCGAACCATTCACCTCAACGGCACATCGGGGGATGTTGTCGTGTGTCGGGTGGTCTGATGTGCATGTACCCAATGGGGGGGCGCCCATCCAGCGGGAATGGTGGTGGAGGCAGCTCGTTCGCCCGCACCTGGGTGACCTTGGAGCCCGCCAACATCGACGTCGTCAACGACCCATCTAACATACTGCCCGCGGGCGCCGCATCCTACCGTGATGGCGGCGACGGGTTCCTCGAGGTTGACCTGAGCACCACATCGTTGCGGCGAACCCTACTTGAGGGGTTGTCGTTCGGGTGGGTCACCCCCGACGGCTGGATGGCCACCACACAGGACGAATTCTACAAACGCCACCTGCTTCGGATCACTTACGGTGCCACCCCCGCGACCGGGGATTGGGTAGCCTGTATGGGGTGGGTGGCGTTCGGCACCATGACCGGCGTGGTTTCGGGTTGGGGCTATGCCAACACCACGAACCAGTTTCAGGTCTACGAGGCCGAGCGGACCGCATGGAGCAACGACCTGCTGGCGGCGGGTCGGAGCCCGATCTTCGCAGAAAGAGCCCACTACATCGAAGGGATGGGCCTCTACAACGGCGTCACCAGTGAGTTCGCAGAGTTCCGAACCCAGATCTCCGCGCAGGAATCTGGCGCATCGCCGGTCAACATTTCTACTGCGGATGCACGGCGGGCAGGGTCCGCTATCAACCGCTCAAACCTCCACATAGCCGCATTTTTTGCCAGCCGGACATCAAGCCCGCAGGCGGAAACCCTGCGCGTCAAGTTCGAGTACTCGATCACCTGATCCCAAAAGAGGAGGCTTCAATGCCTGTTCCGTTCACTTTCGAGCCTGTTCCTGTGAAATCGATCACGGTCGGCACCGACCCGCTCGTTCAGGGCGACTATTACGCTGCAAACTCTCGGCCGGTTCCGCTGGTCAAAATCTACAAAGCGAACGCGCTTGACGATGGTTCTATCGTCCTCTTCGACGAAGAAGACGACGTTCAGGTCGACGTCGCAGACGGCACTGTGCTCTACCCGCTGCGATTGTCAGACGATCTGGCGACAGCGTCGGCGATCCCGCTGATCTGATCCCCCTTGCCTGATTGGGAGTGCCCGTGGACGCCACCGCGATCCGAGATCTGCAACGTCACCTTTCTCAATTGGGGCTCCGTCCGGGCCCCCTCGATGGAATCTGGGGGCCGCGCACCAAGGCGGCGCTGCAGGTGTTTCAGCGCCGTGCGCGCGTGGTGGCTCACGGCCGCTTTGACCCGCAGGCTGAGCAGCAACTCCGCTTGCATCTCGGCCAGTCCGAGATGCGGATCGGCAGCGTGACACTGAACCTTGTTCGGTCAGTCACGCCGGCGTTTCCAGAAGCGTGGCTCGCACCGCTGAACAAGAGCATCCACTGGGCTCACATCACCGTCGCCCGGGTCCCGGCTTACATCGCCCAACTCGCTCACGAATCGGCGCACTTCCGGACGCTGGAGGAATACGCCAGTGGAGAGGCCTACGAGGGGCGCCGCGATCTGGGGAACACTCAACCTGGTGACGGCCCTCGATTCAAGGGCAGGGGCGCGATCCAGATCACTGGACGCCGCAACTATACCCGGGCCGGTGCAGCGCTTGGCCTTCCCTTGGCGGAGCGGCCGGAGCTGTTGCTGGAACCCGAAAATGGGTTCATGGCATCGGCCTGGTACTGGTTGGACGCCAACCTGAACCACTTCGTCGACACCAGCGACTTCAAGGGCTTGACACGCGCGATCAACGGTGGGTTCAACGGCTTGGATGACCGTCGGCGACTGTTGCAGCGCGCTCAAAGGGAGCTGTCAGGCCTTGCGCCCGATGCTGTCGGGCGCTGTTGAAACCAATCTGGAGATCCTCATGAAACGACTGATCCGCATCACCCTGACCCGCAAGCCCGGCCTGGTGGCCCGTGACATCCTCAACGCCGTCGCTGCGTCGCGGGTGTCTGGGATGCCCGCCCACGCTGAGATCTCCCGCCTTCTTGACG
Organism: Myxococcota bacterium; assembly: GCA_038520555.1. Classification (GTDB taxonomy): domain Bacteria; phylum Myxococcota_A; class UBA796; order UBA796; family UBA796; genus JBCBLB01. Next base: position 21,186 of record JBCBLB010000018.1, on the reverse strand, counting down.
AAGCCGTCAAGTTCGAGGGTTGGCTCGGCGGGCTGATTGAAGAGTACGGCGAAGGGCCGGCGTTCCGCATGATCTCTGAGCTGATCTCTGACCTGGTCGAGCTGGCGATCGACGCCGGCCGGCGAGAGATCCTCATCGAAGCCAGCCTGCAGGCTGGCTTCGATGAGGACTCGGCGAAGGTCGCCTAAGAGGAGTTCACGTGTCCAATGAGAAACAGCCCGACGGCGACGTCATCACTCTGTCCCGCCGGACACTCACGATCATCTTGACGGCCGTGTTGGGGATCCCCCTTGGCGCAGTGCCCGCAGGGGCGATCGGGTGGGCGCAAGGTACGTCGATCGAGGCGTACCGGCTCGATGCGCTGTCTCAGCAGGTCAACGGGTTGTCAGAGAAGGTTGACGCTCTACAAGCCGCGGTCGGATCGGCCGGGATCGATCGGTGGACGCGCTCCGATCAAGCCGCCTATGCAGTCACGATGGAAGCGAGGGTCAAGGAGCTGGAGAAGAAGGTCTTGCTCCTGGAGCACCAGCGCTGATCAGGGCTGCCACTGTGCAGCGCCGTTGATCTCGTTTTGATTGAATGGGTCTGCGGCACCGATCAGGCTTTCATTTCGGAACAAGAGCGCTGCGAAGGATGCGCGGTTTCCAGCGTTGTTGGCCCAGCTGAACCACGCTTCAAAGCCTGCGCTGGCCTGGGCCCGGTCGAATAGGCTGGTGTGTGTCGTCGGCACAGGCGGGCTTTGGCTGGCGGTCGAACTGCTCCGCAGGGCACCGCCCGCGACCTGGGTGGTGATCGTCAGGTCCTGGGTGCTGCCGCCGGCGTCGATGGGCGTCAGTACCACCTGGAAGTTGTTTCCAGGTGCGGCACCGATCGTTGCGTTCCATGTAGGCGCTTGCTGGGGGTTGGTCGCGGCGTTGAAGGTGATCGAGCCGTTGCCGGCCGGCGCGGTCCAGGCCAGATCTTGACGCTGGACCCACTGGTTATCGTAGGGGGTGATGATGGTGGACTTCGCCTCGAAGCGCGCCACGATCTCATCTCCAGGAACCACCTGGATCGGCGGGCCGCTCAGGGCTCCGGTCTGGCTGTCGATCGAATAGGTCGCCGCCACAGTCCCATTCACCCAGACGGTACAGGTCGCCTGGAGCGCGACCGGCACGCCATAGACAAAGTCGCTGACATTGTCGAGGGTGCCTGAAAGGGTGACTATAGCCGCTGCTTTGGTGAGGGTGATCGTGGGCCTGAAATCCCCGCGTGGCCAATCAGAGGGGTTATCACCGTTCGTAAACCCTGGGGGAGGAGTCAGTATGTTCATGTAAACCTCTAATATACGTGGATGCCGCCCCAGACGTGAGGCGGCACGCCTTGTTCTATCAGCTCCGCAATTGCCATACTAAACCACAAGTCAAGATTTGATACCGGCCAATATTGTAGAAAGATCTTCGCTGCCTGTCGGGCGGCCTCGTCATGTACGGACCAGCTGTAGGCCAAAACGCGGCCGGCGCCCGCCTGCAACAGAGCGTTTGCGAATGAATACTCAACGCCGTTCAACGTGGTCTGAGGCGCAGTCGTACATCCTGAGAGGTACACGACAGCGCCCTGCAAGTCCATTGAAGCGAGTTGCTCAGGGTAGAGGGGGCCGTCGGCCATCTCCAGATAGCGGCCCCCTGGACCGCGTTGGGTGTGTACGCCCAACACGAGCAGGCCTGAACCCGCTTCGGATAAAGCGCGCCGGGTGACCTGAGCACCTCTCAGATACACCCGGGCCTGGTCGGGTGACACCTCGTCAGCAGCTCCCGGCAGGTCCCCACCGGGGTCGGCGAGAGAAGCAACTTCAGTTGAGGCTGGGACCGGCGAGGGATCCATACGTGGCCCCAGGATCTCGCGGAACAGGGGCAGTGTCTCATCGGGATAGGCGGCGTGGTGGGCAGCCCACCACGGTATATCGGTCAACAGGCCATCGCTGGCGACCCACACCGGCCCGCTGAGCGGTTCAGGAAACAGGTAGCGGCCCAACGCGGCGACGGACTCTTCGCACACATCCCGCCGAAGCTCCCTCTGAGCGCGATAGGTCAATCGACGCAGGTGCTCGACCTCCGTATAGGGGCGCTGTTCGAACCGGCCGTTGGGGTGTAGCCAGAGCAGCCACTTCTCACCGCGAGCTGCTGCCAAAAGAGGCGTGTGGCGCTCATTGGCGTTCGAGTGCAAATAGATCGCGCGCATCATGTCGCGCTGTACGGCGGGGTTGTCGAGTTGCTCAGTGGTGAGCACAAGATCCCGTTGCTGCCATCGGCTAAACAGGCGACCGTCCCGTCGAGACGTGAGTGTTGAGGCCTGTTCAAGGATGAGGTGCTGGAAGCCGCTATCTCCAAGGTCAGGGGCGATGAAAGACTGGCATAATAACCACTTTGCCCCACGATTTCCGAGCGGCACTTGACGATACTCTTCGCGGAGGTCGAGATAATCTGAGTTTACCCTCAAATCACGAGAGGGAACCTGCATTTGGACCCGTTTCCGCATGATCAGTTCCTCCAATCGAAGCACCCGCTGAGGGCCTCGCCGGAGGGTCTGAAGGGCGGGCTCATGCGTTGCTATGTAGGACCTCGCCTCACTGACGTTCCCTTCGGCGACCAACAGTCGCGCGTAGTGGAGGTGATATGCTGCGGCGCGCTTGGGGTACTCGTCGCTGCTCGATCGCTCCAACCAGCGCCGAGCCTCGACGATGTCCCCATTGTTCAGTCGGGCGTTCGCGATCTCCCGGGTGATCCACGATGCCCAGCGAGCGTCCAGCGCGTAGCCGGTCAGCAGTTGGACCAACACCCGCTCTGCTGCCTCCAGGAATCCCAAGTAGTTGAGGGCCTGGTAGAGGCCGACGCTGGCTTGAACCACCCCACCCACATCCGCGTTTGACTCCGCTGTCGCCAGGGCCTGACGATAGGTTGAAGCAGCCTCCGCGAACCGCTGGTTTTTGCCGTGCTCGCTGGCCTGTTGCAACAACTCGATGGACGCTGGCGAGGGCTTTGGGATCACACCTCCGCGCTTGAGCAGCTCGGGACGGGCTCGGCCAGTCGACGCCTCACCCAATTCGATCACATGCTCTGCGTCGCGCTCTATCTGTTCAAGCGTCTGCCCGGCCTTCAGAGCCTCCCAGAGGTCTCCAAACACGAAGATCCAGAAGAGCGCCACGCGTTCGTCCTCTGGCAGGGCACGAAATCGCTCAGGGGGTTGCAGTGACGCGAACGCGGCGGCGATCACCCGCTCCGTGTCCGCGGGCACCTGGACGCGGTGGATTGTGATGTGGTCATCCTCCGCCTGAGAGACATGGTCGATGTACTGCAATCCACCCTCGACGCAGGCGAATAGGCCGATGTGTCGAGCGTGGGCGCAGTGGTAGTGTGCCCACAGCGTCCCCTCACGGGCTTCGAGGCGGACCTCGGTTCGACGGCCACGGTACGCGCTGGCCCGGGGTGAGGGATTGGCTTCCAGAAGGGCGGGGTGCGACTCCCAGTTGTTGATCAACACCATCGCAGTGAAGGAAAATCCACCAAGACGCTTCTTCCGGTCGCCGACGGACAGGCGGGCCCACTCTTGAAGTCGCGCCTTGCGTCGCCGTGCGGTGTCCTTGCTCACTCCCAGGTGCTCGGCCAACTCCTCGTTTGTCCACTCCCAATACAGGCCCATCAGAACGCCTGCGGCGCTGGGGATTTTCGCCTCAGCCGCGGATTCGGCCAGCTGGACGATCTCTTGCTGCAGTTCGATCAGGCGATCTGCGGTTAGCTCTGCAGAGGGTCGATCCTGTAGAACCGGCAGCAATAATGGAAGTTCCTTCTTGCGTCGGCGAGCTTCGTGCCTCATGCGCTTTATCAGAAGGGTTTTGAACAGGCGGTAGAGGCCCTCCCGTGAGGCGGGGCGTTGCTCTGGGGAGATCCCGGCCAAGTCTGTATGAACACCCATCAAGATGTCTTGGTGGTGTTCTCGGTGCAGACGTTTCCGGAGCAGGAGCTCCCACTCGTGAATGTGATCGGCGAAGAGGGCTAAGATCTGGTCCTGCCAGTTGCGCAAATCACGCAACGGCGTCGGAGTGGGCGGAGGTGTATGTTGCATGGCCTGGCGATGGGAATGCGAGTGATCATCCCTATCCGGCCGACCTGAAAATGATCCTTACAAAGAAAGTCCGGTAAATTGAACACTACCCCTGGAAGCGCGCCAAAGTTGAGCCAAAACGCCGCCCAGTCCGGCGTTCGGTTTGGTAGGGGTGTTTGGTAGGGGTTCTCTTATCAAACCTGGATAATTCGACGATAAAACCCCTGCCGATCTTCCGTAAGTATACGATTTCACTTGATTAATGTCTTACACCTGGAAGGAAAGCCGGGACGCCTTCTATCAGACGGCGCTCACCTTCTACGCCGACGCCCTGGGTGCGGTGAAGTAGTTTCCGATCCGGGCCGGCCCGGTATGTGCAGAACGTGTGGAAATCTCGGTCATGAAGCCGGTCGATGTCGGCTTTGATATCGTTCCGATATATCTGGAGAAGGTAGATGCCCACCCAAGCCCACCCACAATCGTTCGCTCGCTTTCTGGATGGGGTCTCTACCGGGCTGTCTGCGGTTGGCTTCCGTGAGCCGTCGTTGGAGCCGGCGGCGTTGGTTGAGCGGGCGGCGGCCAGCAGCGGCTGCGCGCCGCCGCCGGAGGGGCGGTATCTCGCCCCCCTCCAGGCCATCACCGACGCGGCGCGGGAATCGACGACGCTGAGCGGGCTCGGGCGGCGGATGTTCGCCACTGCACTCACCCTGCGGCTGCACAACCACTTCCAGATCGCCGACTGGTTGGCGCGGCACCCCGAGATCCTGGACGAACCCATCGAGCGGCCGGTGTTCATCGTGTCACTGCCGCGGACGGGGACCACGATGCTGCACCGGCTGTTGTCGGTGCACCCGGAGCACCGGGTGCTCTACACCTGGGAGATGGATCGGCCGGTTCCCCAGCCGCGGAGCGCGCTGGCGCCGTCGCGATCGTTTGCCTCAGCGGTCAGCATCCAGATGCTTCACTGGATGTGTCCGGATCTCAAGCGGATCCACGACGTCCAGGCGGGCTATCCAGAAGAGTGTATCAACCTGTTGGCCAACGAACTGACCAGCATGATCTTCACCCTGTTCTATGATCTGCCAGGCTACCTCGACTACCTTCATCAGGTCGACATGGAGCCGGTCTACCGATCGCATCGCCGTCAGCTCCAGCTCCTTCAGGCGGGCCGCCCGCGGCGGCGCTGGGTGCTCAAGGCGCCGTTCCACCTGTTGGGGCTCGGCGCCCTGCTTCGGGTCTACCCCGACGCACTCATCGTCCAGACCCATCGGGATCCTGCTGAGCTGGTCGCCTCTGAGGCGAGCCTACAGCTCAGCATCCGTCGGTCGTTCCAGACCTCGACCGATCTGCACCGCCTCGGCCAGGAGCGCCTGGAAGAGTTGGGGCTGTGGATCGACCGGGGCATGGCCGCCCGAGAAGAGCACGGTGACGCAGCGTTCATCGATGTTCCCTATCTGGAGATGGTCCGCGATCCGCTGTCATGGGTCGAGCAGATCGCCGCCCGGCTCGACGAACCGCTCAGCGAAGAGACCCGGGCAGCGATGGTGGCGCACATGTCGATCCACCGGCAGCGGCGCCACGGAAAACACCGCTACTCGCTGGAGCGCTTCGGGCTGGAGCCTGGCGCGGTCCAGGAGCGATTCGCCGCCTATAACAAGCGCTTCCGGATCTCATCGCCGCAGTAACAGGTTCACCCGTCACTGCTCCCACATGTATCCATCGCGCTCTGTTGCGGGGCCGCTCGGTTTACACTGTATATACGCGAAGTGGCATGCAAGAACAGCAACAACGTATTGAAGAGCTGCTGGCCAGTCCGGATATCGCGCAAATCCGGCAGGGGATATTCCTCTTGGAGTCGTTGGACAGTCCGGAGCTGCTCCACCGGATCTGTGATGCCTATCCGATTCAATCGTTGGTCTTCCCTCATGCATCAAGCCGAACGTTCCGCCCCGGGGTGGAGGCGGTGGTTGCGTTACGGATACACCATCTCCTTGCGCGGCATCGTCCAAATATTGTGATCGATGGCCTTTATCGTGAGCTTTGCCTTCGTCGGCTGGATAACCGATGGTATCGGGCGGAGCTGGATCTGGTGAGCCAGGGAGGACATCGATGGCGTCTGGCAGCGGGTACGCCAGGGCTCACCCCAGAGGACGCGTTCGCTCATGCGACGCCGCTGCTCGGTCAGGTGGGGCCCGCCTCATTGGCTGAGGTGGTCGATGCGCTCGCACGAAATTTTTTAGAAGGGATCTTCCCTCGCCCGCTCTCTGCGTTGACCAATTCCACTGCGCAGCGGCTCCTGCGCCGCCCGGGTCCCTGGCGGCTCTCGATGTTCAACCTGGATCCATCGCTTCTCGAAATACCCGGGGTTTTGTCGCGGTTGTCCTATCTGTCTTTGTGGCGCTCGACGGTGACACACCTGCCGGTGGACGGTCATGCTGGGTTGGTGTTGGATACAACAGGTAGCCAACTCGCTGAGCTGCCCAGCTGGGCGCAGCAGGTGTTGGTGGATACCGATGGTTGGGAGCGATGGTGGGATCGGATGGAGCAGGTCCATACGCTGAAAATTGAGGGTCAGCGCAAATTTTCGATGTCAGAGACAGCGCTCCCCAGCCTGCGCCATCTGCGCATCAGGACCAGAGATCTGTCTTCGGTCCTGTCATGGTTGGTGGCGACGCCGCGTTCACTTGAGCGTTTGGTGTTGGGTGGAGAACCCTGGACCCCGCCTGAGGTATTCTGGACACTCCCCATCCGGGAGATGATGTTGGAAGGTGCGATCTGGGATTGGAAAGCGATGCCCGCTCAACCTCCAGAACATCTATCACTGCTCGAAGTCAACGTTTCACAGTTCTATACGCTTCCCAAAGCATGGCAGCCCCGGGCTCGACTATGGGGAGGACGCTGTCAGGTGTTTCTCGAACGCATTGGAAGCCAGAAGGTGGCTTGTATCAAGTTTGTCCGTGAGCTGACTGGGTTGTGGCTTCGCGAAGCCAAGGAGCTTGTCGAGGCCGCACCCTGTCGCCTGTGGACGGCGCACAGTCGCCGAGAAGCGCTTCATGCAGTGCAGGCGCTGCACGAGCTGGGGGCGTCTGCCTCTCTGCGGATGGAGTGACAAACCTCCCAGCCCGCCTTGCAGTCCATCGGCCAGAAAAGAAGGTCTCCCCGTTTGATGGCCCTGGGTTGTGAGTTGGTTTGGGGATAAGGTTGGGAGGAGGTGGGTTTTTTGGATTTTATTTTATACTTTGCCAATAGAAAATAGATCAGCTATTCAATGGAGGGGAGGCGACGTGTCAGATCAGAAGCGAAAGCGAGGACGCCCACGGAAAGACCCCAACAAGCTGGCAAAGTGGACGCCACCGCCTGGTTGGGTTCGGGTGGTGGCCTGGACCGCACCCGAAGAGCGGGCGGCCCTCAAACGAATTGCTTCTGAGGCGGGCACATCGGTCGCCGACCTCATCCGCTCATTGGCGAGCGGGCTCGACGCCGGGGTGATCTCGGCGGACGAACTCCTTCAACAGGTCCGAAAGGGGCTGACCGTCATGCAGAAGATTCCCACCCTCTTCCAACGCGATGATCGCTTCAACGTCACTTCCACCGTCCGTCCAGGATGTGAGTGGGTTTTCGCTGGAGAAGGCGCACCGACGGAGAAGCTTGATGGCACCAACATCCGCGTCACGATTCGATCGGGTCATGTCGTTCGGGTTGAGAAGCGTCGCAATCCGACGAAAGCCCAAAAGGCACAGGGCATCATTGACGGCTGGTACGTCGACGCCAGCCAGCCCGAAGCCGCAGATCAGTGGATCTACGCTGCGGTATCCGGTACGGACATGCGCGAATGGCCAGATGGCGAGCACAGCTGTGAAGCACTGGGCCCGAAAATCCAGGGCAATCCATTGAAACTCGACCATCACCTGTGCGTCCCGTTCAACCTGACCATCCCCATCTACGCCGATATTCCCCGTACATTTGAGGGGCTGCGTGATGCACTGATCAAATTGGAGAGTCGCTTCTCTCCTGGCGCCCTGGCAGAGGGCATCGTCTTCCATCACCCAGATGGACGGCGGGCCAAGATCAAGCGCCGCGACTTTGCGCGCTGAGAGCGTGCGCCTTCGATAACAGCCTGACAATCTGATCATGCGGGGGATGGCGCAGCCTTGCAGGATGGGCAGCGTTTCCTTTGCCGAGTGGCCGGTGAGGCTCTCCTCATCAGAACGGGGGACGTCGCTGGCCTGAAACAACGCGTCTTGGGAAAAGCGGATGGCGGGCTCGATGCCCTGGCCGCCTGCGGCAACGTTCTCGCTGATGCTGGCGGTGCCTCAGTTGGGGCTGGCCATAAACCGGCCGGTTGGCTCCCCGGGGGCGGGGCCAAGACCTGTGACACCCCGTGTCGCGCCGCACCAGCTCGCCCCTGGGTGTCCGATCATCCGCCACCACGCATCGACGGCAGGGGATAAGGGGACCAGAAGGCGGTCGGGACCGTGATTCCGGGATCGGTATCGTCTGCCGGGGAGGTGGCCGGTACGCGTTGCCTCAGATCGTGCTCGCCTTCTACGCGGGCATCATCGCATCATCAACGGGGTGTGGTGACCGGATGGCACTGCTGAGGTGGCTTATGGGGGAGCGGAACATGAGATTCACTTTGGGCAGGGTGACAAACTCCGGCTATCCTCAATCAGAATCATACACAGCGCTCAACATCCCCCTCATCTTCGGGATCGTGAATATGGGACGTATCATGAACCGCTTCCTGTTTGTCTTCCTGTGCTGTGGGGTCGCGCAGGCTGCGCGTGCAGAGACCACGCCACAACCCAGCCCCCTTCAGCCGCCGTTCTATTTTATGCCCGCGATTGAGCTGGGGGTGGCGATGAGCGCTCACCCCGAGATCCTGCTCGGATTATTGACGCGGACCTCGTTAGATGTACGGCTGGATCGCATTCAGGCCCCGTTTATCCGGATCACCTACGACAATATCTCTGCGCAATTCTCTTCAGATGATGCGGACGCCAGGCTCCTCGTGAGCAATGTCATCATCCATGACATCGCCGCTGGAGGAGGGTACCGGTTCGGCGATCAGGACATCCAGTTGGTCACGGCCATTCAGGGCGGTGTACAGATTGGTGGGTTGCCGGTACTTCTGGAAATCGTAGATGGGTCCATCCTGGTCGATCAGGAAAACCAACGGGCGGGTCTCATCCGGGGGTCTTTCGGGATCGAGCTGTATGTGGACTTAGACGCGGCCGTGACGCTGGATGTATTCGGGCAACGGTTGATCGGGGGGCGATGGCCCTTCGAATATGGCTGGTCTGGCGGGCTGACCATTGGGCTGACCACTGCGCTCTGAGTGGAACACAGGGGCGCATTCATCATCACACCGTCTCATCTGGCGGCGCTTCGCTGCTCAGGTCAGATCCCCAGATGAAGGAGACGCGAGCCCCTTCTGTCGTAGGGGCTGTTGGGTTCAGTCGCAGTCGTCGTTTTCGCGTCCGGGTGTTCCGGGTTCTCCGCCGGAGGAGATGACGGTGGTCTGGTCGCACCATCGGTCGTTGGTGTCGTTGACGTCGGCGTCGAGGAAGTCAGGGTCGAGGCCGGTGGCGACGCCGGCGGTGAACCATCGGCTGTCGTAGAAGACCTGGTCGATGACGACGCCGTCTGGCCGCTCAAGGATGACTTCGTCGGTGTTGTTTCCGAGGGCGAGGGCGTCGGAGGTGGCGCGTTTGAAGGCGCCATCGCAGCTGACGCCGCCGTTCCGGCTGGGGTTGGTGTCTGCGCAGAGGACGATGTAGTCCTTACCGGCGACGAGCAGGGGTCCTTCGAGGATGTATGTGTCGAAGTCGTTGTCTTTGAAGGTGTAGCCGGCCACGTCGATGGCGTAGGAGGCGGTGTTGTACAGCTCAACCCACTCGCCGGCTTCATCGGAGACGACCTGTGGGTTGATCATCATCTCGCTGAAGACGAGGTCCCCTGGCTCTGCGGGGTCGACGACGTCGCCGATGCTGACCGAGATGGTGTCGATGGCCTGATCGTCGTCGGGGTCGGTGACGGTGAGGGTGATCTCATGGGTGCCGGTGGACAGGTCATCGATGAACAGTGCGGATTCGCCGTTTCCGGACAGCGCGCCGTCCAATTCGCCGTCGCGGTCGGAGGACCATGCGAAGTCCAGGTCATCGGGGTCGGTGCCCTCATCCTCAGCGATGCCGCGGAAGGCGATCTCTTCGCCGGGCGCGAAGAATGCGCCGTCGTCGGGCGCGGTGATCTCGACGGTGGGTGCTGAGATGGGACCCTGGAGCAGCCAGGTGAGGCCGACGGTGGCGGTCATATCGTCGGAGTCGGTGACGACCAGCTCGATCTTGTGTTCACCGAGTTCGAGCCCATCGACGTTGAGGGGGAGGGTGCTCTGCCCGTCGGTGTCGGCTTCTGTGGTGAACGTCTCGGCGCCGTCGTCGAGGGTCCAGGTGAGGTCGAGGTTGGGCGATGCGTCGAACGAGTCGGTCGCGATGGCGCTGAAGAGGATGTCGCCTTCCCCCTGTCGGATGATGCTCTGGGGTTCGGGCCAGGTGATCTCCGCCTCAGGGGCGGTCCGAATTCGGTTGATGTTGGTGTCTTGCTGACAGGCGAGCAGCCCCACCCCCATCCACACCATTGTGACGCGTTGCATCGTCTCCTCCTTGCTGGTCAGGAGACCTATCTTCGCGATGAGGCCGATAGCAAGCGGTCAACGCCTCTGGGATTGCGAACATCCGGTGACGGTCACAGCGTCGGCGGCAGCCCCCGCCAGAGCAGACCGCCCACGTCGGGGACGGGAACAGCGGGCAGCGCCCGCGTCGCGCCGACGCGTCGCATCGCCTCCAGGGTGTAGGGGATTGTGGTTGTCTGTCGGGCGGGGTGGACCTGACAGCGTCGGATCTGTGCGCGGAGCAGCCGGCCGAGCTTTCGCGCTTCGGTCTCATCGAGCCCTGCTGGGATCTGCCGGGCGCCGCCGTCGACGGTCAGCTTCACCCCGGCGTCATCGATCTGGATGTCAGCGATCTGTTCGAGGGGGAGGGCGACGGGGCGGCGCGTTGGGGTCTTGGCGTTGAGGGCGGCCTGGTTGACGATGAGCTGGCTGTGGGCACGCATCCGCCGGGTCATCCGGACCACCAGCTCGCTCAGCTCCCACAGCAGCAGGTCGCCGGCGAGGACCATCAGCCCGAAGAACAGCCCGGCCAGGGCGGGCGGGAGCACCCCGAGCATCCCCACGCTCAGGGCCACTCCGCCGACGACGCTCAGCAGCCGGAGCAGCCACCGCTGGACGCTGCCCCACTGCGGCGGGGGCAGGCGGACCACCAGCCGGCCGATGTCATCCTCTATCTGCATCCGGGTCGGGCTCGAAGGCATCATCCCCCTCTCGGTTCACTGTACAGCGTATCGGTTCGCCTGGAGCGGTCTTCACCGTTTGTTGCGGTGGTCAGGCTCACCGGCTGGAGCCGTACCCGCGTCGGGGGGTGTTGCGGAGGTAGCGCTTGGCGGTGGTCTCGGTGATCTGTACGTCCGCCACGAGGTCTCGCAGCGCCCGGTCCATGGTGATCATGCCCTCCCCCTTTGAGGCCTCCATCATGCCGAGCGCCTGGTGCATCCGGTTGTCCCGGATCAGGTTCCGGATCGCCGGTGTGCCGACCATGATCTCGAACGCGGGGATCAGCCCGGTGTGGTCGGCGCGCGGAAGCAGCCGCTGGCTGATCACCGCCTGCAGGCAGTTCGACAGCTGCGAGCGGATCTGGGCCTGCTGCCCGGGCGGGAACACATCCACCAGCCGGTCAATGCTCTGGACGGCGTCGTTGGTGTGCAGGGTGGCCATGACGAGGTGTCCGGTCTCGGCAGCGGTGAGGGCGCTGGAGATCGTCTCCAGGTCGCGCAGCTCTCCGATCAGCACCACATCGGGATCCTGGCGGAGGATATACTTCAGCGCCCGGGAGAACGAGCTGGTGTCGGCGTAGACCTCGCGCTGGTCGATGGTCGCCTTGATCTCTGTGTGGGTGTACTCGATGGGATCTTCGATGGTGATGATCCGACATGACCGGGTCTGGTTGATCCGGTCGACCATACAGGCGAGGGTGGTGGACTTCCCCGATCCGGTCGGCCCGACGACCAGGACCAGTCCATGTGGCTGGTGAGCGAGGTGCATGACGGTCTCGGGGATGTTCAGCGCCACATGATCGGGGATCCGCGCGGGGATCGCCCGCAGGGCAGCGGCCATCTGGCCTTTCTGAAAATAGGCGTTCACCCGGAAGCGTTGCCCATCATCCAGGGCCAGTGAGAAGTCCACCTCGCGCTCCAGCTCATAGGTGGTTCGCTGGCGGCTGCTCATGATCGACGACAGCAGCATCCGCATGTCGGCGACGGACAACGTTCGGTCGATGGCCGGGGTCAGCTCGCCGTTGATGCGGAGGATGGGGGGCCGATGGACGGCGAGGTGCAGATCCGAGGCGTTCCGCTCCAGCGTCATATGCAGCAGGGCCTTCATATCGGGGATGTCGGCGTAGCTCTCGGGCTCTGTGGTCTTGAAGGTGCCGGCGCCGGTGGACATCCCCTGGGCCATCAAGGCGAACTCGTCGGGGTTCGATGAGTAGGCCAGCCCGACGTCGTGGGTGATGAGGCCCTCGTTGTAGGCGGAGAGCAGGGAATCATTGAACGTATGCGTCGCCGCGGAGCGGCTCGCCCGCATCAGATCCTGGAGGGTGTCCAGCTGGCCGTCGCGCAGCAGCTGTGCGACGGCTGGCGTCGCGGTGAGCATCTCGGTGACCAGCACCCGGCCGGCGTCATTGACATGAGGCAGCAGGCGCTGGCAGACGATGCCGCGCAGCGACAGCGACAGGTCCACCGCCCGCTGCGCGAAGAGGTGCTCAGGGAATAAGCTCAGGATTCGCTGGAGTGTCTGGGCGGCGTCGATGGTGTGCAGGCTGGCGAGGACCAGATGACCGGTCAACGAGGCCGAGATGGCGACCTCCATCGTTTCGGCGTCTCGGATCTCGCCGATGAGGATGACGTCGGGGCTCTGGCGGACGACGTGGCGCAGGGCGGTGTGGAACGACGGGGTGTCCGAGCCGACCTCTCGCTGGGTGATCCGAGAGCGGCGGTCCCGGTGCACGAACTCGATGGGATCTTCGATGGTGACGATGTGGACGCGGCGTTGGGTGTTGATGTGATGGACGAGCGCCGCCAGGGTGGTCGACTTGCCCGAGCCGGTCGCGCCGGTCACCAGGACCAGCCCCCGCTGGGCCATGGCGAGCGTCTCGATGGCAGGGGGCAGCCGCAGCTCTTCGAACAGCAGCTCTCCGGAGGGCAGGGCCCGGACCACGACGGACAGTCGGCCCTGCTGCCGGGCGAGGTTCAGCCGGAACCGCTTCCCGCTGTTCGAGGTGAAGCCCACGTCCGCGTCACCGGTCTCATCAAAGGTGCGTCTCGCGGTGGGCAGCAGCGTCTGGGTGAGCAGCCAGTCCAGGTCGCGGCGCTTGATGGGCGGCTGGTTCAGCCGTCGGACCACACCATGGATGCGGGCCGCCGGCGTGCGCCCCTCGCTCAAGAACAGGTCTGAGGCGTGCATCCGCTCCATATAGTTGAGGTATGTCTCCAGCACGTTCCCGTCTGCGCTGTCTTCCATGCTCTGCCCCTCTCCCCGTCCGTGATAACAGTGCTGGACGGCTGGTCTGAGAGGTGAGTATCCGTCGACCCCGACTGCTGGTGATCGATAACTATGACTCGTTCACCTACAACCTGGTCCAGGCCTTCGCTGCGCTCGGCGCTGTGGTCGATGTGGTGCGCAACGACGCCGAGACCGCCGATGCCGCCCTCGCCCGCGCGCCGACCCACCTGCTCATCTCTCCGGGGCCCGGCCGGCCCGTCCCCGACAGCCGCATCTCCGTCCCGATCATCCAAGCCGCCCTGGAGCAGGGCATTCCGCTGTTCGGCGTCTGTCTGGGGATGCAGGCGCTCGCTGAGGTGTGCGGGGGAACGATCGTCGCCGCGAAGCGGCTGATGCATGGCAAGGCCTCTGCGATTCGCCATGATGGAGAGGGGCTGTTTACCGGCATCGCTCAGCCGATGGTCGTCGGTCGTTACCATTCTCTTGCCGTATGTCACCGTTCTTTGCCTGATATCTTGCAGGTTACAGCCACGGCGGGGGATGGGGAGATCATGGGACTGCGCCACCGCTGCGCACCGGCGGTCGCGGTTCAGTTTCATCCAGAGAGCGTATTGACTCCCCGGGGGATGGCCTTGATGGAGAACTTCTTGAAATTGAATCTTCGGGTTGGGTGACGGTCCTGAATCGACAGGGTTGTGTGCGCTACACTGGCGCCCGTTCGCTTCACCCAAAATCCAAGGAAATCGAATGGACGAAATTCCAGGACTCCCCAATATGCCCAGTATGGACCTGATCATCTCGTTTGGGGTCAGCTTCATCACCGTGATCGTCATCCTGATCCTCGGCTGGATAGCCAGCGGCTGGGCGAATCGGTTGGTCCTCAGGGCCGCGCGTTCGCGGAAACTGGACGAGGCGCTCTCGCGATTCATGGCCCAGATCGTCCAGTACACGGTCCTGGCGGCGGCGGTCATCGCTGCGCTGGATGAGGGCGGCATCGAGACGACCTCGCTGGTCGCCATCTTCGCGTCCGCTGGCCTCGCCGTCGGTCTGGCCTTGCAGGGCAGCCTGTCCAACTTCGCCAGCGGCGTCATGATCCTCTTCTTCCGCCCCTTCGACCTCGGCGACGTCATCAACGGCGGCGGACACACCGGCGCGATCGTCGACATCGGTCTGTTCTCCACCACGCTCAACACCCCTGACAACCATACGATCATCATTCCCAATTCGACGCTCACCGGCGGCTCGATCACCAATTACACCAAGCTTGGCTCTCGACGCACGACCATCGACTTCGGCGTCGCCTACGGCGCAGACATCGATCAGGTCGTCTCCGTCGTCTCTGCTGCGGCGAAAGGACTGCCCAATGTCCTCGAAGAGCCTGGCATCGGCGTCGCCTTCACGGAGATGGCCGCCAGCAGCCTGAACTTCAAGTTGTTCGTCTGGACCGCCAACGAGCACTGGCTCGCCACGCAACATATCGCTAGAAAAGCAACGTATGACGCGCTGAGTGAAGCGGGCATCGATATCCCGTTCGACCAGATCGTCGTCCACAACGCGCCCCCCGAGGGCTGAACCCTCACAGCGCGAACAGGTCGACCCGGCTGTCTGCTTCTGTAGCGACGACGAGAAGATTTTCGCCCAACACCAGCCAGCCGGGTTCGACCAACCCCGCTCCACCCCCCGCTTCGGCGCTCTGGAACACCGGGGCGCCGTTGAGCCATATATGCGCCGGGCCGCTCACCTCGACCGCCAGCACGTCAGCGTCCAGCGGTTCGGTGACGGAAAACCAGATCCGACGGTGTCGACCGCGCTCGCCGTCCACCCATGGCGTCTTCGGCTGGTATCGATGCTCCACCCAACCCGGCGTCGGCTCTCCAACCTCTACGCGAATATTATTCAGGATAGACATTCCGATATGAAGGTCCATAGAGATCGCTGGGTTCGGATTCGCGCTGTCGATTCGCAGATGGTTCTCTCCCTCTCGAAGGGAACCCACGTCTGCGTTGTAGAGTCGAAAGCCATCAAACACAGCGAGTGGGGTTGAATCGGGTCCGAGGATCGGGGTCTGATTGAGCGTCACCGTCGCTTCGCGGTCTGCTCGAAGCTGCATCGCGAATCGTTCGGGGTGATGGGCTTCTTTCGGGAGAACAAAGCGATGTTCGGCCCCTTCACTTCGGGGGAGCAGGGTCAGCAGCCGATTGACGCCGAGGACGTCCTGGGTTCGGATTCGATCGCGTTCTATACCGTCGTCATCGAACGAGCGAAATTCGGTTCGGCCCTTCTGGTAACGGAGAATCGTCATGTGGTGTAGTGGGGGGCCGAGGGAGAGGATCGGTGCGCCATCTCTGTGGGTGCGGTGGAAACGGTCGCTGAGGTAGACGATCGCCTCGGCGCCGAGGTAGACGAGCGGCCAGGGCTTGGGCATCGGGCCGGTAGAGAGCACGATCTGGGCGTCTGCGTCGCTGTTCTTCAGGGTCTCGGTGAGCCAGGGCAGGTCGAGGGACTCATGGTGGAAGCACAGGACGTCGAGGTCTTCGAACCGGAAGACGTCGTTGCCCTCTCTGGGAGGGCAGCTTCGATGGCCGTTCATCTGCAGCCGCCCACCATCGACGGTGAGGTCGAGGCGGGCCAGCTCGGGCGGATCGGGGTCTTCGGGGCGGACCGGCGGGTCTGGCGGGTCCGGTGGCGGCGGGGGCTGGCAGGCGAACCACAGGACGAGGGGGCTAATCAACGACCTCGACCTCGTCCCGGGACACCGAGCGGATCAGGTCGCGGAGCATCTCGGTCCGGTCCTCGAAGTCGACCCAGACGTCGCTGAGCTGCCCGGCGAGGTCTTTGGCCCGCCGGAAGGCGCCGACCAGAGAGCCGGAGATGTCGGTGGGGCTGACGACGTTGAGCATGATCTCGCCCATGGAGCGTCCTTCAGCCCACCACTTGCCGATGGGGATGAGCTGAAAGTCCCAGCCGGCCTGGAGCCCGGACAGCTCCTCGGCATGGACGACGACCTCGCTGTAGCGGACCTTCTCGATGGTTTTCCCCAGCCGCTTGAACCGCCGGGCTTCGGGGATCACGACGCCGCGGGGCAGCTCCGCGGTCATCCCACACAGCACGCCGAACAGCGCTGCGGGGCTGAGGTCTTCGAACAGGCCCTGCAGGACCATCTCGGTGGTGAAGATCTCCTGGATCTGGACGTGCATCAGGGCCTTCGCCCCGGCGTTAAACTCAAGGTCTTCGCTGAGGTAGCCGATATCGACCAGAAAGCCGACCTTCTCCTCGAACTCCTGCCAGGTGCGTTCCTTCCCGGAGCGCGCCCGGCGGCGCAGCTTCTTGAGCATCTTGAGCTTGCGCTTCACCGCTGGCGGCCCGCTGCTGTCGCCTTCGCTCCAGCCGTCGTCTTTGAGCTCCTGCTCCAGGGCGACGGCTTGATCGATCTGCATCTCGGCGCGTTTTTCACGGAAGAAGGAGAGGAACGACTTTTCGACCAGCTCGCGGATGCGGTCGGGGGGGTGGCGATGGAGGAGGTTGACGACGGAGTTGAACGAGAGGGAGAACCGAGAATACACCGGCTCATAGTCGGCGTTCAGGTATCCCTTTAGCTGGGGAGCGATTTCCCGGTAGTCGTCGAGGTGGGTGCGGATGACGACCAGCCCCTCATCGTCGAGGCCGCGTCGGCCGGCGCGGCCGGCCATCTGCATGAACTCACGGGTGGGCAGGGGGATCATCTCGCGGCCGTTGTATCGGGTCAACCCATCAAATACCGCGGTGCGGGCGGGCATGTTGATGCCGAGGGCGAACGTCCCGGTGCAGTACAACACCTTGATGAGCTTTTTTTCGTACAACATCTCGACGAAGGCCTTGAGCAGGACATTGAGCCCGGCGTGGTGGAACGCGATGCCCATCCGGTACAGCTCGGCGAGGCGCTCATCGAGGGCATCATCGGCGCCCTGCTGTTCATAGAACGCCTCGATCTCCTGGTCCATGGCGTCGGCTTCTTGTCGGTCGAGCAGGCCGCCGCGCAGGTGCCGATCGGCGTATCGGCCCAGCTGGCGGGCGAATTTCTCGGTGAGCTTCCGAGAGAAGACGAAGTAGAGGAAGGGGAACAGCCGCTGGTCCTGCAGCATCTCGAAGACATCGACGTGGCTGGTCTGCTCGCCGTCCTTCTTCCGGCCCCGTCCGCGCGGACCGCGGCGGTTGTTGCGCTTTCGGCTGCTGTTCTTCCTTTGCCACTCGCGGTGGTAGCGGTCCATCTCTTTGGGGGTCTTGAGGCCGGACTCCCGAGACGCGAGGCGGAAGGTGAGGGGGACAGCGCGCTGATGCTCTTCGATGACCTGCACGTTGCGTTCGCGGACATCGGAGAGCCACTCGGCGAACTGGGTGAGGTTGGAGAGGGTGGCGGAGAGGCCGACGATCTGGACATGCGGGGGGAGATAAATCAGCACCTCTTCCCAGGTGGTCCCGCGCTCGGGGTCATCGAGGAAATGGATCTCATCGATGATGACGGCGGCGAGATCGGGGATCTGCTCACCGGTGAGGAGGATGTTCCGGAGAATCTCGGTGGTCATGACCCGACAGGGGGCGTCGCGTCGGATGACGAGGTCGCCGGTGACCAGTCCGGTGTTGTCTTCGCCGACGAGGGCGCAGTAGTCGCGAAACTTCTGGTTGGACAGCGCCTTGATGGGGGCGGTGTAGATGACCTGCCGGCCCTCATCGAGGCTTCGCTCGACGACCCAGTCGGCCACCACGGTCTTGCCGGTGCCGGTTGGCGCGCAGACCAGCACGCTGTCGCCCGCCTGGAGCGCTTCGATGGCCTCCCGTTGGAAGCGGTCGAGGGTAAAACCACGATATTGCATAGTGAATCCTGACGTTTCGTAAACCGTCTTCGTCGACCGCGTCGGCGCGAGGCGCCGGATAGGTGCGGGATGGGGTTACGATACCTGTTGCCGCTGTCCGAGCCCCGTGCCCGTCCCATCGGCGTCCCTCTCCATTTATCCGATCCCCAGGGCATCCGTCCACTCAGAAGCGCGCGCTATCCCGAAGATGCCGGTTGGTTATCTTATGTGCCAGGTGCAGAGGAATGGGATGATGGATCGGGGGCGGTTGGATCAGGTGGAGCGCATCGCGGCGCTCATCGACAGCAACGTCGATGACAACATCGAACAGGCGATGTTTCTGGTCGAATCCCTGGGTGATCCGGAGATCGTCCGGATGCTGGGCGACCGGGATCGGTTCCAGTGGTTCCTTCATTCTCGGTTTCAGGATGTACCCAGTCAATTTTCGTTGAATCAGCTGGTCGAGCTTCGGCTGTTTCAGCTGGCTGCTCAGGCATTCCCCGACGAGGTGTGGCCATATGCCCGGACAGAAGTCCGGCTTCGTTGGCGTGACGGAGAACATATCCAACCGTCCTGTGAGATGGTGGTCAACCAATCTGGACGGATTCCCATTGCACAAGGGCCGCTCTGTTCGGATCTGTCCGCGGCGATGGCCGGCATTGATGCGCAGGGGTGGCCGCTCGGCCCGATGACGCGGCGGGCGGTGATGGCGGCCATCAGCCCACGAATCCTCACAGTCCCGATGACATCGGCAGACGCGCCCGAGCTGCGGCTGCTGTTGATGATCATCCGAGACATCCTCCAGGGTCCAGGGGGGCCATGGCCGCTGTCCATGGTCACGTTCCCTGACAAGACGTGGCCAGCGTTCGTGGACGTCAATCGAATCTCCATGCTGTCTCTCTCAGGCTCCCCGATCGAGGTGCTGCCCTCGTCCGGGCCGCCCTCGCTGTTTCTGGAGCTGACGAACAGCGCCGTCTCTGTGCCGCCGACCTGGGTGCGCCGGCTTGGCTTGTCGGGGCAGCAGTGGACGGACCTCGCACATCACCTGACGCAGGTGACCGAGCTTCATCTGACGTGTCAGGAGGTCTTCGTGCCGGCGGAGGCGAGGCTGCCCTGTGTCGAGCATCTGTCGCTGTTTACCCCGACGTTGACGGAGTCTGCGGTGGATTGGCTGTCGACGCTGCCGCGGCTGAAGCGCCTCACCCTTGGGATGCTTCACATCTCGGTTCCGGATGACCTATGGGAGCGGTTGCCCCCGGTGGAGCGGCTGACCCTCAAGGGCTCCGCGCTTGCCATCTTGCCTGCCACGCTTCCGGAACCACGGCCGATCGTCGAGGTGCACAGCCTCGCGATGGTGCCGAAGGCATGGTTGGGCTCGGTGCAGCTGCTGGAGGGCGGGACGATGGTCTGGCTGATGGATTCCAATCAGCGGAAGATCAAGGCCATTCACATTCTTCGCGAGTACACCGGCCTCGGCCTCCGTGAGGCCAAAGAGCTGGTCGAGTCTGCACCGACCTTCCTCTTTGAAGCGCGCAGTCCCACCGAAGCGGTTGAGGCGTGTTTGAAGCTCCTGGAGGGGGGAGCGTACGCGGCGGTGTTGTAAGGCGCGGCGTCGTTTGAACCGCAGGCGTCATCGGGACCGACGTGGCGGTCGCCGATGAGGAAGATCGGGGCCTGGATATCGGGGCCTGGATATCGGGGCCTGGATATCGGGGTGTGGTATTCGCTGCGCCTCACCCGACGCGTTCGGCATTTTCTTCGAGAATCAGCCATGTTGCGACGGCTCGTGCTTCTTCGATGTCATTGAAGATGCCGGGGGTCTGGTCGGTGAGGAAGGGGTGATACTTCGGATTGCTGGGGTTGTACTTCTTTGGGTCCTTCAGCGCCTTCGCCTTGTACTTGAACCGCTTGAACTCGAACAGGGCGCGTTGTTCGTAGTTTTTCTGTCGTTGTTCGGGGGTGAGGCGTTTGAGCTTGTGGACGGTGTCGGTGCTGATCAGCCCCATGATCGACTTCGCGGCGGCCTTGAAGGCTTTCGCGATCTCTTCGAGGTTTTCGCCGTCGTGCTGCCGATCTTCGTCGGTCACTTCGCCGTTCTGGACCCGCTCGGCGTAGTCTTTCGGGATGAGCTGGGTCAGGGTGCTCCGATCCTTTCCGGAGATGTTGACCCATCCCGGAGAGCCATTGTAGATGTACTGATTCATCAGCTTCGCATACGATGCGCGGTCGATGGGTCCTTCCTGAGATGCGAACTTGATGAGATCCTGGCAGAAGTCGGTGTTCTCCTTGCAGTACTCATTTGCGGTGATGGCTTCCAGCTGTCGGAATTCGGTGTCATCGCCGTCGGGATCGAGGAGGTGCCTGCTGAGGATGACGCCGAGGGGGGAGGGTTGGGGGATGGTGGACTTGTTCCGGGATGTCTTGGGCTTCTGCGGGAGGCCCTGTGCGGCCGAGCCGAGCAGTCCCTCCAGGATGATGCCTTTCTGCCGGTTTTCTTCGAGGATGTCGTCGACGCTTCGGCCCGCCTTGATTCCTTTGACCAGCCGCCGCTTGAGCGAGGGGGTGATCCGCGCGACGTCTTGTGGGGAGGTGTTGTTGGCGAGAAATTCCAGGTGACGCTCCGAGAGCCCTTCTTTGATGAGGACTTCGCGCCCTTCGGGG
>JBCBLB010000449.1:0-8229 GCA_038520555.1 Myxococcota bacterium | reverse complement strand
TCCGGCCTCGGCGCCCTGGTTGTCTCTGTGTCGATCATGTTCTCTCCGCTGCTCGGCACGATCGCCGCTCAGCGGCTCAACGGCGAGCGCATCTTCCAGGATCTCGGCGCGACGCCGGTGTGGTCCGGGTGGCTGCTGGCCGCGCCGCTGTTCGCGCTGGGGATGATGGGCGCAGGGGTCGCGGTCAGCGCACTGTTTCCCGGCGTCTCCTTCGATCCCAGCGTGGACACCATCCTCGCGCTGGCGGGAGACCGCCTCTCTCCCGAAGCGCTTGCTGCGGCGCGCCAACAGCTGGAGGCGCTGCCGGTACATCCTGCGTGGTTGGCGATCCCGTCGGGCATCGCCGCTGGGATGACCCTCAACGCCCTGGCGGCCTTCGGCGAAGAGATCGGCTGGCGCGGGCTGCTGTTTCGAGAGCTGCGCGACCGGGGGTTCTGGACCTCGTCCTGGATCGTCGGGCTGCTTTGGGGACTGTGGCACGCCCCGCTCATCCTGCTCGGCCACAACTACCCGGATGACCCAATCCGCGGAATTCTGCTGTTTACCGTCTATTGTGTTCTGATGTCACCCCTCTACACCTGGATCCGGGATCGATCTCGAAGCGTCTGGGGAGCCGCCTTCCTACATGGCACCTTCAACGGGCTGGCTGGGATTCCGATGCTGGTGATCATCGGCGGCTCTGCGCTGCTGACCGCACCGACCGGGCTGGCCTCGGTGCTTGCGATGGGGATCCTCAACCTGATCCTCTGGATCGCGGTTCGGCCTGCGCTTCACCATGATGCCGCGCGGAGCCGCGCGGCGATGTGATCCGCTGCAGTTGTCTGCACCCATACTACGACGCCCTGCTATTCTCCCAGCGGCTCTTGTGTTCGGGTGGTCATCTTGACGTGTCGCCTCCTGCTCTTCGCGATCTTCTTTGGGGCGTGCCTGTCTGCGCGCTCCGCGCATGCGACATGGTCGATCGTCGCCGCGGATCCCCAGACCGGCCAGCTCGGCGGCGCGGGAACATCCTGTGTGGGCGACCTCGACGTCCGCGTCATCTTCGGCGCCGCTCCTGGAAAGGGGGCGGTCCATGCGCAGGCGCGGCTGTCCACGGATGGCCGCGATCAGGCCGTCTCTCTGTTGGAGCAGGACCAAACACCTGCCGCCATCATCGCCGCCATCACCGACGCTCGCTTCGACCCCCGCGCCGCAGAGCGTCAGTATGGGGTCGTCTCGTTGTCTCAGGACCCCGCTGCCTGGACCGGTGAAGAGAACGGCTCGTGGGCCGGTGATGTCCAGGGCGCCGCGGACGGGATCCGCTACTCCGCCCAGGGCAACATCCTCACCGGGGCGCCTGTTGTGACCCGCACCGCCGATGCCTTCGCACAGGGGCAGGCCTGCGACCTCGCCGAGCGGCTGCTCGTGGCGCTGACCGCAGGGCGCGATGAAGGACAGGGGGACAGCCGCTGCACCGACGCAGGCGTCCCCTCTGACAGCGCCTTTCTCATCGTCATCGATGCGGATGGGCAGACCCGCGTCGACCTCAGCGTGGTCGGCACCGGCCGACAGGATCCGCTCGCCCTGCTGCGCGCGGACTTCGACCGGTGGCGCGAAGACCACCCCTGCCCAGATGCTGAAACAGAAGAGTCATCAACGGCTTCCGAGGAGAGCCCCGAGAGCGGGCCCGGGTGCCGAGGGGGGCGCGCGGCCCTGCTTGTGCCGCTGATGGCCTCGGGTCTCCTTCGACGACGGCGGACGCCGGACGGTCGGGCAGGTTAGCCGGGTTCAATGTCTGTGACTCTGACCTGGGTGGGTGTGTGCTGAACCTGTTGGCGCTTCTGGGGGCGATGTCCGCTGCCTGGGCCGCTGATGGGGGGCCCTGGTATCAAGGGGTGCCCATCACACAGGTCAACGTCGTCGCCTCGTCGGGTACCCTGCCCAACGAAGACTTCAGCCCGCTCCTCCAGAGCCAGCAGGGGGATTTTCTCAGCCTCGCCGACGTCCGCCGCGACGTCGAGACCCTGATGCGCCTCGGCCAGTTCGAGGCCGTCGAAGCCCACGTCGTCCGCTGGGTGCCGATGTTGCTCGCCGATGGCACCGAGCAGCCCACCGTTCAGCTCAACTTTCAGGTCGCCACTGCGCCGCGGCTGCGCCGCGTCCACATCCGTGGTGTCCGTGGGGCTGCCCGGGGCATCGTTCAGGACGGCTTCCCGCTTGACCGCGGCGACCCGTTGTATCGCAACGATATGCTCGTCGACCTCCAGCGGAGCCTCAGCAGCCTGCTCGTCGCCAACGGCTGGCCCGACGCCATCGTGCAGATCGAGAGAGCGCTCGTCGACGACGGGCGAATGGCCGATCTCAACGTCGTCGTCGACGCCGGGGAGCCCCAACGCTACGCCGAAGTCACCGTTCAGCTCGTCGAAGACATCGAGATGCCGCGCTGGCGGCTGATGCGACAGCTCCGCCGCGAAGGCATCGTGGAGGGCCGGCGGGTCGTCGTCTCCGCCCACGCCGCCGCCCAGGAGCGGCTGCTCGACCTGCTCAACGCGGACGGCGTCCGCGTCGATCTCCTCAGCCCCCGGCGGCGCTGGCTGGAGGCCCGGGTCAAGCCGCTTCACCGGCCGCTACCGGCCGGCGATCAGATCGTCTTCCTCGTCGAGCCCGGCGACGGCCTGGAGATCAAGACCGCCGGCGCGGGCCGCCCCTCGGCCTCTGAGACCGCAGAGGCGCTCCAACTCTTCCCCGGCGATCGCGTCTCCACCAACCAGATCCCCGACTACACCGCCGCCGTCACCAATTGGTTCGCCGATCAGGGCTACCGCGACGCCGCCGTCGATGTTTCGCTCTCTACCCATCTTTGGGGCAAGACACTCACGGTTGTCTGCCAGCAGGGTGGCAAGCACATCATCCAAAAAGACTGGCTGCTTCGGCGGAGAATTGTCGTCGAAGGCGCAGAGACCTTCACCCCCCGCTACATCTCCGACGCCCTCCGGGAAGCCGCCCCGGACAGCCTGGGCCGGGACATCGTCACCGACACCGGCCTGACCGGCGCCATGCGCGGCGTCGAGGAGTTTTATCGTGGTCAGGGCTTTACCGACACCCAGATCACCCTCACAGACGAGCGCTCCGCCCCCGCCAAGGTCTCCGGCTGGCGACGCAACGCCGACGTGGAGCTTACCCTGGTCTTCGACGTCGACGAGGGCCCGCGAACCTGGCTGACGGCGCTGGACGTGCGCGGTGGCTATGGCCTGGAGCAGGCCCGCATCGAGACGGCGCAGGCGACGCTCGTCGGGGTGGCCACGGACCTGGAGAGCCGCAAGCCCTACATCCGCGCCCGCCTCGAAGAGCTCGTCCAGGAGATCCAGACCCTCTACCGAAACGCCGGCTACCTCAACGCCGATGTCACCCTCGACGTGCAGCAGTCCACCGAGCAGCGCCTGCAGGTCGCGCGGGCCACCATCCAGATTCAGCCCGGCCAGCAGCTCATCCTCCGCAGCCTCATCGTTCAGGGCAACCATCGCACCCAGCGAGACCTCATCGTCGATGAGATCGCCCTGGAGCAGGGCAAACCCATCACCGCCCAGGAGCTCGCCCGGTCCCGTGCACAGCTCTACGATCTCGGCCTGTTCCGCGTCGTCTCGCCCCGGCTCATCGGCGACGACGACCGGTTCCGTGACCTCATCGTCTCCCTTGAGGAGCGGCCCAACATCCTCCTGGAGCTGGGCGGCGGCATCTCCACCGACCAGGGCGTCCGGACCACCGGCCGCGCCGTCCACCGAAACCTCGGCGGACGGGCCCAGCGCCTGTCGGCCATCGGACAGATCGGCTACGGCTGGCAGGACGACCGGTGGCGGTTCGAGTTCAATGAGCCCGTCTGGCGGTTGGCGCTTCGTTACGAAGCGCCAAACCTCATCTTTGGGCAGACCCTCATCGTCGAAACCCTCCTCAACGAGCTGATCCAGGAGCCCTCCTTCCGCCTCAACCGGCTCGGTGCATCGGTCGGCGTTCAGCTCCCCGTCACCCGTGGCTTTGAGGCGGTCCTCGATGTCTACCGCTTTCAGTTTCGACAGCTCGACGACGTCGAGCCCGGCGCCCTCGTCACCCAGGACCCCTGGACCGAGCTGCTCGACGATCCGCTGTCACCGACGCTGCCGAGCGTGTTCCGCTACCAGGGCGGCCCCGGACTTCAGCTGCTGTACGACTGGCGCAACGACCGGTTCAACCCAATTAACGGAGGGTACGTTTCGTCTCGGTTGGAGCTCGGGCACGCCCTGGCGCCCGACCCGCTGTTCCTCAAGATCTCCGCGCGCGCCGAGCAGCTCATCCCCATCGGCGGGGTGACCGGTCGGCTCCGGTTCCTCGGCGGGCTGGGCCTGTCCCGGGATGGCCAGACCCTCCCCCTGGAGGACCGGTTCTTCCTCGGTGGCGCGAACAGCCTGCGCGGGTTCGCCCTGAGCACCGTCGGCCCCGCCAACCTCACGCCACGGCCCGAGATCGACTACCCCGAAGAGATCGGACCGCTGCTCAACGACACCGCCCTGCGCGAGACCGCCGCGCAGTGGGTCTACACCGGCGGGGACACGATGGTCGCCCTCTCCGGTGAGCTGCGCACCCCGCTCTCTCGGCTGGGGCTGGAAGGCTGGGACACCACCGAGCTGGTCCTCTTTGCCGACCTGGGACAGGTCACCTTCCGCGATCCAGAGGTCACCACCCGCGCCGGCGAGCAGATCATCGATGAGCCCCTGTTCCGGCTCGGTGTCGGGGCCGGGCTTCGGGTCGCCACGCCCATCGGACCGGCGGCCATTGACCTGGGGATCAACCCCTACCCCATCACCGAGCGGTTGGAGCCCCGGTTCGTCCCACACATCTCACTCGGTGCCCTGTAACAAAGATTGTACAAAGGGATCGGTGGAAGCGCGGTACACCTGATCGACGTCGACGTGGCACAGCTCGTTCCAGCGCGTGGTGTATCGGGGGGAGCGCGCGCGCTGCCGCATCCGCCAGCCCGCCTTCTTGTTCGTTCCCTGGGCGGCGAGGCGGACGGTGCCCCGGCCGAACCGCCGGTTGAGATCGTCGAGCACCGCCATCACCTTCGGGTTCGACGGCGTCGAGAACAACGTCTGCTGTACGGACTGGTTCGACGACAGCTCGACGGCCATCACCCCGGCCTTCCCACATCGGAAATCGGGCGTATGGATCTTGTCCAGCAGCCGCCATGCGTGACCGATCATCTCGCGGGCGTCAGCGGTGGGATGATCCAATCCCCCGCCGCTGGAGCGAGAGGGGGCGTCGGCGTTGCGGGGCGGGATGAGGAACACCCGCAACCACGACGCATGCAGCTGATGTCGTCGCAGCCGGTGTGAGACCCCGGCCGCAAACGTCGCGATCGCTTCCCGAAGGGACGCCCGGTCAGAGACCGGGCGCTTGAAGCTGCGGCTGTAGACCATCGAGCGCCGCGGCGGCGGGCGCAGCTCCAGGTCCCGACACGGCACGCCGCGCAGCTCACGGTGGGTCACCACCCCGACCCGGGTCATCTTCTGCTGCACCCACCCTTCCGGCAGACGCACGAAGTCCGCCGCCGTGTGGATCCCATGGGCCGCCAGCATCGCAGAATACCGACGCCCGATGCCCCAGACGTCGCCCGTCTCCAGGCGCTCCAGGGCGCCCTGGATGGACGCCGGATCGCTCAGGACATGCATCCCATCCGTCCGCTTGGCCACGCGGTTCGCCACCTTCGCCAGCGTCTTGGTCGGCGCCAACCCCACCGAAACCGGCACCCCGACCCGCTGGTTGATGGCCCCCCGCAGCCGAAAGCCATCCTGCACCGACCGTGACGGATCGGAATGATCGAGGCGGATGAACGCTTCATCGATGGAGTACACCTCAACCGCTGACGCTTCCTGGCCCAGCTCTCGCATCACCCGGCCGGACAGGTCACCATACAGGGTGTAGTTGGACGAAAACACGGCCGCACGGTGCGCACGGAGAAGGTCGCGCACCTTGAAGAAGGGCGCCCCCATCGGGACGCCGAGCGCCTTCACTTCGTTCGAGCGGGCGACCACACAGCCGTCATTGTTCGACAGGACAGCCACCGGGCGCCGCAGCAGGTCGGGCCGAAACAGCCGCTCACACGAGACATAAAAGTTGTTGCAGTCGATCAGGCCGAACATGGCCGGAGCGCCCGGATCACGAAGGTGACCACCCCCCAGATGATGAAGTCCCGGTGCTCATCCAGAACGATGGGCGGAAAGTCAGGGTGTTCCGGCTGTAACATAACTTGATCGTCTTGTTTCAAGAAACGCTTCACCGTGAAGTCGCCGTCCAGGGCGGCCAGAACCACTGACCCGGACCGCGGATCTTCAGCCCGATCGATGACCAGGATGTCCCCCGGACGAATCCCCGCGTCCCGCATCGACTCCCCCTCAACCCGAACGAAGAACGTCGACGTGGGACGACGCACAATAAGCTCATTCAGGTCCAGCACGTGGTCCAGGTGTTCTTCCGCAGGGGAGGGGAACCCCGCCGGGACCCGGGTGAGCATCAGCGGCAGCGCAAGCGGCCGCGGTGACGGATGCGGATGAAAAACTTCGATGTGCACAGATCCCCCAGAGATGGCCGATGGGCGCATCTGACATTTTGTACAGTGAACGCATAGACAGTACACCGTCTGAAACATCCGTCAACACCTCAGCGGCGACTGCAGCGCTGAACCCTCGAACTCACCGGCCTCTCTGAAGCGTAACTTCTGTATACACCGATGTTACGCTTGCCGCGTCAAGAGTGGCCATCCGGCCGGGTTTTCGTCAAATCTCGTGCAGCAGCCCGAACCGAACACCACCGTCACTGACGATCAAGCTGTCTTTTCGTGAGACGGTGCACAGCTCTTCGATGAGGCAGGCGCCTGCCAGCAGGTGGTCGGCCCGTTCCGGCGCGATGGCGCACCATTCGCGTCGTTCTTCCGGCGTCGAGGTGAGCAGCCGATCGATCTGCCGGCGCAAGAAGCCGCGGGTCAGCCGGCTGCCATGGACGACGTCCCGGTCCCACTCGGTGAGCCCGCGTTGCATGGCGGAGAGGGTGGTGACGGTCCCCGCGACACCAATCAGGGTCCGGGGGTATGTGGGCCAGTCGACGGTGGCGAGGACCTGTTGGATGTGCTCTCGGAGCCGGGCGAGCTGTGGGGGGCGGTATCGGGCGGGCTGGGGGTCGAAGAAGGCTTCGGTGAGGCGTACAGCGCCCAACTCGACGCTCTGCTGGAGCAGGATGCGTTCTCCTTCTCCGAGAACGATCTCCGTGCTTCCGCCGCCGGGGTCGAGGACCGCGACGGTTCCATCGGGCAGGCGCAGGTCGCTTCGGGCGCCGGCCCAGGTCAGCCACGCTTCTTCGTCGCCGGTGACGATGCGAACGCGCAGCCCGGTGCGTTTCTGGACGCGGTCAAAGAAGGCAGCGGCGTTGAGGGCGCGCCGGGCACCAGAGGTGGCGACGGCCTTGATGAGTCGAGCGGGGACGCCGAAGCTTGCGGCGATCTGGACATACTCGGTGAGCACATCGAGGCCGTGGTCCATGCGCTGCCGGTTCATCAGCCCCCGGTCGCCGACGCCCCGGCTGAGCCCGACGACGCGCACCGCGTCGCAGAGGATGGCGCCGACTTCGTCCACGACGAGCAGGAGGATCGAATTGCTGCCGATGTCGATGGTGGCCCGGTTCATAGCC
Source organism: Myxococcota bacterium (assembly GCA_038520555.1). Lineage (GTDB taxonomy): Bacteria > Myxococcota_A > UBA796 > UBA796 > UBA796 > JBCBLB01. The sequence continues at coordinate 537 of JBCBLB010000449.1, read as the reverse complement.
CTTTGTGTATCAGACTCTGTGCTGTGTATCAGACGCTGTGCTGTGTATCAGACGCTGTGCGGCGCGGGGCTCACCAATCGAGGGGCGGGGACCAGGAGGGGTTGGTGTACCCGCCGCCGCCCTGGGTGAGCTGGACCTGATGGACGCCGTCGATGGTGCTCATCCAGATGTGTGCGGCGCCGGTGCGGGTCGAGGAGAAGGCGACATACTGGCTGTTGGGTCCCCAGGAGGGGTCTTCGTTGTCGCCCATGTCCTGTGTGAGGCGGGTGACCTTCTTGTTGTCGAGCTTGACGACGTGAACGTCGAACCGTCCGCCGATGCGGCTGACATAGGCGAGGTGGGTTGGTCGCTGGTTGTGGGGGTCGGCTAGGCTGGATCTGCGCAGATGACCGCGCGGAGGGTGAGCATGATCTAGCGGATCGAGGGCAAGCTGGCGTCGATCGAGGGTGCCGAGGCGGTGATCGAGCCGGGGGGCTGGCCGATGTCGCTGCGGGTCTTGCTCCCGGCGTACCTGGCCGAGCGACTGGCGGATCGGGC
>JBCBLB010000923.1:0-2943 GCA_038520555.1 Myxococcota bacterium | reverse complement strand
CTTTCTTTATTAGGAGCTACACAGACATAGTCCTTGCTACCGGGCCTATAGGAGCTCTTTTTCAGGATATTTTCTATCGTGGTCTTCATGACTTAAAACAAGGGAAAACCGTCTTGATTTCAGGGCTTATGGAAGGGCGTGGTGATATAATCCTACGGGTCGAAGGAGATCAGCTCATAGCAGATCAACCAGAAGAAGGTGATTGTGTCAGAATGCCTCTTGTGGCTGGTATTGAAGCACTTGACAAAGAGTTTGAAAAATACAAAGAACTGAGGAGAAAGTATCCTGGTTTGTAAAGCATAGGGGTCTGGCCGACGATAGGAAGTTTGAGCGGCCTTTCTGGCCAGCGGGGATGGTATCCCACGTCGCACGTCGCGCAGCCCTCACTCGTGCAGAATCTACGCGAGTCTTGGCAATGTGCTCGACATCCGGTGACCACCGCAAGGTCCATCAGATTGCGCACGATGATCTCGGCACCGCCGATCCTCAGGTCCGCGTAGGTCGCGTCACTGCCTGCCTGGGATGTGGCGGCCGGCGCTGTAGACGTTGTGGTGGGAGCAGGCTGGTGCGCGCTTAACGAGGATCGCTGTCGCTGTTCTGCGCCCGTTGGCGTAGGGAGAGGCGTATGTTTTCATCACTGAAGGCAGACAATCGGTGATCGGGTGATACTTCGCGCAGGGCCTGCGGGCGAGGGGAGGCACGGAACGGATATCAGCTATCTTCAAGGACAACCACAACACAACGGCTTTCAAAATTCCTGCCCGCTGCGGACTGCCGAACGGGTGGTCGGGCAAGAGTGGACGATCTCCGCCACCGGCGGAGCTGAGAGGCCCACACTATCTCGGCTATAGGGCCAAACCGAAGATTCGAGGTTGATTCCCGGGCTCTCCAGCGTCAATTTCTCCTCTGAGACGGTCAATTCATACGTTGTCCCTCTGCCATCGGAGAGCGTCAACCGCTCCGAACCGTTCCAGACGACGATGAACTTTTGGTGAGAAAAGGATAATCATTCCGACCTCCACCTCTCCGGAGGAGCCGGATACAGATTGTCCGGCGTAACGAATCCAGGTTCTCAGAACCAAGAAGATTCTCCTTCGGATTGGATTCACATCAAATCAACCGGCAGCGGACGTTTATCGCAGCCGGATGAGCTGGGGGGTATGCGTGATGCGTCGTTTTCGAAAGCCTGATCCGTCGTCCCGTATCGCTCATCTGGAAGAATCTTCTTCTACAGAGAGAACCCCCCAGACAGATGCCTCTACCACACAGGCACCGCTCTCCGATCGGGTCGGGGCATCCACAGTACATCAGGCTTTATTCGGGGATGGCCTTGAAGCGCTGGGGCCAATTGCCCGGTTGGATGTCACATTGGAACTCGCAGGTGTGCCGGAACCGATGCGGCTGCTGACCGGTTCAATGGCACGTCTGGAATCTGCGCGAGAATTCATCGTTGGAGCTGATGATCCAGGCTCCGGGCCGATGCTGTTATCCTTGTTGCGTCACGCTTATGGTGAGGTTCCTGAACCCATCTATACGCGTGTGGCGGCCCTGTTGGGGGGCGGCCATCCGCTTCCCAAAGCAGACCAGGCGCGCTTCAGCGCGGCGATGGACCACGATTTCTCACATGTTCGAATTCATACAGGCGCTCAGGCGGCCCAGGCGGCGGCGGCCCTGTCTGCTCATGCCTTTGCGGTCGGGACGGATATCTTTTTTGGCCCTGGTCAGTTCGCTCCGGGCTCTTCACAGGGGGATCGCCTTCTTGCCCACGAGCTTACCCACGTCATTCAACATGATGATGGTCGGGTCCCTTCTGGACATGGCGTTTCTCGGCCATCTGACCCCATCGAGCAGGAAGCCTATGCCAATGAGGGCCGTGTGCTGGCCCGATTGGCCACCGACTGTCAGGCGATGCGGCCGCCCACCGCGGACTCCGGTATCGATGTGCCCGCTCCAGAAGCACCGCAAGCGGCCCCGGTGCTGCGTTCTGTGGAGCGAGATGATGAAGTCCGGGTCTCCGAAACCGATATCCCCCCCGAAGAGCGCATGACGTTGCATGGCTCAACGCGCCGTTTTGCCGCATTGATGCACATTTATGAGTCTGGTGACTTCGGCGAGGGGGGGCTGACTGCGCAGACCGTAGTGGCGGAAAACGGGATGACACTGGAAGCCGTCTACAACGCTTACCGTGAGGGGCGGATCGGCTGCACCAATTCCGTGTTGAACACCCGTCGTGCACAGGAGCTGGTCGAAAGCATTCGACGAAGCGGTTGGGTTGCAGATGCAGAGACGGCGCGGCGAGCGGGTATCGATCCAGATGATGGCGGATTTGATGGGATAAGTCAGCTGCGCTTGCTGCCAGCCGGTGAGCGATCTACCGAACACTCTATCGATGAGACACTGGGTTTCGAAAGGGGGATACGACACTTTGTCGAAAATGGCCACGTATCAGAGACGCGCACGGAACGGCGTGACCGCACCCATCGAGAATATCGGTTGGAACAGCTCGAGCATCATGGCGAAGGAAACTGGACCCACCGCGATGGACAGCCCCTCAACGAAGAGGAACAAGCGCAGCTTCGCCGGGATCTTGCTGATAATGCGCGTGGGAGAGGTGTTTTGCGGGGAAGTGCTCTTGAAGAGTACCAGGAACATGTCCGCAATCCTGAAAACCCAGCGATCGATGCAGAGACCTGGGTGCGTCAGCAGCGGGCGTCACGTCCCACCCAACCTCAGTCCCCCACGGCGGACGCTCCACACCCTACGGGTACGACATCATCAACCGAAGCCACTGAACCCGGTGCAGATGCGGAGTCCGGTGGATCAACTGCGGCACGTCCACCGTTGCGGCGTACGGAGCTGCCGCACAGCGCGGACGAGATGCGAGAACAGTTGCATCGCCGGATGTGTGGGATCTCCATTATCGAGCTCGGCCATCCGGCGATG
>JBCBLB010000217.1:0-13400 GCA_038520555.1 Myxococcota bacterium | reverse complement strand
CGGCAGCGCCACCCAACTTCGACACACCACAAGGCACCCTGTGGCGGCTGAACGTTCCCTGGGACTCTGCGCCGATGTTCAGTGGCATCACCTATGGCCAGGGGCCTGAGCGTGCCACCCAACAGATTCCCACCTCTGGCCCACCCCCCGCCCTGGTTGACGGTGAGCAGTATTACCTGTACGTTCAAAGAGATGTATTGCAACCCATCACCCGCTGTCTGTTCACCTACCCAAGCATCCCCCCACAAACATCCGCGGATGCTTCAGGTTGTACAACGGTCACGGCGAATCCCAGTCGGCTGATGTTCATCGGGATCCCGTTGCTGGTGCTCTCACTTCGCCGCCGCCGGTGAACTCCACAGGTGTGGGGGCTGCCATTCCGGAGACAGCTTCGAGCTGGTCCCTCTCGATGCCGTCGGAACTCCGATAGGCTCGAATCCGATAGGTATGGTACCGTTGCCAGATGAAGTCCCGCCTGTTGACTTGAAGTGTCGTGCTATTCCATTCGGTCGAGCGCGTCCTGCAGAGGGCTATCGGTGCGGTCCAGCTCCAGCTCAGACGCCAGGGCATCGGATTCATCAAAGTTCTCATACAGCTCGACCGCGACGTCCAGCGGCGCGCGGGCGAAGTCTCCGGCAGACGTGTAGACGTACAGCTCGCCGAGCATTGGGCATGTCCATCCTTCGGATTCGATGTGGACCTCGACCTGGAAGAGGCCCTCCGATTCGATCGAAGGGAAGCGAAGCTTGTCGACGTCTACACCGATGACCGCCTTTCTGCAGATGCCATCGTGCCACTCCCCGCCGATCTTCTCGCACAGGTCTTTACGGGAGGGGATGTCTGCAGACTGGGCGAACGCAGCGGGGGCGAGCATGGAGAGGGAGAGAAGTGAGATGAACATGCGATGCTCCTGGGGAGAGTCGTGTTTTGATAATGTTTGTCAGGTAGGATGACCTGACACCCAGAGAAGCAATCCGGCCCCCATCCCCGATCGCGGCAGGAGCCTATCGCGCTGCATCATTGTCGCTAAGTATCCACCATCTGCGCCTGGCAGATTGGAATTTTAAACACGATTTTTGAATGGCCTTGCCTTCAGGATCGCCGCTGTCCGCGGCCCAGCTGCCGGTGAAATTTGCGCTCCTTCTCGCCCGGACAGCCCCCATCCGACTCCACCAGCTCGACCTCTTCGGTCATCCTCCGAGACACACCCTGCCGAAGCGGTGCGCCGCCTTCGAAGGGTTCAATCTTCATGCCGCTGTCCGCGTCGGCGCACGCCAGCGCGATCGGCTGGAGCGATTATGCCGCTACATCGCGCGCCCACCGCTGGCGATGGAGCGGCTGTCTCAGCGCCAGGATGGCAAAGTCGTCCTCACCCTGAAACGACCCTGGGCAAATGGTACCCGCTGGCTGCACCTGCTCTCGCGGGTCTTCGAGATCGATGCCCTCGCCTGCCCGGGATGTGGCGGACGGAGCTGGGTCTACGATGCCGTAGTGGGATCGGGCTGGGTCAAGCGAGAGCTGTTGTTGCTGGGCCTTCAGCGCCAGGGGCGGTACGTCACCGCTGGAGTTCGCGGCGAGCCGGTCCATACAGACCCGGTGTGGAGCACCGTCGACCTCCTGAGCCTGTCTGGTGAGCGCTGCCGCCTACGACCGGGCCTCGCAGGCTGGGATGCGCGTTTGTCGAGGATCGCTGTCGCTTTTCTGCGCCCGGCGGCGCAGGGATTGGGGCGTATATCTTCCCCTCTGCGTCCAGGATGCGTGCAAAGGTCTCCTGCTTCGAAGTCCCTTTGGGTTCAAAGACCGCGAAGATCGCCCGCTGAAAGACGCCCGAAAACCGCTCAGACCGGAGCCATGTGCCGAACGCATCGGCGACCACTGCCGGATCGTTCATAAACACCCCGCAGCCCCAGGCCCCAAGAAGCAGCGTGGTGTGTCCCCGCTCTGCGGCCACCGCCAGGATCTTGCCCGCACGACGACGGAGCGCCGCTTCAATGGCGAGGTCGCTGTCCGGATCCCGCCGGCGTGCCTGACCCGCGTTCGGGGCCGGCGCGGTGATCACGGCGCTGGTGTACGGCGTCTTGAGCCGATCCCGGTTCTTCGCCCGAAAGAACGGCACCCCTGGCGAATAGATCAGGTGATCGGTGTACAACATCGAATCCACCGCGCGGTTCGCCGCATAGTATTCGTCCTGACCCCGCACGGCGGCGTACAGCCCGGAGCACCGCATCAGGTCTTCTTCCTGGGCACGGGCGCCTTTCAAGAACCCGCCGCCGACGTTCCGTGCCGACGCGTAGTTCAACAACAGAAGATCGCCGACGCCCTCTTCAACGACCAACCGGCGGGCCGCGATCTGGGTGCGCTCACCGGTGACTTCGAGCTGCAGCTCACGCGAGCCGCCAGGCGACGGCCGATCCAGCAGGCCATCGAGCACCTGCGGCGTATAGGTCATCGTCCCCTGCACCGCGGCGTCCAGGGCGTCCCGGATCGAGACGACCGCGCCGTCTGGGTTCAGATACTCCCCTGTTTGAGGGTATGGAGGGTGTCTTTGGCGATTCCACGCAGTGACATAACAGACCATGTAATCGGTACCACTCCGCCCGTCTCGTATGGCAGGACATCACCTCAAGCGAAGGTTCACTCGATCCCGAGAGCCCAATCGAGGCAGTCCTGGACATAACGGCGCTGCTCTTCAGGGGAGAGCGGAGGCCGCACAGAGAGCCAGACGCGATACTGCTCACCGCCGCGCAGCAGCGCCATCAATTTCTCGGCGACGCTCCGCGCGCGTGAACCGTGCGTCTCCTGGAGGAGCGAGGCCAACAGGGTCAGCGTGCGCTGTGGACCGAGCTCAAAGATGCGGCGCCCGGTGTCCGGATCCTGAAGCGCGACCTCATACAGGATCCGCTCAAGGGCTTGGAGCGTCTCGCGGTTGATCTCTTGAACGAGGGCCAGACAGACGCGCTCGACCTGTTGTCGAGGGGTTCCAGGCGCATCTGCGGCGCGCCTGAGATCCGCATACAGCCCTTCAGCGGCCCGGGACATGACAGCGGCAGCGAGTCCATCAAGGTTGTTGAAGTGTTTGTAGATCGTGACCTTGGAGACGCCGGCAGCTTTCGCGATGGCCTCGACCGATGAGCCCTTCAAACCGAACCGGACAAGACTGGCCTGGGCGGCGATGAGGATCTGTTCGCGCTTCATCTCGTTCATGGAAGGTCCTGTCCAGAAGATTTATCGACATTTTTGAATGAATTTGATGCTGAACGGTACCGTTCAATTAGAAATGAACGGTACCGTTCATTTCTAATGAAGGCAAAAGGAGCCGCTCCCATGATCCCATCTGATCCATCCTCCCTCGCGCCGATCCAGGTCGGAATCGTCGGCGCGGGGCCTGCGGGCCTGACCACGGCCCTTGCGTTGGAGGCCTACACGTCTCCAGCGCGGTGCCAGATCACCATCGTCGAACGCAACCGATCCGCGATCGATTATCCGGGGGTGGAGTACGGAATTCAGGCGCGTGCCTGCCGCGCCCTCGATCGGATCGGGATCAAGGAGCGGGCGCTTCATCGCGGGCTCCGCGCGCATGAGATTCGCTTCTTCAACAGCCGCCTGGGGAAGGCGTTTCGTCCGATTCAGAGCGACCCCGACAACACCCGCTGCGTCATCCGTCAGGAGTTCCTGGCCGATATGGCCGCGCTGCTCCGACGAACGCGCTTCATCCGACAGCGTCGGGTCACACGATATGAGATCCTCCCAGACGACGCGGTCCGGCTCGTCTCTGATGCGAATGAAGAAGGCACCCCCCCTGAGTTTGACGTTGTCATCGCCTGTGACGGCTCGTTCTCGGCGGCGCGGCGCCAGTTCTTTCCGGAGAGCGCGACGAAGACCGACCGGGGGTTCTCTTGTATTTATATGTTGGTTGAACCAAAGGATTTTCGAGACACCTCAGAGGAGTATCTGGCGCTGGCCAACGGCGGTTCGAGTGAGATCATCATGGGCCAGCTGTGCACGTTGACGCTGTTTCCGATGGGGAAGGATCGGCTGGCGTATGGGATCGGCTTCGACCACTCCACGAAGCAGGCGCTATGGTCGGCGCAGGGACTGGATCCAGAGACCGTGTGGGCCGATCTTTCTGCAGCACAAAAAGAGGCGATCGCCCGTGCGCTGGTCCAGGATGCGTCTGGGGGAAAAGCCGTGTATCAAGACGCGCTCGATCACATCATGGACTGGGACAGCTACACGATCTACCTCTGGAAGATGCAGGACACCGATCCGTTGGTTCGTCCCTTTCCGTCTTCCGGCAACGTGCTCCTGATCGGGGACGCGGCGCATGCGCTCATGCCCACGATCGGAATGGGCGCGAGCCTGGCCATCGAAGACGCTGAGGCCGTCGGGCGCCGCCTGGCCGATCATGTCGGCGCGTCGGGGACCGCGGAAGCGTTTCGACGGACCGTCCGCGGCGCAGTCTTCGCGCCCATCGCCCGAGACCGCGTCCCGATCTGGCAAGAGCTGGTTCGGCGGGCTCGGCTCGCGGCGCAGGAGAATTTCATCGACGTAGGTTCAAAGCGGCGCTTCGCGATCGGACCGGCGATTCCAAACGATACGCTCTCTCGCGTCGTCAGCGCAGCGGAAGGGGTCCTTCGCCGGTTAAACCGCTGAACGATTCCCCTGGTGGGCCTCGATCAACCAATCGATGAACACCCGCACCCGCGCCGGCGGACGCACCCGCCCCAGCCACAGCGCCCAGATCCGGGCCGTCGCCCTTTCTGCACCGTCTGCGTTCAACGATACGCGCGAAGATCTGCGGCAGCTGTATGGGGCGTATGTGCTCGTCCAGATGCTCCGGGCACGCATCGGAAATGATGCTTTTTCAATGGTTTGCGCGATCTGGCCGCCAAATACAACGGGCGCGCGCTGCGCACCGAGGCTGCACAGGCGGTCTTCGAGGAACACGCCGAGACCGAGCTGTCCGACTTCTTCGACTACTGGGTTCATGGCGGATACCTCCCCAACATCGATGTGACGGTCCATCTCGATGAGACCACCACGCGGGTGGAGGGGTGCGTTCAGACCGATGTCCCCTTCGGAACCTTTGTGCTCCCGATCCGTGCAGGGCAGGAAGATGTTTTCGTCTCGGTCCAGGATGGGGTCGGTCACTTCCGGCACCCGGATGCGACGGCGCGACGCGGTGGCCTGGCCCCCGCAGACATCCCGGTGATGAACGCCTGTGACATAACATTGGCGAAGCTGCCCATGCCCACCGCGGCCAGGGCGGCGTCACCGAGCGACCCGACCATCGCGGTGTCGATGAGGTAGAGCACGTTCTGCGAGGCCATCCCGCCGATGATCGGTAGCGCGATCCCGGCGACCGTCTGCAGACGTGCTCGATCCATGCTCGCTCTGTTGTGATGCTTCCGGCTAACCCATCTGCGCGGCCATCTGCACCGGCGCAGGGACGGTCATCGCGGGGGCCGCTCGGTTGGTTTCTGGACATGGTAAGGGAGTCCCATGTCTGAACACACAGTGTCCCTGAAAGGAAAGTCTGCCCTGGTTTGCGGTGCAAGCGCGGGTATCGGCCGTGCGACAGCGCTGGCGTTCGCCGCACGGGGGGCCTCGGTCGCGCTGCTGGCCCGCCGCAAGGACCGCCTCACCGCGTTGGCGGCCGAGCTTGCCCAGGCGGGCGCCCCCCGCACCCGCGCCATCGCCGCTGATCTCGACGATCGCGATGGGCTGGGCGAGCGCATCGACGCGCTGATCGAAGATTTCGGCGAGATCCACATCCTGATCAACAATACCGGCGGCCCGCCGGCGGGGCCGCTGCTCCAGGCCTCTGCGGAGGACTTCCTCAAGGCCTTCGGCCGACACGTCCTCGCTGCGCACCTGCTGGCCCAGCGCCTCGTCCCGGGGATGGCCCGCGCAGGATACGGCCGGATCATCAACGTGGTCTCGACCTCGGTGTATGAGCCCATCCCCAACCTCGGGGTCTCGAACACCACCCGCGGCGCGATGGCCTCCTGGGCGAAGTCGTTGTCCCGTGAGCTGCCCCCGGGGGTCACGATCAACAATGTCCTGCCGGGCTTCACCGACACCGAGCGGCTGGATGGGCTGCGGACGGCGGTCGCAGGGCGGACCGGTCGGACCGAGCAGCAGGTTCAGGGCGCCTGGATGGCCCAGGTGCCTGAAGGTCGCCTGATCCGCGCCGAAGAGACGGCGGCGGCCATTGCGTTCCTCGCCAGCCCCGACGCCGGCGCGATACGGGGCGTCAGCCTCGCGGTCGACGGCGGCCGTCTGCGAAGCATCTAAACGCGAGAAGCAACCGATGAAGTACGGTATCTTTTTTTCGATCAGCCAGACGCCGGTGGGCGGCGCGATGCCCTCCGAAGCGGAGATGTTCTCCAACTTCTTCGCCCGGACGAAGCGCCTCCATGTCGGCCCGGCGGTGATGAACATCGTCTGAACGGCAGCCCGATCGTGATCGGTTCGACTATGACTGGACCGATTACATTCCCTGATCGCGCAGAGATACAATACAACCTGACATGGGGAGGATGACCGGATTGGATCTTGCGATTTGCCCGATTTGTGCCGAGCCGGTGTTGGAGTTGAGCGGACAGTTTGTCAACCTCAGCCTCTACCTGTTGGGGCCGGATGATGAAGATATCCGGCAGGCCGGTATCTATGGCGCGGTCCATGCCGCTTGTCTGCAGGCCTCGCCGTGGGGGGCTCGGTGGGCGTCGAAGCTCATCGCGCACAGCGCAACCCGGCTGCAGCCGCTGGGGACCCGCGGGGCCGTGACCGGCTTCCTCAACCCCCGCACCCAGAGCGCAACGCTCATCACAACAGAGGGGTATCGGGTCAGCGTCCCGTTGGCTTCTCTTCACTATGCGACCCGAACGGACAACGGCAGGCTGTTTACCGAACAAATCGAGTACAACTTTACGTTTCAGCAGCCACACCCGATCGTGCCGGAAGTCCAGGAGACGCTCCGGCGGGAAGGGAGCTATCCTTTACTTGGCTTCCTCCAGGCTTTCGGCCTGGAGCGGCATCTCGCCCATCCCATCGCGCTGGAAAACGGGCGACTGCTCATGGATACGTCGCTGGAGCGGTATTGGAGCCCCTCAGCCTTTTCTGTGCAAATCCAACATGGCGTCTATGTCCCTGAAGAGGGGTGGGCCCTCCTGTCCGCCTCTCTGCGCTCTGCGTAGCTCCCCTCCACCCAGATGATCTCTGCATAGCGTCGCTCCTCAGAGAGCCATGCTGAGGCGCAGAGGCCGGAGACGAAGTCAAGAGAAGGGGTGTAGACGATACGGGCATCGCTCCACGCCACCTCTCCCGGCACCTTCGCCAGAAAGCGCTGGCCGCGGCGAAAGAACATCTCGTCGCGCGGCGTGGCCGGGGCGCTCGCGAGGTTCCAGGGGAGGCCCCGCTGGGCGAGATGGCACCACAACTCCGTCCACCGGGGCGCAACACGATCCGGTTGCTCCGCTTCGAACCAGTTGTCGTTGTCGATTCGGATGTCCCCGAGCCGGGCAGGGGGCTGGATCGGGAAGACCGAGTCGCTGATCGCTGCGTTCCGGGTCTCTCCACCCAACACAGAGACCCGGTACATCAGGCTCTTGTCGAAGACAATGGTTTGGAAGGAGCACCCTTCAAAGGCGACCTCATCGAACACGTTTCGATCGAGGTCGCCTTTGGTGAAGCGGCACCGGGAAAACCCACAGCGACGGAACGTGGTGAAGGTAAAGCGGCTCTGCTCCGTAAACGCGCAGTCCTTAAATCGACAATCGATAAAGTGGGCGCGAAGGAACAAGATGCCGTGAAAGCGGATCTGGACAAAAGACACATTCTCAAAGATCAGATCCGGTTGAAGGCCGCCTGGTGCGGCGTTGGACTTCAGGGTTTCCTCTAGATCTCTGCCTGTGAACGTTCGATCACGAAACCCCATCAAAACTGTCCTCTCGTGATCGCAAATTTGGCTGGATCGTAGCCGGGGTGCTGGCGGAGCGCGTCCAGGAGCTGTTGGGCGCGCGCGTTCGGGAGGTACGAGAGATCAACGATGATCCCATAATCAGCCTTGATGCAGGTGTTTACCCACGTCTGGATCTGCCCGGCCGCCATCTCATCGGTGAGGGCCCCATCCATGGTGAAGGATTTGATGTCCCACATGTTCCCAGCCTCGTCGATAAAGTCCATTGTTCCACGCTCGGCGACCTGTTCTGGGGTGGGCCGGTACAATTGGGGGACCGTACCATCTTCCATGGCCTGGACACCAGCGATGGCTTCCCGTCGGTTCTTGGGCTCCACTTTTCCGCCAGAGTCGACGTCTCCTTCTTCCAACGTGCGGTACTCTGGATCGTCCTGATAGCGTTTGGGGGGGGACTGTCCATCGCCCTCATCGAGATCGTTGGAATCTATTTTACACGGATCGGCCTTCCACTCGCTCAAGAAGCTCTGCTGATGGACTTCGAGTACCTCCGCGCGCATAGAATCTGTCAAAGGAACTCTCGGAGGGCGCAATCCTCTAAAACCGGCTCGGACCATGAAAAGCCAGAAGTCTTGATAATCCGTGTTCATATCCATCCTCGCGTTTCAGAAGAAGGTGGACTTTCAGCTGATAAAACAGCCCACTTTTCCATTGCCGGCTATGAGGCATCGCGCCCACTCTCGGACTCTCGGAGCGCCTGCAACCACTTTGGACAGACCCGATTCCAGCCCATCGGGGATGGTCCCGATGGGTCTCATCGTGAACCACGATGCCCTGGACGGCCAGCAAGGAGCCGTCACCCGAGATGAGCAGATAAACCACATACAGCTCGGCTCTCTGGCAGCCGCGGATTAGAATTTTAAACGCGATTTTTGAATGGCCTTGCCTTCAGACTCGCCGCTGTCCGCGGCCCAGCTGCCGGTGAAATTTGCGCTCCTTCTCGCCCGGTCTCCCCCTCGACAGAATCACCCGGTCATCGATTGTCCGCCTTCAGGGGTGAATATATACGCCATCTCTGCGCCGACAGGCGCAGAAAAGCGGCAGCGATCCTTGATCAGCCAGGCCAGCAGTCATCTCAGCGCCCTGGCGAGCGCCTACGGCGAGGGCAGCGCGGGCTATCGGCGGCAGTACTCGCGTCTACGTCACAAGCTGCGGCGGGAGCGCGACGGCGTCGAGCGTGTGATTCGGTCGCTTCGGTATCTGCGGCGCGAGCCCCCCGCCGGAAGAAGATCGCGACGGAGCTGCAGTTCTTCCGCCGCAACCGCCACCGGATGGCCTACGCCCAGCAAGCTGATGCCAACGGCCCGATCGGCAGCGGGGTGATCGAGGCGGCGTGCAAGACCCTGGCGAGCACGCGGATGAAGGGCGCGGGGATGCGGTGGGGCATGGACGGCGGACAGACCGTTCTCACCTTCCGAGGTCTCATTCAGTCCGATCGATTCGATCCGGCGTGGGAGCGGATCAGGCAGCATTACGTCGTGGACGCCAGGCCCCCAGACGGGATCCTGATCTGGCCCAGGAGGGCCTCATGACCGCCGTCAGTATCAGACACACACCCATGGCTGATCAGGACTGTCGCCTCCCGAGTCGCCATCAGCGGCACATCGCGTGGTCCCTCTTAACAACGGCGACAAGGTCGAGATCAGTGGTACATGGAACAACTCGACGTCCAACCCCGATCGATACTTCGACGAGCCCCAGGACACCCGCTTCGGGGAGCGCACCGACGAAGAGATGTGCTACGTCTTCACGTCGCTCAGCCGACATGACCGGCACGGACTACTGTTCGGCTCCGGTGTTGGAGGCGCTGCATGGGTCGCCGCCGCAGGTGTGTACAACCTCACCGGTCTCCAAATACGTCAGGGTTTGCGCGTGGGCGCCCTCCCAGAGACGCGGGGTGGTGTGGGCGCCGGTGACGGTCGCTGGTCGGTTCTCGATGGCGGGCAGCGCCGTCTCCGGATCGAATTGGCTGAGGGCGCGCGTTGCGCCGCTCGTGGCGGCTTCGAGGTCGAATGGGGTGGTGGCGGACGGCGTCAGCATCGGCAGTCCGGTGGAGCGCGCCAGCATCTCGGTGGTCATGTTCGGGACCTGCTCGTCGCCGATGGCTTCCTGGAGCAGAAAGTCGCGCCCTTGCAGCTCAGCGGCCCAGGCGATCGGATCGACCGGATCCCAGAACAGCTGGGTGGCGGCGTAGCTGAGTTGGCGCTCCCAGGGGTCGGGGATCGTCTCGACGAGGGCGGGCTCGAACAGCGACCAGTTCGAGCTGCGCTCCAGCATCGTCGACCAGCTCGCGCCGCCGACGTGGAACACCGCGGCGTCGACAGGCAGGCCGGCGGCCAGGGCGACCGCCCCCTCGATCCCGCCGAGGCTGATGCCGTAGTAGACCAGCCGCGCCGGATCTCCCAGCGGCTCGCCGTCGGCGTTGGCCAGCAGCGGATCGTTGAGCAGTCCCCCTTCACGGACGAGGCGCGCCAGGGCGACGGTGTTGGCCACGCCCTGCGCCAGGCGGTCCGGCACCTCTGGGAAGCGGCCGATGTCCCGCGCGGCGCTCAGCGTGTCCACGGCGTCCGCCCGCGTCAGCCCGCGCCACACCGTGCCGACCACGATGTACCCGCCAGCCTCTGCCAGGGCGACGACGTTGCTGGGGTCATCGTCCGCGTCCAGGTAGATCGCCGGATCCGCCAGGATCCCGTGCCCGAAGAGCATCACCGGCACCGTTCCGGGTTCGGCGTCGCGGGCCGACGCCGGCACGTGCACGTACAGCCGCGCCTCCACCTCGCCGGTCGGACGCACCGAGCCGTCCGCAGCGATGTTCAGCAACGCGTCATCGACGAGGAAGTCCGCGGTGGTGAAGCTCCCTTCCAACACCCGCCACGTCGCTGGCTGCACGGTGTCGCCCTGATCGGCGTCCCGGGTGCGATCAAAGCGCCACGCCGAGGGCGCAGCGACCTGGGAGACGACAGAGGCGAGGGGGGCGGTGCCGGCGTCGACCATGAACGACCAGGCCACCGCCACCTCATCCGCAGGAAGCCCCACGTCGTCGAGCTGCTGGAGGAGCTGCTGTACAGAGGCTGCCTCGGGGCGGGCAGCCTCCGTCACTGCGCCCTTCACCAGCCAGTCAAACCGCTCGGGGCGCGCGGTCGCGTCCAGGGTGACTGCCACGCCGATCGGATGGCCAACAGGCAGCGCGAGCTGAGGGCGGATCAACAGCGCAGGGGGCGCAGCGTCCGGGTGGGCGTCCAGCTCCGCGAAACACGGCAGGCGCTCCCCCGTGTCGAGATCCACCAGCCAGACATCGCCCGCGGTCGGCGCGGCAGTGGTCCCACACAGCGCATCGGCGCGGACCTCTGGCAGCCGAACCACGGAGATCTGGGCGCGGCTATAGCCGGTCCGGTAGGCGAACCGATCCACTGGCAGCGGCGTGTCGACCATGGGAAACTGCGCCGGGTCGAGCAGCCCCACGCCGTCCGCGGCGATAGGAGACGCAGGGAACGGGTTGAGGGGATGATCGCCGACGAGGCCGACGCCAGGATCCACAGCGCGCGCCGCCGGGTCGGCGCGATCTGGCTCACATGCCACAAACATCAGGGATAAGAGGGACAACCGCATCAGGACCTCCGTCACCGTCTCCTGTAGTCCAGGGAGACGCCTTGCGCTCCTCAAGAGCGATGGCACCCGCTGTGCCCTTCCGGAGTCAGTCCCTGGCTGCGCCTGCTTCTTCAAGCGAGAATCGCCACTGTCGTGCCAGGATATCGATCTCATCGGTTCGTTGAGGACGCTCATCGTTCAACCGTCGGAACAGGTCCGGGGTGATGAGTCCGTGGCGCTGGAGGGTCTCGCAGACTTCATCGACAACCGCATCGAGGCTCTGGCGCCAGAACACCGCGCTCGCCACCGGTCGGGTGTTTGGGTGGGCCTGCATCCAGCGTTTGAGTTCGCGTCCGTTGAAACTGAGCTTCAAGAAGTCTTTCAGCGCGTGTAGCGCCAGCGTCTTCTGGAGATGGGCGGGAAACTGGTCGACATCGATAAACAGTGCGCCGCGATCGCGCAAAGAACAGATCTCCTCTGGAGTCCATTGGCTGGCCTCGACGGTCTTGCGATCCATCAATGTACGAATGAATGAAGCACCATCGAGACGGGCCCGGAGCAGCACGCACCCCTCCATGCGAGCATAATCGAATCGGGCGCGCTCAAGGTTGGCGCCGCTCAGATCAGCATGTCGAAGATCGGCATCTTCGAGCTGCGCGCCCGTGAGATCAGCGTCGCGAAGCTCGACCCACTCCAGGTTGGCGCCATACAGGGATACACCCTGTAGGACTATTCCATTGAAGGACTTCCCTGAGAGGTTGTGTTTTTCCCTGACTGCTTTTAAAAAAGCAGCTACACGGCGGTTTATTGGAAATCCATCGGGTTGATGCCGGTACCCTCACCGATCCGACGAAGCATGCGCTTGCCGAGTTCGACATCATCGTCGAATGGCCACGAGAAGTCCGGGTGGTTGGGGTGTTCGAGGAGCTTCCTGGAGCTGTTGGTCCGTTTCACCGTCCAGCCCTTGTCTTGGAGCACTTCAAACACGCGCTTTGCCGTAATGGTTATTGTGCTCATGCCGCGAGTGAGAAGGTAAAACGGATCTGCTCGCTGGGCATATCCAATGAATCGGAGTGCGGATCTACATCCGGGAGCTTCCGTTCACCGTGATGTAGTTCATCTGAGATGATTGAGAGAGCGAGGGCGATGGCGGACTGAAAGGCTTCCTGGGGGGTGTCCCCATACACAAGCGCTCCGGATAACGTCGGGATGGCCCCAATCCAGCGCCCATCGACCTCTTCTTCCAGCTCGATGTTGAATTCCATACCTTCAATCTATCGGTCATCTGTGGGCGGAGTCAATCTGAAGGGTGTCATTCTGTGTGGCTGCACGGATCGGGGATCACAGCGCCCATGCCTCTGTTTGATACCTCCCGGAGTCCCCAATGCCCGCGACTGCCCGATTCTCTGTGCCTGTATGTGTGCTGTTGTTCGCCTGCGATCCAGCCAACACCGACAATGACAACGATGGCTACACTGCAGATGTAGACTGCAATGACGCAGATGACACGATCAACCCAGGCGTCTCACAGGACCTCTGCGATGGCGTCGATGCAGATTGTGACGGCCTCTTCGATGAAGACGGCCTCCCCACAGTGATCTTCGCAGACAGCGACGGAGACGGGTTCGGTAACCCCTTCGCTCCCGGCTTCGCCTGCACGATCCCCTCCGGCTACGTCACCAACGACGATGACTGCGATGACACCGATGTAAACGTCAACCCTGACGCCAAAGACATCTGCAACCTGAAAAATGATGACTGCGACTTCTTCGTCGATGAGGACGAGCCCCCCATCAAGGTCTGGCATGACCGGGACGAAGACGGCTTCGGGGAT
>JBCBLB010000379.1:0-9502 GCA_038520555.1 Myxococcota bacterium | reverse complement strand
GGTCCGGGCTGCCGCAGCCCGGACCCCATCGAGGAGAACCCGTTGGACTGCAGCAGGCGCCCCGGCTGCCGAGACTGCCAGACATGAGATGCGGTGATGCGGTGGGCGCCGACATCGAGGGAGACGACGGCTTCTGCGCCGTCGAGGCCACGCTGTACGGCACGGATCGCCGCCGCCGGGCCATCGGGTCCGTCCTCAAACAGCGCGTGGATTCCCGCTCGATGCGCATCCAACGCCTCCACGGTCCAGGCAGAGGACGACACATCGGCGAGCATCGCAGAGAGGATCAGGTTCGGATCACCGCGCAGCTCGACCTCGCTGTGGGCGATCAGATCGGGCTGCCCATAGGGATCGATGTTGATGACCGGCAGCGTCTCAGGCCACCCGGGCAGCCAGTTCGGCCGCAGCTCGACCGGGTCGAGGCCCACGGCGATCAGCAGATCCGCGCCGCGCAGCAACGCCTGCTGGATGGCATCGACCTTGGGGCTGAGGCCGGCGGCGCCGACGGACCAGGGGCTGGCTTCATCGATCATGCCTTTGGCCCGGTACGAGGTCATGACCGGGGCGTTCAGGGCATCGGCGAGGGCGGTCACGGCGGCGGCGGTCTCGGACCGCAGATCCCCACAGCCGACGAACAGGACCGGCCGCTGGGCCTGCTGCAGCCGAATCACCGCAGCGTCCAGGGCAGCGTCGGCGGGCCGAACGGGTGGCGCCGGCGTCACCGGCCAGGGCGGCAGCGAGGTCTCTGTCCGGGCGACCGAGGCCGCCAGCTCCAGATAGATCGGACCCGGTGGTCCGTGATCGAGGCGCCGGAAGATCAGGTCGAGTTGTCGGGCGGCGGTCTCGGCCCGCAGGGCCTCGGCATGGCGGGTCACCGGTCGGAACAGCGCGACCTGATCGAGGATCTGATGGGTATACAGCGCTTCGATGGCGGGGTCACACTGGCCGGCGATGGCCAGCATGCGGCTGCGTTCCATCAAGGCGCCGGCGGCGCCGGTGACGAGGTTGGTGGCGCCGGGCCCCAGCGTGGACACACACACCCCGGGCGCGCCGGTGAGTTGATAGGCGGCGTCGGCCATAAAGCCGGCGGCGCCTTCATGGCGGACGAGGCAGAAGTCGATGCCCGCCGCCTCAAAGGCAGCGAGCAGCGGGACGGTCGAGCCGCCGGGCATTCCGAACGCGTGCCGGACGCCGCGGTGGGCGAGCTGGCGGGCCAGGCGTGTGGCGATGGTCTCAGCAGTAGGCATGGGCCGACGGTAACCGAATCCGCCCCCCCTGCCCTACCTATCCTTCACTACGGCGTCGGCGCGTACCGGCGGCGAGCAGCCCCATCATGACGAGGCTCATCGCCGCAGGAGCGGACACAACGGCGCACCCATCGGCGGAGTCGCCATCTTCGGAGTCGTCATCGCCGGAGCCGACCGGATCGCCGGAGTCCCCCGGATCGCCCGAGTCTTCTCCGCCGCCGGTCTCTTCTTCGGGCTCGTAGACGTCGCTGCCCGAGACGTTGCCCGCCGCGTCGATGGCCGAGACCTGAACCCAGACGGCGGCCGGGTCGCTGTTGCCAGCCTCATCGGAGTTACAGGGGTCGTCGGACATCCGCGCCTGCGCAGACAGCGCGTACCGCACCAGCGGCGCCGAGAAGGTCTCATCCCCGATCTCGATCCGGTACATCACCGCGGTCCGCTCATCGGTAGAGGGATCGATGTCGACCGAGAAGGTGTTCCAATCGCCCCACTCATCGGTCTGGCTCTGGAAGTCTGTGTCCAGAACCGATGGATCGCTGGGCGCGGTCTCATCGGCGCCGGTCCCTGTGGTGAAGCGAACGATGTCTTCGACCGCATCGTCACGAAGGATCTCCACGCGGTAGGCCGTCGATGGCGAGAGATCCGCGTCCGGGGTCACGATCAGGAAGGCCTGTGTGGCCTCATCGAAGGTCTCGATAGACGTGGCGACATCGTCACCGCTCACATCTTCAACCATGCGGACGGTCATATCGTCCGTAGACCATGCATAGATTTTGAGCACCATCCGGGCGTTGATCGGCAGATCTGTCGATTCGTGTGCGGGCATCGAGCCTTGCAGTTCATAATCGACACAGTCGAGCGCCTGTGCAGGGGTGGCGAGCATCAGCAGCGAGAGAAGCATTCGAGGCCTCCGGGGTGAGCACCATCTAATCCGGAGCAAACTTTATTCCACCCCACCTCCACGCGATCGTCAGATGGTGCCGCCACGAATCGAGACATCCATGTCAGAGGCGAACCCGATAAACTGACAGGGTCCAGACCCGTCCCTGAGGGCACATGCTGTTTACCCTGGCGTTTATGACCGTCTGGCTGTCAGGCTGGTCGCTGGGCGTGGGGGTCATCTCCGGGATGTTGACCACCACGCCGTTCATGATCATCTTTCTGCTCACCCACGGCGGCGCAGAGCTGGGCGTCGGCTGGATGGTGACGAACAAGTTCATCAAGGCGGCGAACCAGTCGATGAAGGCGCCGTCCGACGTTCAGGCCGATCTGGACTCGGTGACGACCCGATGGGGTCCGTCCTGGAAGAGCCCGCTGCTGTTGGTGTGGTGCGCGCTGCTGGGCCTGGTCGTCATGGGGCTGCTGCTCAGCGGGACCTGGGCGCCGGTCATCGCAGGCGCCACGACGGTCAACGTCATCGTCGCGATCCTGCTGACGGCGCTGTGGGGTGTGCTGGGCGTGCGGTGGGGGGCGGCCCTCAACGAGATTCGCAAGACCAACCAGACCTGGTCCATCGACGCCACCTTCGACCGCCTCACCATCGAGCAACGGGGCTGGCTTCAGGCCACCCGCCACCAGCTGTCGATGGAGCAGCTCACCGTCCTGGAAGAGGCGCACCATCTGCGCCTGATGGACGATGAGCACGACGTCACGATACCCTGCCCACCCGGCATGGAGCGGAACGCCCTCGTCGAGCAGCTGGCGCTGGCCGCCAGACGGGCCCAGGCCGATCCGTTCGATCAGCCCGAGGTTCCCCAGGCGCTCGCCGAGATGATGACCCAGAAGACCTGAGCGTCAGCGGCAGTACTGGTCGAGCGACGTGACGTCTTCATCACAGGCCCAGCATGAGGTGCACAACGCCGGATCGGTGAACGCGCAGAGGAAGAAACAGAACGCGTCATACTCTTCATCACAGTCGTCAATGTAATCGCCGGACCGGCCGCAGTCGGGCACCGACCCATCCCACCCTTCGCTGTCCAGTTCACAGGAGAACGGCTCGAAGTCCCAGCTGCACCCCGCCGAACGGGCCGTGTAGTACTTCGTCTCAGAGCCGTCGCAGTCGTAGTCGAAGCTCCCGTCGCCGCGGTGGATGCGCCAGCTGTCCGTCGCGTCGGGGTTGGCCTCTGCGTTCTTGTCGTAGCAGTCGCGTGTGTCCAGCCCGGTGTAAGGCGCCTCGCCCTCATCACACCAGCACTGCGGGGTCCCAGAGATGCCGTAGGTGTCGCCATCTTCGTCGTAGTAGTAGTCTTCGCAGCCGATGGCGTCCTGCTCGTTGTACTGGCCATTGCAGTTGTTGTCGATGCCGTCCGAGCAGACCTCATCCGCGGTGGGGTAGATCTCGAAGTCCCCGTCATCACAGTCGCTATCGGTCCCGGCGGCGTTGAGGCAGGGCGGGCTCTCGCAGAACCCGTCGCCGTCGTCGTCGTAGACGTTCGTCCCCTCATCGACGATGCCGTCGCAGTCGTCGTCGAGGCCATTGACCGTCTCGGGGACCGAGGGGTCAGGGTACCGAGACGCGTTGGTGTCATCGCAGTCGGCGAGGGTCTGTGTGGTGTTGACGCAGGGCGGGCTCTCACAGTACCCATCGCCGTCATCGTCGTAGCACTCGGTCCCCACGTCGATCGCGGTGGCTTCGATGCAGTCGTTATCGAGGCCGTCACAGATCTCATCGGCGCCGGGGAAGACCGTGACGTTGGCGTCGTTGCAGTCGCCGCCGCTCGGCGTGTACCCGTCGCCGTCCTCGTCATAGTCCGCGCGCGCGACGACCGAGAACGGCGCGTTGCCGATGGTCGAGTTTTCGTCGGTGTCAAACACCGTAAAGGCGAGGTTATACGTCCCCACCGGAAGGATCGCCGGACACTCGGCCACGCCATCGCCGGCAGGCGACATGGTGCAGACCAGCCCGTAGGGGTTCGCCACCAGCTCCACCACCAGATCTTCGGGCGGATCCTGGTAGTCGGACACCTGGACCTGGAAGATGAACGAGGTGTCCTCCAGGCCCTTCTCGACGCCGTTCAGATCGGGGTGGCGCACTTCGATGCTGGGCTTGTCGGGCACGTCGACGATGGTGATGTCGATCGTCGCATCACCGGCGGCGCCGCTGCTGTCGATCGCGCGGAGCTGAATGGTGTGCGGCCCCTCTTCCAACGTCGAGGTGATGAACTGCACCGTCCCATCCACGTCGATGAACGCGTCTTCTTCCAAAACACCCGCGACGCTGTCGGTCCAGGTCGCCTGGACGTCTTCTAGCGAGCCTTCATCGACGATCTTGCCCTGAAAGGTGATCGTTTCCTGCTCCGCGATCTCGGCGCCGTCGGCGGGGTTGCTGATCGTGACGCTGGGCGCAGTGGTCAAGCTCAAGACCGCGACGTCATTGTTGCAGGAAAGCATCAGCGGGAGCATCAGGAAGCGGCTTCGCATGCTTCCTCCAGATCTGGGTGGATAATCCTCGACGGCTCGACCATAGCATGCCCTCGTCACCGCAGACCTGATGGTTTCCGCAGTTCTTCCGGCTCCCTGGAGCATTTTCACCGGACTCGACCATAAAACAACAACCACGTGACACTCGCATACCCCCTCTTCGATTCCCGACCCCTTCCCAGAAACATCGACGAGCCGGTGTGACAACTGCTCCAGTGGCAGCATGGTTCCCAGGGCAGCTACGCTATGTTGAACAATGGGAGCACGTATGCACCGACGGTTGATTTGTGTTGGGTTGATTCTGTGCGTCGGGTGCGGCGCCCGCGCGGATGGTGAGGACGCGGATGGCATGTCGTTCCTGGAGGCGCTCTTCTCCGGCGAGCTGTTCAACAACGACGGCGGCCTCCGGGGGACCGACACCGGCTTCTTCAACGACGACTGGGACAACGACGGCTTCAGCGTCAAAGACGGCGACTGCGACGACGAAGCCCCCCTCGTCCACCCCGACAGCGTCGAGCTGTGTAACGGCATCGATGATGACTGCGACGGCACCGTCGACGAGGAAGGGGCCATCGACGGTGAGGAGTGGCACCGCGACCTCGACCGGGATGGCTACGGACGCCCCGGCGAGGCGCCCCTCTTCGCCTGCACGCAGCCCGACGGCTACGTCACGAACCAGCGCGACTGCAACGACAGCTCCGCCGACGCCAGCCCCGACCGGGCGGAAGTCTGCGACGGGATCGACAACGACTGCGACGGCATCGTCGACGAAGGCTCCGCGGAGGACGCGCTCCCCTACCTCATCGACGCGGACGGCGACGGCTTCGGCTCGATCTACGAACAGCACGTCTCCTGCGCGCAGCCCGACGGCTTCGTCCTCCCGGTGGACGCGGACAGCGGCGACCCGTGGGACGTCGCGACGTGGGTGGTCGACTGCAACGACAGCCGACCCGACATCAACCCTGACGGCACCGAAGTCTGCGATGACCTGAACTTCGACGAGGACTGCGACGGCCTCATCAACGCGTCGGATCCAGACGTCGAGTTCTGCCCATAATCCAACTCGATGATCCCGATCCCGCCCTTCCTCCGTCACGCAGCGACCACCTCTGGAAAGGATGATTGGCTGCGCCAGCTCCCAGACACGATCGAACGCCTGCAGGCAAAATGGTCGTTACAGCTGGGATCACCGCTCACCCATGAGGCGACCTGCTCATGGGTCGCGCCCTGCACCCAGGCGGACGGCTCGGCGGCGATCTTCAAGCTGGGCCTCCCCCATATGGAGGCCCGCGACGAGGCCGCCGGGCTCCGGTTCTGGCGCGGCGATCCGACGGTCCACCTGTTGGACCACGATCCAGACTCTGGCGCCATGCTGCTGGAGCCATGTGTGCCGGGGTCGTCCCTCTCCGCCGAGCCTCCAGCGGTCCAGGACCCGGTGTTGGCGGGCATCCTGAAGCGGCTATGGCGTACGCCTCCCGATCCGGCGCCGTTTCGACCGCTTCGCGCCTTGATCGAAGGACAGAACCACGATCTGGCGCGCCGCGCCGCGACGTGGCCCGATCCTGGTCTGGCCCACGCAGGCGCAGCCCTGAAGCATGAACTCGATGCCGCTGCGCCAGAGCGTTTCACGTTGGCGACCGATCTGCACGCGGGGAACGTCCTGCGCGCCCAGCGGCGCCCGTGGCTGGCCATCGATCCCAAGCCGTTCGTCGGTGATCCGCACTATGACGCCACCCAGCATCTGGTGAACCATCGCGAGCGCCTCTTTCAACGCCCTGAAGCGACGATCTCCCGCTTCGCTGAACACGCTGAGCTGTCTGCAGAGCGCATTCGATTGTGGCTGTTCGCGAGGTATGCCGCCGAATTCAACGGAGAGCACCAGCAGGTCGCGCGACGACTGGACCGGCTTTCGTTCCGTTGACGCAGACTCAATCGGTCAGCAGGCCATCCAACCGGTCGCGCTGGAACTGCGGCAGGGCGAAGGCGGCCCGATGGATCTCCGGGGTATAATACTGGAACGACAGCCCGCTCTTCGCCACCCGCTCAGCGTCGAAGTCCCGGAGCGGGTGGCGGCCGTTGCTCGCGAAGGTGAACGACCACAGCCCGCCCGGAGAGGTGAGGTTGGTGAAGTTGTAGAGGCTGCGGACCGGGAAGACCTTCGCCAACACCGAGACCAGACCAGCCTGCTGTTCGGCGTGGTAGAAGGCGCTCGCTCCCGGAGAGACCACGATCCCGTCTGCGGTCAGCACCCGCTGAAGATCCCGGTAGAACCCCTCACCGAACAGCGACGTCGCCGGCCCGACCGGCTCGGTGGCGTCCACGATGACGACGTCGAACTGGTCCGCCGCGGCGTCTGCCACGAACGTCAGGCGGTCTTCAACGTGCAGCTCCATCTTGTTGTTGTAGAAGGCCTGCGCGGTGACCCAGATGTGCGCCTTGCAGGCGCCGATGACCAGCTGGTCAATCTCGACCATGACGCAGCGCTCGACCGAGGGGTGGCGCATGACCTCACGGGCGGTGCCGCCGTCGCCGCCGCCGATGACCAGCACCTGCCGCGGGTTGGGGTGGACGAACAGGGGGACGTGTGCGATCATCTCGTGGTAGACGAACTCATCGCGCTCGCTCATCATCACCATGCCGTCGCTGAACAGCATCCGGCCGTGGCTCGCCGTCTCGTAAATCGCCACCTTCTGAAACGGGCTCTGCCCGTCGAACAAGACCTTTCCCAGCGGATACCCCATCCGCAAAAACGGCTGCTCTTCGTACACCCAGCGCTTGTCATCGTCGCGACTCATCAAGACCCCTCATCCAGTCGTGCCTGATGGTAGTAGCGGACCTCTACCGAGCGCCCGATCCTCTGTCGAGAGAAGTCGATCATCGCGTGCCCCTGCACCACCTGCCCGCCAGGCGGCTCCATCTGGAACAGCACGATGTCATGGTTGGCCGGCGCAAAAATCACCGTCAGCTTCTCCAACAGCCGCGGATCATACGCTGCGAGGTCCACGTTCGTCTCAAAGCTGGCGTAGCTCGCATCATCTTCAGGGGTCACATGGATCGTCCAGTACCGGTCACCCTGCAACCCGTTGGCCGAGTACCCCCATGGGGAGAAGACGTGATCGTCGACCTGAAAATCCCGATACAGCCCGGTCGATGAAAACAATTCCCGCGCCGCTGCGCGGCTGGCGTCGCCCCCATGGCCGCCGAACAGCGCACGTGCGGGGCCCTGCAGCCCATACATCGAGAGCTCGGCGGTCACATCGGCTGAGGCATCGATCCCGTCCCGCTCATGGTAGAAGATGCGCGTGCGATGGCCGTTGGGATCGCCGAACCCGACGACCTGCCCACCAAGCAGCGCCCGGAGTCGAGACGCATCGTCGGTGAAGTCGGTGTGCTGAAGGTGGGGAAACCGCTCGTTCTTGCGCTGATACCGCAGCGACCGCGCCTGCGCGCCGTGCTGTTCGACAAAGTAGACGACGGCATCGATCAGCCGCGTCGTCCCACAGGTGATCATCGTGAACCGGTCCGCCCAGACAAACAGCGATGACTCGCTGAGCAGGTAGGCGTCACAATCCACGGAGGAGATCGTTGACAGCACGGTGGCCTGGCTGCGTCGAACGATATCTTCCCAGAACACACGCCCCAAGGCGCGCAAGTCGACCGTCGCTGGGTTGATTCGGATCTCGGCTTTCTTCTCCGATCCTTCGAAGCCCATGACGCCCCCCATCGACCACGAAGATGGCCCTTAACCTGCCGCCGATGCCGCGCGGTTGCGAACCGATCGCGGACCAGAAGTGATAGATTAAATCGTCACAATGGGGAGCGTTGATGGAGAACCCTCAGACCAACGGGCCGGCGGTCGCTTCACTGATTCTGGGCTTCTGCACCTGGGCGGTCGGCTGCTGCGGTACGTTGTTTGGCATCGGCATCATCGGGCTGTTCACTGGCGTCATTGGCCTCGTCTGCGGCGGAATCGGCGTCGTTCAGATCCGCCAGAGCGAAGCCGCGGGCGTCCAACAGCCGGGCATGCCCTTCGCCATCGCCGGGCTGGTCCTCAACGGGCTGTATGTGGCGCTTCAAGTCCTGATGATCGTCCTGGTGATCGTCGGCCTCGGCGCGTTGATCGTGGTCCCTGAGCTGGCGAACGACTTCTAAGGACGACGACGAAGCAGGTGCTCGGCCAGATCGTCGAGGCGCCAGACCCGAGCCGCAGCATAGGGGAACGCGTAGAGCTGCTCGGCAGAATGGGGCAGGTTCATGGCCTCAACGACGCAGATCATGTCGCGCACGATTTTGCGGCAGGAGTCCACGTCAAGGATCTGCTGAAGCCGCTGGCAGTGCTCATGCAGCGCGGTGAACACCCGCCGTAGCCCGCCCGCGTCGAGAAGGGCGTCGATGTACTCGAGCGTCGAGACGATCAAGGCCTTCGGCGGGAGCGGGACATCGCGGAGGTGCTCGGTGAGCAGCCCAGAGATGAAGTCCATCCGGATGGGCCGAGCACCGGCCTGGGCAGTCGCCAGCAACAGCAGGGCGACGGATTGTGGAGCGAACCAGCCAAGAGACAGCGCCGTATCATCGATGCTCATCAACATCATGGTCGCCCTTTTGTCAGCTTGCATAGAAAGTATAGCAGCTATACTTTTTGATCATTCAAGGAAAGACCTACCGATCTTCTTCGCTCTCACCGAGCCTGCTCCATCACCGATGGGCGGGCGCCGTGCTGATCGCCCTCTCCGATCAGGCACCAGACCACCTCTCCCGGTCGGTGAGGGTGAGTTGTTGGAGCGCGCCCTGCCGCTGTAGGTGCCGGACCGCCTGTCGGGTGGCTTCTCGGGGTG
>JBCBLB010000700.1:0-4958 GCA_038520555.1 Myxococcota bacterium | reverse complement strand
GGGGACTGCACCCAGACCTGCGATCCCGGCGCGACCTGCAACATGAGCTGCCCCGAAGGCGAATGCGAACAGATCTGTGAGGAAGGCGCGGACTGCGACTTCACCGAGACCTGATCGCACACTGTGCGTTGTGCATCCCCGGTGGCCGTTCTGGCCACCGGCTCTGATCAGCGGATGACGAGGACGGGGGTCATGCTGTCGCGGATGACGTGCTCAGCGACCGAGCCGAACACCGCCCGCATGAGCCCACGGCGGCCATGGGTGCCCATCACGACCAGGTCGTAGTCGCCGTGAAGGACTTCATTGAGGATCGCATCCGCCGGATCGCCGCCGCTGACCTTGATGGTCACCTCTGCGCTGTCCGGCACGACGGTCTCGGCGAAGTCGATCAGGGGCTGCTCGACGTTGATCGATTCCAGGGCGACGGCGCCGCCGTCATAGGTGCCATCGTCGACCTGGACGTAGTACAACGTGACCATCGCCCCGCCGGCCCGCTGCAGACGGAGCGCCTCACGAACCGCGCGCTTGGACGGGTCAGAGAAGTCGACCGGGACCAGGATATGCTGGTACAGGTGGTGCTCATCGTCTTCTTCGACGACCGCCCGGGTGCTGGCCGTGACCAGGGCCTTCACCTCTTCCAGGGTTGGCGAGGACGGATCGGTGTACATCGCGCGGGCGTCGGTCAGTTCATCCATCATCTCCAACGCGATGACCTGATTGACCTCAGAGCTGTGCAGGTCTGCGGTCGAGCGGACGATAAAGGGCACGGCAAAAATCAGCGTCTTGGCTTGATGTCCGCGGAAGGCGACGAGGGTGCGGTGGATCTCCAGGTCGTCACGGAGCCCGTCGTCTACGATGATGACCGTCTTGCCCGCGACATCCGGCATGTCCGCCCCGAAGATGGCGGCGCCGGAGCGGGTCGCGCCCAGTTCTGGAGCGCCGGAGTCGAACATGGAACGCGCAGAATTGAGTTGTCGGCGCATCCGCGAGGTCGACGCACGGCGCCGGCTGGCGCGGGCGACAGGATCCACTTGAACGATGTGCAGGGGCGCGCCCAGCGCTTCCGCGATCGGCGCGCCGACGACCACACCGCCGCCGGGGACGCCGAGAACGATGGTGTCTTCATCCTTAAACGCAGCCAACTTTTCCATCAACGACCGGCCAGCGTGAGCGCGATCTTCGAACTTCGCCATGAACGTCTCCAGGTGAGCAGGAACACGTCCACTGTAAGCATGAAGCATTCCAGCTGGAAGCCTTGTTTCTTCCGTGACGGGGGTTGACGTATCCCCCACCCACAGCGTGAAAGTGGGGGATTGCGCACACTGCCCTCACGGCAGGACGCGGCGCTCCTGGACAAAGAAGCGGCCGGCTGCGGGGTCGAAGCGCAACAGGATGGTGGACCACCGCCACATCTGCCACGTGGCCAGGATCGCCTGGGCTTCGGTCTTGGGAAGCGCGGCGTCTGCCACACCGTCACCGCGGGGCCGCAGGTCGGGGAGGGGCCGGGCGTTGACCCGGATCTGGTTCCCATAGCGGGGCAGGATCATCTCCAGGCTGATGAGGGCGTGCTTGTTGATGATGTCTTGATCGGCGGCCTCATCGAAGAAGTCGGCCCGCTGGAGGAGGGGGAGAGGGAGGAGCGGATCGGCGTCGAGGACGGTCCACCCACCGACCGGGTAGGTCGGGTCCGCGTCCTGCCAGGTCCACACGATGATCGGCGCGCCGTGTTCGGGCACGAAGCGCGCCATCCGCCAGACGGTGTCGCCGCCGCCGGTCCCGCGCTCGCGCACCTCGACGTAGTTGTCATCGACGGTGACGAACAGGGGGACCTCTTCGCGGTAGTCGTCGAGCGCCGCCACGGCGGCAGGGTCGACCCCACCGTCCACGCCGACCCAGGCCTGCCAGCGGGGGATCCACTGGATGGCGGGCAGCTGCGGGACGAGGGCGGTGTACGGCTGCAGGATCGCGGGCTGAGGCCAGGCGGCGGCAAGGCCGACGCCCAACGGTGGCTGAGAGGACGACATGGCTCCGCTCATTCGCCGTCGAGGGCGCTGACCCACTTGCCGATCGCGTACTCGCGGACCTCCTTCCAGGAGTAGAAGTTCTGCTCGCCGAGGTTGTCGGGGAACTTCGAGGCAGCGGAGTCCTGGATGATGGCGTCGACCTGGTCTTTCAGCCGGTCGTTCTGGCTGAGCCGCTCGCCGTAGGTGCCGCCGGCGTCCGCGATCCGGTCCAGATAGTACTTCGAGGCTGCTTTTCCGTTCTTGACGTAGCCACCGGGCATCCGCATCCCATACGGATCGTTGATCACGATGCCATTCGAGAGGATGTCTGCGAGCAGGACGATGTGCCCGCCGGTGAGCTTCGTGCTCAACATCACCGCGCCGCTCTTGAAGTGAGGCATCACCTCATCATTGTAGAAGGTCGCGGGATCTTTCTTGAGGTGCCCCTCGCTGTCCACGTTGCCGTACAGTCCCTTGGTGCCCTTGACATACTGGGGGAACATCTCAGCGACGTGCTGCAAACAGATCATGTACTGGTGCGGTCCGAAGCTGCTGTTGGCCTTATAGCCGGGGCAGTTCTTCTCGAAGTAGGACTCGCCGAGCAGCTCATAGAGCATCATCAGCAGGTCTTCGAGCTGCCGGGCGACCAGCCCCTCGCGGTCACCGGAGTACCCCTTGTCCATCAGCAGGTCGATCGTGGCGCTCTTGATCTGGTCGGGATCGCCGGCCAGGGTCTGCAGCTGCATCGCCAGAGTGGTGACGTTGCACATGACGTCGCCGTAGATGCGCTTGGTCCGCTTATCAAAGACCGACGATTCGTCGTAGTCGTTGTCTCGCTGGTTGAGGTAGGCGACGACGTCGCTGGTGTCACTCGAATCCAGGGTCGGCGCCTTCGACTTCTTCTTCGAGTCGTCGGAGCCGCTGGACGTGACGGTGTCGTTTCTGGTCGCGGTCTCTGCTTCGTCGTCTTTGCTGCCGAACCAGTAGTTCCAGATGCTGCTGGATTGGTCCTGGATATCGGTCACCGTCTCGCTCCAGGCCTTCCCGATCGAGGAGGCCATGTCGGCGAACTGATCGAGCATAGACTTCTGGCTCTTGTCTTCTTTGACGTCAGACGTGGTCGTGCCCGTCGAAGCCCCCGAGGAGGCGCTTGAGGAAGACGTGGGGAACGGTCCGATCTCATTGGTGATGGCCGTCCAGGCCTTCCCAGAGGTCAGACGAACGGGCGCGGAGATGTCGCCCCCGCTGAGGATGACGATGTCGCCGTTGGGGTGCTGCTCATACCGGTACCCCCCGGCGCCGTTGACGGTCCGGGGGCCGCCTATTGTGGGCGCCAATGGATCTTTGAGCGAGTCGCTGCTGGCCGCCTCACTGGAGGCGGTGGTTGAGGACGACATCAGGCTCTTCATGGTCATGGACATGGCGGCTCCGGTTCAGGAGGGTGGAAGTGGCGGCCATCCGTGGTTTAAGGTTCGGTTTCTCACAGACAGCCTCAACGTGAACTTAGCACCCACCGGCCCCGTTGAGCATTTCACAGGTTGCGTCTTCATCGGTCGAGAGCGATGAGGGGATGCCTTTGATCAAGGCCATCCCCCGATCGGTGACGGCAAACGGATGCAAATGTCACACAACGTTCAACTGCACACGGCGAGGGCCGGGGTCTTCCATCCAGCCGGTGACGGCTCATTCGACGCCGAACGATGCGCTGGCCAGCTGCCGCAGCCGTTCGCCCCCGACCTGTCCGACCAGCCCAATCACGGGCAGGGCGAACAGCCACATGGTCCCCAACAGGTGACGGGTGCGGTCCGCTTTGCGGGCAGAGAGCGCCAGCCCCACGAAGACGAGGGCGACGACGACGGCGGCCATGGCCCCCGCGATCGATGCCGGCGGAGCCGAAGCAGCCAGCGCTTCGGTCACAAAGGTCTCCCGGGTGCTTTCGGCCATTCGCGGGATGTGGGGGATGAGAAACAGCGTGATGAGGGAGCGGTGGGCGGCTTCTCCAGCGGCGACGCAGAACGCGAAGACGATGACCGCTGCGCCACCGGCTTCGGGGCCCACCCCCTCTTCCGGATCGCCGGAGCATAGGGCGATCGCGGTGAGCGCACCCATGCCACCATAGAGGACCGCCCGAACCGCGGCGAATTCGGGGGTGCCGTTGACCCCGCTGGCCAGGGCGAGGCCAGCGACGGTGAGCGCGCCGGCGCCGCCAACAGCGGCCGCGGCCCACCGCCGGGGCCCGCGGCGGGCGCCGAACACAGCGAGCGTCGTGAGCAGGATCCCCCCGAGCGGCCAGAGGATAAACACGGCCATCAACCGGCTGCCGCTGGCGATAAACGCCTGGGTGGCGAGGTCCACGGCAGAGGCGCCCGGGTCCCACCCGATGAGACTGGCGGCTGCGATCAGCGCAGGTGCCAGCGCGGACAGGCTGACGGCGCCGGCGATGACCGCGGGCGACAGCCGATGGCCCCGGGCGAGCTGGACGCCGACGGCGAAGATGGCGATCATCGACAGCATCCCCAGGAACAGCTGCACCAGAATGCTGGGCACGAGGGCAGGCGCCAGGGCGTTGAGGGTCATGTCACAGCCTCCTAGTGGGTCAGGTCTCGGCTCATCACGACCGCGCCGGCCCCCAACGCGATCGATCCCAGCAGAGCGCCCGCGCAGGCAAAGATCAACTGTCCGCTGAGCGAGGGCATCAAGCGGGTGAGGGCGCTGCCGCAGATCAGGGTGGCGAAGAAGACGATGAACCACACCCCCTGCTGGGCGGCGCGGACGTCGCGGGCCATGCTGGAGACCACTGCACAGAGGACGCTGACGCACAGCGACCAGCAGGGCGTGCTGAGGAAGAAGGCGGCGGCCCATCCGGCAGCAGGCGGCAAGACATCGCGATGGGGCGCGCAGATGTCCAGCGAAGCGGCGATGCTGGCTGCGCCGCCGCCGATGAGCAGGTAAAGC
>JBCBLB010000697.1:0-4989 GCA_038520555.1 Myxococcota bacterium | reverse complement strand
GACAAAGAGCTGCACTTCCTGTGTCACTACGACTATCGCGGCCTCTCTGAAGAGGACGTGGAGACCTATCGGGCAGCGTTCGCCGCGCCGCCAGGAAAAATCTGCGGCGAGTTCTCGGGCAACATCCTCCAGCACCCGATGGCCATCGCCTATATGGCCCAGGCGGCGCCGTCGGCAAAAATCATCGCCCTGGTCCGCAACCCCATCGATCGGACCATCTCGGCGTACAACCAGTTCATGTCGTTCCGGGCGCCTGCGCTGGTGCCAGAGAACGGACCCATGCGGCGGATTTTTGAGAACTTCTCGCTGTTCCCCGAGGCGATGAATGCCAGCCGGCTGGCCCGCCCGTTTCGGGAGGTCCTGGACCATTTTCCCCGGGAGCAGGTCCTGGTGCTTCAGTATGAAGCCTGCCGGGCAGACCCGGTCACGGCGATTCGGCAGACCTGGGACTTCCTGGGGCTGCGACAGACGGGCACACCGCCGGGGTTGCGGCAGCGCGGCCACCGGATCCCCTATGTGATCGAGCGGCCCAATCCAACACAACGGCAGCAGATGGCCACATGGTTTCAGGGGGACGTCGACGCCTTCTTTGGGATGTTCCCTGAGCTGGATCGATCGTTGTGGGAGGACTTCGCTTAAGCCGCGACGGCCAGGACCGAAAGGGGGGGCACAACGGAAGCAGGTGAGGGACCCCCATATGTCTTCGCAGCAGCAGCAGGCGCTGGACGTCATCGAGCCGCCCGCCACGCCTCGGAACCACGGTCGTGTGACCCTGGTGACGTTCGGCTTCAAGTATGGGCCGCCGCCGACAAACTACAGCTTTGACGTAAGCTTCGTGCGCAACCCCGCCCGGGATCCGCGGTGGGGCATGTTCGCCAGAGCCGACGATCAGGGGATGCGGGAGTTTGTCCTCGAACAGCCCCAGGCGGAGTCGTTCCTCAAGAGCCTCATCCCGCTCATCGAGGTCCTCAGCCGCTGCGACGACGATCTGCGTGTCGGGCTCGGCTGCAACGCGGGCCGCCACCGGTCTCGAATCATCGCCGCTGAGGTTCAGCGCCGCCTGCAGGCGGTCGGGATCGAGGCGCATCTGATCCATCGTGAGGAGTTGTTGTCGTGAAAATCGCTGTCCTGATCGTCTCTCGGAACCGCCCCGATCTTGTCGAAGAGGCCGTGGTTAATGTCAAGGCGTGCGCATCGCAGCCGTACGACCTCCATGTCGTCGAGTGTGGCACCGACCCGGACAAGATGTCGCCGCACAGCACGCTGTGGTTCGCTGATCCGGACTTCCGGGGCAAGGCGTTCGGCCACAACGTCGCGCTCAAGGCGGCGCAGCTGTCCGGGGCGTACGACTACTACTGGATCCTGATGAACGACGTCCGCTTCGACCCGGCGCAGAAGCCGATGCAGACGCTCATCGAGACGATGGACGCGAACCCGCGGATGGCCATCCTGGCGCCGACCGAACGGGGCCACACCTACCCCGGCGGCGAGCCCCGCGCCGGCGGCGGCTGGCGCCCGATCACCACCAGCGACTACCTGGGCTTCATGATGCGCGGCCAGGCCATCGAAGAGGTCGGCTTTCTCAACCCGGACTTCAAGTACTGCTGGGGCGCCATCCACGAGCTGTCCTATCGGCTCTATGAAAAAGACTGGTTCCTCGCCTTCTCCGATGATGTCATCTTCAAGCACCTGGGCGGCACCACGTACGGCCAGAAGAACACCCGGACCATCTCTCGTGAAGCGTACAAGCGCCGGGCGAAACGGTTCGCGTTGACCCATATGGTCGAGAACTACGGCTGGCGCTGGGCCGATCGGTTCTGGCAGGCGGCCAGCCGTCGCCATCATATCGAGGTCAACACCTTCGAGACGCACCGGCGGATGTGGGCCGAGGCCTTCACCCGGGACGAACTGATCGAGCTGGCCGCCCGCGCCGGTGAACTGTTTCAGGCCGCTCAGGCCGAGCCGGCCTCTGTCGCGATCCCGGCGCCGGCAACCCAGATTTCTGCCAACGTCTTCGCGGGGATGCTGACACAGCCGAACGCGACGCTGCGGACCCAGTCGGATGGCTCGGTGGTTCGCGAGCCCTCTGCCGCCGCCCCGGCTCATGTGGCGCCGTCGGTGCCGACAGCGGAAGCGTCGTCCTCGTCTGCAGCGGAGACCATCGCGGCATGGCGAGCCGCAGGCGCGCCGGTTCGGCTGCACCTGGGCGCAGGCCCCGAGAAGCGCAAGGGCTGGCTCAACGTGGACGTTAACCCCGGCTACCACCCAGAGATCGTGGCTGAGGCGGACCAGCTCCCGATGGTCCCGGACGGCGTGGTGGATGAGATCGAATCCCACCACTTGTTCGAACATCTTCACTACAGTCAGGCGATCGCGGCGCTGAAGGAGTGGCGTCGTGTGCTCCGTCCTGGCGGGAAGGTGTCGCTGGAGCTTCCCAACCTGGACGCCTGCTTCCGGATCATGGGGCAGGCAACCGATAGCCACGGCTTTGACATCGGAATCATCGGAATCTTCGGCTGGCCCCCGGCCATCGATCAGGAAGGGGTCCCGCAGATTCACAAGTGGGGGTGGACACCGGAGTCGCTGTCGCATGCGCTCCGCGACGCGGGCTTCACCGATGTGGTGGAACGCCCCATCACCCAGACCTGGCGACCCGCCGCGCGGCTCGGCCGAGACATGCGGATCGAGGCCCGGGTCCCCGCGGGCGCGGTCACCACGCCCTCGAAGAGCATCGCCGCAGGGGCCTCACCGACCCCGACGCCGACGCCGACAGAGCCCTGGGCGATCACCGGGGAAGCGACGGTGAACATCCTCATCTGGCCAGATTACCAGGACGCTCAGGATCTGCGCATCCTCCGTGAGGTGGTCGCGCCCCGGTTCGCGGGCCTGGACGCATCGCTGATTCTGCGCGTTGATCCATCCCATGGAGAAACCGTCGATTCGGTGAAGGCTGCCATCGGGGACGTCCCCGCCCAGGTCGGCTTTTTGACCGGGGGGCTCTCACCGGCAGACTGGCCGACCGTCGGCGCCCGTTTTGATGGCGTGCTTCCCCTGCCCGCGTCGATCCAGCCTGCCCGGACGGCGTTGCTGGAGGGCCTCGGCGCACCGATCCTCTCTGTGCTCCGTCAGGAACCCGACGTCTCCACCGCGCCTGCGTCCCCTGCCACTGAGACGCGCGATCGGGCGGCGCTGGAGGACGAGATCCGCTCGCTGGATCCATGGTTTTATCCCCTGAACATCGGCGGGGTTGAGGTCCAGCCCGGTGTGACGTCTGACTGGGACGCGCAGCGGCTCAGCAACCGCATCCGGTGCCGCCGCACCCTTCTGGTCGACGGGGTCGCAGAATACATCGACTTTCAGGGCAAGTCCGTCCTGGAGCTGGCCTGCAACTGCGGCTTCTGGTCGTCCCAGTATGCCCGGCTGGGGGCGAACCGGTTCTTCGGCGTCGAAGGGCGCGAGCGCATCGTCAAGCAGGGGAAGCTGTACTGGAAACATGGCGGGTTTCTCCCCCCGGAGCAGTACCAGATCGTTCAGGGGAACGTGTTGGATCCCAAGCTCTGGTCCAGGATCCGTGAGCAAGCCCCCTTCGATGTGACCCTGTGCGCGGGCCTGCTGTACCACCTGCCCGACTATCGGCAGCTGATGGCCTGGATCGCGGCGGTGACCCGAGAGGCGATCATCATCGACACCCGGGTCACCGATCAGCCGGAGACCCTCATCGAGGAGCCAGGCGATCTGGGCTTCAACGCCATCGAAGCGACCCGGAGCAAGATCGTGCCCAACTATCGCGAGCTGTTCAAGCATCTGAAGAGCCTGGGCTTCACGTTGACGCGAATCAAGCCCACCTTCGAGAGCCCGCCGGGCCTTCTGGACAATGACGACTACAACCAGGGCGCACGCCTGACGGTGATCGCGCGGAAGCCCGGGGCCTGAAGATGATGTTGCCGACCTCACGCGAATTTCCGCCGCATCAGCGGCTGCGAATGGACATCGAACTCTCCAGCATCTGCAACTTCAAGTGTCCGATCTGTCCGCACGCCTACAAAGGCAAAGAACGCGCCAGGTTGACGCTCGGGGCCCCGTTCACCCGGCCAGGCCGGTTCATCGAGCCCGAGGTCTTCCGCCGCGCGGTCGAAGAAGCGAACCGGGTCGCAGAGGTCGTCGAGATCGGGTTCTTCGGAGAGCAGACCCTCCACAGACGATACCATGAGTACGTTCGGGCCTTGAAGACGCGGCGGTTCCGCCTGGAGACGAACACCAACCTGTCTCGGGTCACCCAGAAGACCTTTGAGACCTGGATGGAGGCCGAGATGGATCTGCTCCGCCTGAGCTCGGATGCGATCACGCCTGAGGTCTTCAACCGCGCGCGACCAGGCTCGGTCCACGACATGAACGGCAATCGGGTCGATGAAGCAGACCGGATGGCTGCCATCAACGAGAAGATTCATGCCTGGTTGGCGATCCCCAACCACCGACCGACGCGGATCGTCTTCGTTCGCAGCTCGCACAACCGCGGCGAGGAAGAACCCTTTATTGACTACTGGCAGCCGTTCCTCGGCCCCAATGATTGCATCCTGGTCAAGCAGGTGCTCACCTACGGCGGCGTCGTCGATGATTCCGAGGTGCTGGCCCATCGCTGCAACGTCTGGGAGCAGCGGTACCTGATGGTGGCGGTGAACGGTGATGTGACCCCATGCAACCTGGACGTCAACATCCAACTCCACCTGGGCAACATCATGGACGACTCCATCGAGAACCTGTACAACGGTCCGATCGCCCGGTGGCTGCGGCTTCGGACCGGGTGTGGGAACGATCTGACGCCGTGCCGGACGTGTGTGGATGGCAACAACTGGTCGAAGAACCGCCGGATCAATCCGCTGCCCGCCGCCCAACGGGCACCCTCAACGGGCTTCTCGATGCCCCCTGCGTCGGTTCTGATGCGTCGATAGAAAGACAGACCGACGCGCGGCATGGGGGGCTCCTCAGGAT
>JBCBLB010000717.1:0-4821 GCA_038520555.1 Myxococcota bacterium | reverse complement strand
CGTTGTGGGAAGAGACACTCACTATCACGGCCCCAATCCCCAGATCGTGAAGGGGGTGTAAGCCCATCCCCTCACGGCAGTAAGGTTACCCGTTCGCACAATTCAGCTGGTAACATTCGGCGAACCTCTTCTTCTGCCTGTTTGAGCGAATGCCGCGCCGATCGGTGGGTCAACAAGAGCGCCGCGTTTTGAAACCGCTCCGCGCGTGCAGCCACCTCGTTCAGGTGGATGTGGCCCCGCCGCCGCGCCTGTGCCACCGTGATCTGGTCCCCGAAGAACGTCACCTCCATGATCAGAAGGTTGACATGGTACAGCTCTGGATGGTGATCCAACACGTCGATCCGGGTGTCCCCGGTGAACGCCACCGCGGGATGGTCGACCTCATCCGTGATCTGCTCACCGCGGGCCCGCGCTGCGCCGATCTCTGGGCCCGTCAGGTGCTGATATTCCGGCTTCAACTTCTGCCGCCGGTGATGCAGGATGTAGCCCTGCGAAATTACGGTGTGCACTGAGCGGAACGGCTGAACACGAAACCCCTTCTTGATCGCATGGGTCTCCCCAGGCGCCAGCGGTATCGCCGTGTGTTCGAGCGGTGAGTGATCCAACGCCCGCCACGCGGTGAAGACGTCGTTGAACGCGGTCAGATTTTTCGGGGGGAGGATGTAGGTCGGCGGCTTCAGGCCCAACAGGTCCCGGGTCGCGCAGTGCTGTACGACTGCGCCCATGTGGTCGACGTGTGCATGGGTGAACAGGACCGTACCCCGATGCACCGCCTTTGGTGGACAGACCCCCATGTCAAATGCAAGATCGAAGCTCGGCAATTGGATACAGGTCCGCATCCCCCCGACGCTGATGGCGTCGACATCGATCCCCGCAAGCTTCATCACCATCCCACCCCCAGCGAAACACAGTCGTATCCTTTATGTTGCACGGGTCACCGCCTCATGCACGCCGCTCGGTCGGGGTGCGCTTTTTTGATTCTGGAGGATCGTTCGATGTACCATGACTATCTGATTTTCGGCGGCGCCGGCCTCGTGGGCTTGCAGGTCTGCCGACACATCGTCAAACAGCTCGCCCCACGCCGCATCGTGGTCGCCTCGCTCCGCGAACACGAAGCCATGGAAGCCTGCGCCACGCTGGAAGCCGAGTTCGGCGATCGAATCGCGTTCGTGCCCGAATGGGGCAACCTGTTTGTTCCCACCGACCTGCGTGACGCCGGCCGCGGCGCGCTGCTGGCCGACGCGGCGGTTCGCCGCCGCCTCTTGTCTGCGCTCTACGACTCCTTTGAAGACGCCTACCAGGAAAATCACCTCGTCCAGCTGATCCGGCGCCACCGCCCAGAGGTCATCGTCGACTGTGTCAACACCGCCACCGGCATCTCTTACCAGGACGTCTTCGACGGCGCCGCCAGGGTCCGCTCCTGGGTCCAGAAGGATGGCTTCGACAAAGCCGGCATCGTCGATCTGGAGGCGCTCCTCCTCTCCCAGACCGGCCCACAGCTGATCCGCCATGTCCGCTTCGTCCACCGCGCCACCACGGAGTACGCCACCCGCGTCTACCTCAAGGTCGGGACCACCGGGACCGGTGGGATGGGCCTGAACATTCCGTATACCCACTCGGAGGACAAGCCCTCTCGAAAGCTCCTCGCCAAGAACGAGACCGCGTTCGGACACACCGGGCTGATGTTCCTCCTCGCCCGGACCCCCGACGCCCCCATCGTCAAAGAAGTCAAGCCCGCTGCCATGATCGGGTACCGCGGTGTCCGCGTCATCCAAGCCCGTGACAAACACAACAACACCAACCTGTTCGCGCCCAAAGAGGTCCCCCTCGATGGCGAGACCCTGACCCTCCTCGAGCCCGAGAAGGACTACCAGACCGCCGGCAAGCTTGATGTTCCCGTCGTCGACACCGGTGAAAATGGCGTCTTCACCCGGGGTGAGTTCGCCGCCATCACCGCCCTCGGCCAGATGGAGTACATCACCCCCGAAGAGATAGCCAAGGTCATTGTCGCAGAGATCCGGGGCGCCAACACCGGCCAGGACGTGATCAGCGCGATGGATGCCAGCGTCCTCAACCCAAGCTACAAGGCCGGACTGCTCCGCAGCGCCGCCATCACCGACCTCTCCATGGCAGAGTCCAAAAGCGGCATCTCTTCCATCGCCCTCGGACGCCTGGGACCACCAGAGCTCTCCAAGCTCTTGTTTGAAGCCCAGCTCTTCAAGCATGCGTTCCAGAGCCTCGCTCGAATCGTCCACGGGGATCACAGCGGGGCCGCGCTCAGCGAAGCCCTCGTCGCCGCTCTGGAGCCCTCTGGCGTCGCCCGGACCGCTCCGAGCATTGGCATCCCGATCCTGTTGCCCGATGGGACCCGGATGCTCCGCGGACCCAACATCAACGTGCCTGAAGTCGTCGGCCACCAGAAGCAGGTGCCGCTCGGGGATGCCGCGACGCGCGAGCAGTGGATCCGGACCGGCTGGATCGACCTGCGCCCCTCCAACATGGATGCCTGGCGGGGACGGTTCGCCAAAATGCTTCGGGCGCGTGCGGTGCTCCGCGATACCGGCTCCGCTGCGTCCTCGATCCACACCTATATGGCCGACTCTTTCGAAATCGGCGAGGTCGTGGCCTGGATCTTCAACAATGAGATGAGCGGATACCGGGTCAAGTAGCCCTCAGCCCAGAGAGGGGAGCGTTCCCAGCTCGCCACGAAGATCGCGCAGGGCGCGAATCCGAAGCTGACGAACCCGCTCGCGGGACAGGTTCAGCTCGCGGCCCAGCTGTGACAGCGACGTCTCTTCCTCACCGTCCAGGCCGAAGTATCGCCGCAGGATGTACTGGGAGCGCTCGTCCAGGACCGCGCTCATCGCCTGCTCGACCTGCTCCAGCAGCGCGCTGTCTGCGACGCGGTCGTCCACCGCGCCCTGCTCCGGCTCTTCGGCCAGCTGGTCGGCGATGGTCAGCCCGTCGTTGGTGATCGGGGCGTCCATCGAGACCGTGCTCCCCCGCGAACGAAGGAAACGGACGCGCTCTTCGGTCATCCCCGTCTCATCCGCCAGCTCTCTCGCCGTCGGCTCGCTGCCGTCCCGCTCCATCCGCCGTGAGGCGGTGCGGAGACGACGAAGCTGCTCAACCGCGCCGCCTGGAAGACGGATCGCACGACCCCCCTTCTCCATCGAGCGGGTCATCTCAGCACGAACCCACCAGCGCGCGTAGCTGGTGAAGCGGACGCCCTTGTCCGGCTCGAACCGCTTCGCCGCCTTGAGAAGGCCCACATAGCCGTACTGCCGAAGATCCTCACGGGTCATCAGCGTGTTGGCCAGACGGCTGGACTCCATGTCCACCAGGTAGCGCGCAGACATCGCAAGCTGCCAACGCAGCGCTTCGGCCTCGTCGGTCAGGGTGATGGCCTGCTCCAGGAGCGCCTGGTGCTCTGCACACAGCCCCTCCAGCGCTTTGCAGGCCTCGACGGATTCGATAAGTTTGTTGACATCGGAGGCCCGGGTGTTGGTGTGCCGGGCCTCTTCCCGGTTGAGGATGGCGTTCGCGCGCGGGATCTTCTTCAAGAGCGCAAACATGCGCTCCTCTCGCGAGATGATCTGATTCGCCAGCGCGATCTCTTCTTCTCTCTCCAGGCGATTTTTCTTACGAGCCATTGCTCCCCGATGATCGGTTAGGATTTAGGGATGACCATGGGCAGCTCTCCGCCGGTTTTTGACGAGAGGCACCCGGTCGAATGTGTTTTTTCGTGATCCACTGATTACAATAACGTAACGATCCGTTTACGCCAGCCATAATGTAAGTTAAATCAGGCACTTAGGCAGCGTCCCTCCCGACGATCTGGGGCCGGAAACCCCGGATCTGTAGCCCAGTCTGTGAGTACACACCGTCAGGGTTCACGGACAGGGCAGAGACAAAATGTGACACGCGATCCCCCGATGGCTCCCCCCATCAACAACCAGACGCGGGCCTTCCTTCCGGAAGACCCGCGAACAACCCGATCTCTACACGATTGCTTCAAAACATCTCGACGTCGAAGTCCATCATCGACGCTTTGCCCGCAGCGATCTGTCGGGCGTAGGTGTCTGCTTCGGGCAGGACGACCTGGAAGAAGAATCGGGCCGTTTTGATCTTGGCCCGGGCGATCAGGGTGTCTTGAGTCAGCGCATAGTGGACCTGCTTGCACCAGACGAACGCCAGCGTCGTCATCGCGAACAGGTTCAGATAGCTGTTGGCGACCGCGCCGGCTTCTTCCGGATCCTGGAAGGCCTTCATCCCCAGGGCCATCGTCACTTCGGTCAGTCGCTTGCTCTCCGCCTTCAGCGGTGCGATGAACTCAGCCATCGCTTCGATCGGGCTGCACTCGCGGATCAGGGCGGTCACCTCAGACTGGAAGGAGCGGATCAGCCGGCCGTTGTCCCGGGGCAGCTTCCGGCCGACGAGGTCGAGCGCCTGGATGTGGTTCGTCCCTTCATAGATCAGGGCGATGCGGGCGTCCCGGAGGTGCTGCTCGATCGGCCAGTCCTGGGTGTAGCCGGCGCCGCCAGTCACCTGCATCGCTTCGCTGATGTTCCAGAAGCCCCGCTCCGAGCCGTAGCTCTTCATCACCGGCGTCAGCAGCGCGACGATGTCGTCCGATGTCTGCCGGGTCTCTGCGTCTTCGTGGTGGTGGGCGATGTCGTAGTGCATCGCGATGTAGGTCGCCAGGCCGCGGAGCGCCTCATTGGTGGACTTGATGTTCAACAGCATCCGGCGCACATCGGGGTGGACCAGGATGTTGTCCGCCGTGGCGTCGGGATCCTGCCTGGCGGGGTCCAGCGAGCG
>JBCBLB010000710.1:0-4887 GCA_038520555.1 Myxococcota bacterium | reverse complement strand
CGATCGGGTGTTGTTGTTTGTGAACAGGAGAAGACCAACAGGGTGGCGCTCGCAATACAGACTGTTAATCGCTTCATTATATTTATCATATTGATGATTGTATCAGATTATTTTCCATGCTGGCGATTAACAGTCTGTATTGCGAGCGCCACCCTGTTGGTCTTCTCCTGTTCACAAACAACAACACCCGATCGGCGGTTTCCCTTTGATAATGAGTCCGAATGGGACTTCAACCTTCCACCGTCTGTATTCTGGAGATCTACAGTGTCGACGCTGGTAGATAACGACAACCTCCAGACAGCTTTCGGACTCCTGGACAGCGATGATGAGCCGGTAGAATTTGTGCTCGACATCCAGAATACAGGAATCGCCTTGTGTGTGCCGGGCGGCCTGAATCCGGGGGAAACCTATACCTGGATCTTTGAGCCGACAAATCCCTATCTTCATCAGCTCCTGGTCCCGGACCATGCGGATCAAGGGATCTGGACGTTCACGACTGGCGCACGTTCGGAGTATGAGTCGCCAGGTCGGGATTGTGCCGCGGTTCGAAGAACCTTCAAGCGGTGGTATGATCTGGACTCTGGATATCTTCCTCAGGAAGAACCTGAAGATACAGGGATCCCCGAATGATCGTTGTTCTTCTTGCGTCTTCGCTGGCGATGGCGCAAGCGACTGGTGGATATCGCCAGCTCCCCGCCAACCAGCCGCGCGCCCAGGCCATGCTCAACACCGAGCTGGTCACGGACCTTCAGACCGGCACGATCGGGCAGGCTCGCCTGGTGGCCCAGACCGGCCAGCTCATCATCATCGGCGTGGACGTGCCATACCTGGGCTATGTCAGCGACCGCTCGTTCACCTGGGGTTTTGGGGGTGCACACGGCGC
The DNA here is from genome assembly GCA_038520555.1 of Myxococcota bacterium. GTDB lineage: Bacteria > Myxococcota_A > UBA796 > UBA796 > UBA796 > JBCBLB01. The sequence goes on along the minus strand of JBCBLB010000710.1, from coordinate 4,004 downwards.
GCTGCGCATCAGCCCGACCCATTTCGTGGATGCGTTCCGGAACGCCTGGGGGCGACCGCGACCACCGGATGCGATGCAGCTGGATCTGGGTATCGAAGTCAGCGGAACGCCTGGGGTTGCCTATAACCCAGGCTACTGGGCCGTCTCGCCGCTGGAAGGGTTGGCATGGTATCGGGGAATGTTCGCAACCCGGATGGCCTTCACCATCAATGACACCCAGACACTCAACATCTATGCAGCCCTGGGGTTGACAGAACCTGGCGGGGATACGTTCGATATCGAGCTCTCCCGCCAGCTCACCATCAGTTATCGCCGACCGCTCAACGACGACTGGTCTTTGTTGATGGAGTTGGATGCCTCCGAGATGTTCGTGGCCCAGGCCGTCTCCCTGACCATGATGGGGCGCCGAACGCTCAATGACACCCTCGACGTGGGAGCAGGGCTCAACCTCCCATTCAGCGCAGAGCTCGTGACCACCGCCCAACTCATCGCACAGCTGCGCATGCAATCCAGAGTCAACCCCCTGTTTCAGCGCAGATAACGCGATACACGTCATGGCCCCTGACATCGACTGAGGACCACCATTCGGGCGACGGTGTATGAGTTTCTCTTAGTCGAAATGAATCGCGGAGCCCCGGTATCCATTTGTGGTTCCGCTCCATGCGATCCGGCCGGGGTCTGCCCCAGCCGCTCCTGCGACCACCATCAGCGGGATCAGGTGCTCTTCTCGGGGATGACAGGCCCGCGCGGCGGGCGCGGTGTGCCACGCTGCCAGCCGAGCGTCCCGTTCCGCCTGAGGCCGTCGGATCGTATCGGCCAACCATGCATCGAACGCGTCGGCTTCCTGGTGGCCGCGGGGGGTGGCGTGGAACAGCTGGCGGAGGTTGTGGTAGGAGTTTCCGCTGCCCAGGATCACCACCCCGTCCTCTCGCAGCGGGGCGAGCGCCTTTCCGATGGCGATATGTTCTGCAGGATCAAGGTTCTTCTTCAACGATATCTGGACAACGGGAATGTTGGCATCTGGATAGGCGAGCATCAACGGAATGAAGGTCCCATGATCATAGCCGCGTGTGTTGTTTCGTTCTGGCTGAAAATCAGACAACAGAGCCAGGGCGCGCTCTGCGACGTCTGGGGCGCCTGGAGCCGGCCAGCTGAACGTATAGGCATGATCTGGGAAGTTGTAGTAGTCAAAGTACATCCCTGGAGCAGGGCCGGTGTTGACTGTGACGGTGTCTTCTTCCCAGTGGGCTGAGACAACGACCAGGGCGGTCGCTGGGGCGCCGAACCGGCCGATGCTTCGCATATAGGTGGCCAACGCAACGGTCTCTGCCTGGGGAAGCACGGGTAACGAAAGGATCGGCCAGGGGCCGCCACCATGAGGAACGAACGCGATGGGAGCACGAGACATCGGGGCCACCTCCGGAGTCGACGGTCTCAGGCTATCCCAGACGATGCCGCCAGCCCCGTTTTTCAACGGCGCGAACATTGGGAACATCACGCAGACTGGTGATATAGCGTTGCAAGAGCGGCAGCTCATCATCGGTCTCAGCCCCCAGATAGTCGCGAACCGCGATGCCGTTGCCGTAGTTGTCTGCAAAGGTCGATGGGGTGTTGTCGACGATCAGAACGCGACGCAAGTCCACACCCATCCGTCGAACTTTGCGGAGCGGCTTCCACGTCACTTGTTGAGCGGTCCGTAGATCCTGGCGGACCGTGCACCGATTGTGGGTCCAGAAGAACATCAGCCGTTCAAGGTCCGGGCCGAGCAACCCCTGGAGCAGCGGCGTGGCATATCCCCGATCGGAGGCGGTCCAGACGGCGACGTGAGCCATCCCAAAGAGCGCATGAATGAACGCCTTCACCCCTGGGCGGTAATAAACGTGGTAGCCCACGACGTGATCATCGGCCGAGCGGTTCAGCGGAGAGGGTGTTGAGTACACCAGGGTCTCGTCGATGTCGAGAATCACAAGCATCGGATCCATGGCGTTCGCATAACGTGAATACAGAACGCCAATCAGGGCGCCTTACGGATCATGTTGTTTGTCCCTGTCAGTGTTACGGTTGGACTGTCCGCTTTACTGACAAGCCGCCTCAGAGCTTATCAATCCCGGGGGTGATTATGCATGTAACCCCGGGCAGTGAGGCCCCTACGTCCGATGCCCTGTAAAATGTCTCGGATATCCATGGATATTCTCATGCATCACGGCCTTATGGGCGCGCCAGTCTTCTTCTGTTTCCAGCGTGAATGAGCCCCCTTCGGTCTCTCGCCAGTTACAGCGTTGCCAGGAGTCTATCATCGCCTCCAGCCAGGAGGCCAGGTCTGGGGCGAGGACCGAGCGGTTCTTGTCATCGTGCCAGTGTTCGACGATCTGGCCGCGTTTGCTGTGTTGTTTGTAGCCCAGCGACTGGTCACCTTTCAGATCGACGCAGATGTAATCGCCGGCCCCATTGGTGAGGATGGGCACCCAACGCGGTCCCCACCATGACGGACTGTCGGCGAACATCGACTGGAGCAGCTTCGCAGCCTGGACAGACTCCGCGGCGGTCATCAGGGTGCGGTTGAAGAACAACGTCCCGCTCCCCACCCGCACCACCTGCCCGTCTCGCCACTGCCACCACAGCCGCAGCGGTGTATGAATCGAAAAGCCGAACCCCTGGCGCAGCTCTGAGAGCTGCTGATGGTCGAGACCCGGGCGAAGCGCCTGGTATAGCCGGGGGCGGCGGGTCTCCAGGAAATGGTCCAGTTTCTGCAGCGTCTCTCGCATCCGCCCCTCATTGTTCCCAGTTGATGTCGTTCGTCCACCACGAACCATCGGGTTCATGTGGTTGATGACGCAGATGTCTCCTTCGCAGCTTTTATCGGTTGTCGAGCGTTGTCGCGACCCTCGAACCGCCTGTTTGAAGAAGGCTCCCGTTGCACAGATCGTCGAAAAATTGAAATCGCTGGTCTTCCGTCATCGTGTAGAGCATACGCTCACAGAAGGTCCGACACAGACGATAGAATCCCCAGGCCCCATGGGCCGGAGAAACCATGAACACCCGTAAGGCGCTGGCCCACATCCGCTCGCTGATCTCCAGCGCCGATCTCGATCACGTCCGCCAGGGCCTGGAGATGGTCGAAGCCCTCAATGATCCCGAGATCGACCGTTGTATGAAGGCGTGTGTGCGCTTTCATCCCAACAGAAACGTGCTGGAGCGGGGTGTTGAGCTTCGAAACCGTCGTGTCCGCCACCACCCGGCCGAAGTCGTGTCCTGGTCGCTGAAGCGGTATCGCCACCTTGATGGGGTCAAGACGGTCCGCTTCTCCGGCTGCCCCGTCGCCAACCTGGACTTCCTGGTGGGGAATGACCGCCTTGAGCTGCTCAACCTCTCCGGAAACGCGCGCGCGGTGACCGATCTCTCGCCGCTCGTGGGGCTCCCGCTGCACAAGCTGCTGTTGGGCTCGCTGCCTGCGGTCACCGACCTGTCTCCGGTGGGCACGCTCACCGGGCTGAAGTGGCTGTCTGTCGAAGGCAGCGGGACCGGCGATCTGTCGGCGTTGGCGAACCTGACCGCGCTGGAGACGCTGTTTGTCGGCAACTACGACCGGGTGGACGCGCAAGTCGGTGACATATCGTTTCTCGCGCCGCTCACACAGCTGATCTCGCTGCACTTATCCGGGCTTGCGCAGGTCTCCGATCTGTCTGTGTTGTCATCGCTCTCGAAGCTGGCGCAGCTTCGCCTCAGCCGCCTGCCTCTGGTGCCCGATCTGTCTGCGCTCACCGAGCTGATGGCGTTGGAGCTGCTTCACATCGACGACGTAGGCATCTCCGATCTGCGTGCGCTGGATGACCTGCACCGCATCCGCAGCTTCTCGGTGTCTCGTTGCACGGGAATCAGCCCCGACGAGCTTCGGCGTAACGCAGCGTCGCGGATGCGAATCAGCTCCAACGCCATCAGCTCGGTGAGCGCAGACAGATCGGGCACCAGAGGCAGGCGGCTGAGGCGAAGCTGCGCCAGCTTCG
>JBCBLB010000540.1:0-6857 GCA_038520555.1 Myxococcota bacterium | reverse complement strand
TCCCCACGCCACCCCGCCCGATCTCAGCCATCAGCTGATATCGCCCCAGCGCGCCGACGTCCTGGGGGTTGTGGTTCAGGCGAGCGGACAGCTGGGCGCCATAGCGGGCCAGCGCCTGAGCCGACCAGCCCTGCGCGGCGCCCAACGTCTCCAACCACTCACGGATCGCAGGAGGCAGACTCTGCATACCTGTCAGTGTATCCAACCCAGGCGGTCACTGATACCCAGCCGCCTGCAGCGAGAACAGGTGCGCATACTGCCCCTGTCGCGCCATCAGCGCTTCATGATCGCCGCTCTCGATGATCTCCCCCCCTTCGAGGACGACGATCCGATCCGCCATCCGGACCGTCGAGAACCGGTGAGAGATGAGGATCGCCATCTGCTCGTCTGTCATGTTGCGCACCCGCTCGAAGATCTCGGCTTCGGCCTCTGCGTCCATCGCGCTGGTCGGCTCGTCGAGGACCAACAGCTGGGCCTGCGCTCTCATGAACGCGCGCGACAGGGCGATCTTCTGCCACTGTCCGCCGCTGAGCTCGCGTCCATCTTTGAACCATTTGCCGAGCTGAGTCTGATACTTCAGCGCCATCTGTTCGATGAACGGAGCGGCCATGCCTTTCTCTGCGGCGCTGGCCCATCGATCGACTGCGTCGATGTGATCGACATCACCGACGCCGATGTTCTCGCCGACGGAGAACTGGTACCGGACGAAGTCCTGAAAGATGACGCCGATTCGACGCTGGAGCGCCCGCTCATCCCACTCCTGGAGGTCGCGGCCGTCGAGGAGGATGCGTCCCTGCTGGGGGGTGTACAGTCGGGTCAACAGCTTGATCAGCGTGGTCTTTCCGCTTCCGTTGTGTCCGACCAGAGCGAGCTTCTCGCCGGGCTTCAGGGTGAGGGTGATGTCCTTGAGCGCGGGCTGTTCGGCGCCGGGGTAGGTGAACGAGACCCCCTCAAACCGGATGCCGTCCATCGGCACGTCGCCGACAACGCGTGTGCCGGTCTGATGGCGGACGGGCCGGCCGAGGAACTCATAGAGGTTGGAGAGGTAGAGGTTGTCCTCATACATCCCGCCGACCCCAGAGAGCATGGCCGAGAAGGCGGACTGTCCCTGTTTAAAGACGAGGAGGAACATGGTCATATCGCCGAGGCTGATCCGCCCGCCGATGGCTTCCACTGCGATCCATCCATAGGTGCCATACAGGGCGATTTTGCTGAGGAGCCCGAGCCCGAACCCCCATCCGCTGCGGCGCAGGGTCAGGCTCCGATCATCGCCATAGAGGGTCTCGAAGATCTCTCGGTATCGTTTGATGAGCCGGGGCCCGACGCCGAGGAGCATGACCTCTTTGGCGAAGTCTTCGCGGGCGATGACGGTCTCGAGGTAGGCCTGCTCGCGATATGCGGGGGATCGCCACCGGAACAGCCGAAACCCTTCGCCGGCGAACATGGTCTCGGCGATGAACGGCGGCACGGCGGCGAAGGCGAGGATGAGCACCGCGACGCCGGAGAACTGGAGGAGCAGGGCGCTGTAGGTGATGAGCGAGATGCTGTTCTGGATCAGGCCGAACGCGCGCCGAACCAGAGAGAGCGGGCGAGAGGACGCTTCACGGCGAGCGCGGGTCATCTGATCGTAGACTTCGGGATCTTCGAAGTCTGGCAGGCTCAGCGTCAGGGCCTTATCGAGGATCATGACGTTGACACGGTGGCCGAGCTGTAGACGGATCAAGGTCTCACAGATCTGGAGTCCCCGCTGAGCAGCGGCGATGAGGACGACGAGGATGGCTTCGACGCCGACGAAGAGGAGGGCTTGTCGGGTGAGGGCGTCCTCGCCGCCGCTCTGGGAGGCGGCGAGGACGCCGTCGATGATGAGTTTGCCGACATAGGCCATCCCGGCGGGGAGCAACCCGGCGATGAGGGTGAGGACGCCGAAGGTGATGGTCAGTGAGCGGTTGGTGGTCCAGACCAGCCCGACGGCCCGGCGTGTATAAGAGAACACGCCAAGGGAGCGTCGGAACCAGCCTGGTTGTTCAGGCTTAGCCAAGATGGGACTCCGAAGGCAGCGGTCAAGGCGCTCAGGCGGGGCCGGTCATCGACGCTCGCCATAGGGCGGAGGATGATCTGTGCACGGTAAAAGAAAGGTCAACGCCAGCCGATCGGCATCCTTGGCTGAATGAGGAATGTTCTCTGTGACCAAGCATTGACAGTTGTCGTTCGTAGAATCGTTTAAGAGTGCACCTCCAAACCGACTGAGGAGACGGACGCGTGCACCCGATTGGCGCCTGGAGAGCAGGAGATGAACCACCGGCATTCAGCCAGCCGGACCTGTTTCAGGCGGCGCATCGCGTCCGAGAGACCGCCCATGTCGTCGAGCACCCTCGAACCGGCCAGTTGGGAATCGGCTTCGGCGGTTCCTTTTCTGCGAGCGGCGACGCCTCGGTGTTCGCCAGTTTGTCCGCGGTGTACCCGGAGTGGTTGGGCGATCGGTCCTTCACAGAGCTTCACAACGTCCGCTTCCCGTATGTCTCTGGGGCGATGGCCAACGGCATCGCCACGACCCGGCTGGTCCGCGCAATGGCTGAGGCGGGCTTTCTGGGGTTTTTTGGTGCGGCTGGCCTGAGCCCGGATCGGGTCGCCGCTGCGATCGATGAGTTGGATCAGCACCTGACGCCACGTGGGCTGTCCTGGGGTTCCAATCTCATCCACTCCCCCAACGAACCAGCGCTCGAAGATCATATTTCAGAGATGTATATTCGCCGGGGTGTCCGCCGGGTGAGCGCCGCGGCCTATATGAACCTGACCCCGATGATCGTTCGCTACGCCTACACCGGGCTGCGCAGCGATCCGCAGGGCCGCATTCACCGACAGAACTATGTCTTCGCCAAGATCTCCCATCCCGAGGTGGCGCGTCGCTTCATGGAGCCGGCGCCGGCAGCGATGCTCAACGCCCTGGTCGAGCAGGGGAAGCTGACTGCGGAAGAAGGTCGGCTGGCGCGAAGCCTTCCGGTCGCCGAAGACTATACGGTCGAGTCCGACTCAGGCGGTCACACCGACAATCGCCCTCTGACCGCGTTGTTCCCGACGATCCTGTCGCTTCGGGATGAGGTGATGGCGGCCCGCGGATACCGCCGCCCGATCCGCGTCGGGGCTGCGGGGGGACTGGGGACGCCGACGGCAGTGGCCGCGGCCTTCTCTCTGGGAGCGGCCTATGTGCTCACCGGCTCGGTCAACCAGGCATGTGTTGAGTCCGGGCTGCACGAGAGCGGGCGGAAGATGCTCGCCAGCGCGGGCCTGTCCGATGTCATCATGGCTCCAGCGGCGGACATGTTCGAGCTGGGCGTCGAGGTCCAGGTGCTCAAGCGCGGGACGATGTTCGCGAATCGGGCGAAGCGGCTGTACCACCTGTACCGGGGATACGATCGCCTGGAAGACATCCCGACGAAGGATCGCCAGCGGCTGGAGAAGGAGATCCTTCGGGACTCCGTTGAAGACGCCTGGGCGAGCACAGCGCGTTACTGGCGCGATCGGGACCCTGCGGAGTTGGCGCGAGCACAGCGCGATCCAAAGCACAAGATGGCGTTGTTGTTCCGGGCGTACCTGGGCCAGTCCAGCAAGTGGGCGATTGCCGGGGACGCGAGCCGGGCGGTCGACTACCAGATCTGGTGCGGCCCGGCGATGGGTGCGTTCAACCGATGGACCCGTGGCAGCTTCCTGGAAGCGCCTGAGCGGCGCACCGTCGTCCAGGTGGCCCGCAACCTCCTTGAAGGGGCGGCGGTCGTGACCCGCGCCCAGCAACTGCGGAGTTTCGGCGTCCCCATTCCGGCCGCAGCCTTTGATTATCGGCCGCGAACGCTCGCCTGATCCGCATCTCCTTTTCACTCTCGACCCTGAAGATTCTTATGCAGCAGACTCGACCTCCCATCGCTGTGGTTGGTGTCAGCGCGCTGTTCCCCGGCTCGACGAGCGCCGACGGGTTCTGGCGGGACATCCTGGCCGGCACCGATCAGATCACCGACGTCCCGCCCAGCCACTGGCTGATCGAGGACTACTACGATCCGGATCCGGGCGCGCCCGACAAGACCTACGCCAATCGCGGCGCCTTCTTGAAGGACGTCGACTTTGACGCGTTGGGATGGGGGGTGCCCCCCAGCATCATCCCGGCCACCGACACCAGCCAGCTGCTCGCCCTGATCGTGGCGCAGAAGGTGCTCGATGACGCCGCCCGTGCCCGCGAGGTCGATCGGTCTCGCGTCTCTGTGATCCTCGGGGTGACCTCTGCGCAGGAGCTGCTGGGCACCATGGTCAGCCGCCTGCAGCGGCCGGTCTGGGTCAAAGCCCTCCGCGACGCCGGGCTGCCTGAGTCCGAGGTAGAGGACATCTGCACCCGCATCTCTGGCGAGTACGTCCCCTGGCAGGAGAGCACCTTCCCCGGCGTTCTGGGCAACGTCGTCGCCGGGCGGATCGCGAACCGTCTGGACCTTGGCGGGACCAACTGCGTGACCGACGCGGCCTGCGCGAGCACCTTCTCGGCGCTGTCGATGGCCGCCAATGAGCTGTACCTGGGCGACTCGGACATGGTGATCACCGGCGGGGTGGACACCATGAACGACATCTTCATGTATATGTGCTTCTCGAAGACCCCGGCGCTTTCCCACAGCGGCGACTGCCGGCCCTTCTCAGACGCCGCCGACGGGACGATGCTCGGCGAAGGGCTGGGGATGTTCGCCCTGAAGCTGCTCGACCACGCCGAGCGGGATGGCGATCGCATCTATGCGGTCATCCGCGGCGTCGGCTCCAGTTCAGATGGCCGCGCCAAGAGCGTCTATGCGCCACGGTCTTCAGGGCAGGCCAACGCCCTGCGCCGGGCCTACGTGCATGCGGGCTTCTCGGCGAGCACCGTCGAGCTGGTCGAAGCACACGGCACCGGCACCAAAGCGGGCGACGCTGCAGAGTTCGGCGGTCTGCGGATGGTCTTCGACGAGACCGGCCGCGCGGATCGGCAGTGGTGCGCGCTCGGCAGCGTCAAATCGCAGATCGGACATACCAAATCCGCCGCTGGCGCCGCTGGCCTGTTCAAGGCCATCCTCGCCCTGCACAGCAAGGTCATTCCGCCGACCATCAAGATCGAGCGCCCCAACCCCAAGCTGGCCATCGCGCAGTCGCCGTTCTATCTGAACACCACCGCCCGCCCCTGGGTCCGAAGCAGCGATCACCCGCGTCGCGCGGGCGTGAGCTCATTCGGCTTCGGGGGCTCGAACTTCCATATCGCCCTCGAAGAGTATCTCAACCCCGAGCACCGGGCCGGCCGGCTGCGGACCGCCTCACATGAGGTCGTCGTCCTCACCGGGGATGACCTCATCGCCCAGATTCAAGCCCATATCGACGCGTCCTCTGCGGAGGGGTACCTGCAGCGGCTCTCCTACACTTCGCTGCACGATGCAGACCTGACCGCGAAGCGACGCCTCGCCTTCATCGCCCGCGATGACCATGATCTGGCGCAGAAGCTGCGCGCTGCGGCCTCTCGGATCGCGAAGCAGCCCGATGCAGCCTTCTCAACCCCCGATGGCGTCCACTATGGGGTCGGTGCACATGATGGACAGGTTGCGTTCCTCTTCCCCGGTCAGGGCAGCCAGTATGTGAACATGGGCGCCCCTCTGGCGCAGCTCGATGAGATCGCGCTGAGCGCCTGGGATGATGCTGCAGACCTGGATCTTGGCGACGAGCCGCTCGGGCTGTACGACGTCGTGTTCCCGAAGACCGCCTTCACCGACGAAGATCAGGCCGCACAGCGAACCCGGCTGACCGCGACCGAGTGGGCGCAGCCAGCGATCGGCGCCGCCAGCCTGGCGACCCTTCGGGCGCTCCAGGCCATGGGCGTCGAAGCCGCTGCTGTCGGCGGACACTCCTATGGTGAAGTCACGGCTTTACACGCCGCGGGGGTCCTGTCGGCCGCGGACCTGCTTCGCGTCGCGCGGAAGCGGGGCGAGTTGATGGCTGCCGCCGCCGCGCTGCCTGGAGCGATGACCGCCGTGTCCGAACCCATCGAGCGGGTTCGGGAGCTGGTCGCGGCGAACAACCTCCAGGTCGTGGTCGCCAATCACAACCACCCCACCCAGGTTGTGCTCTCTGGGCCGACCGACGCCATCGAGGCGGCAGAGGCCGTCCTCAAGGACAACGGCGTCAACGCCAGGCGGCTCCGGGTGGCCACCGCGTTCCATTCACCGGTCGTCAGTGAGTCCTCGACGCCGTTCGCCGCAGCGCTCGCTGAGGTGGCGTTCGAGACGCCGACGGTGCCGGTCTATGCGAACACCTCTGCGGCGCCCTATCCAGCAGATGCAGACGCGATGCGCGCCCAGCTGGCCGAACAAATCGCCAATTCGGTGCGTTTTGTGGAGATGGTCGAGGCGATGTACGAGGCAGGGGCGCGCACCTTCATCGAGGTGGGTCCGAACGCCGTGCTCACCGGTCTGGTCAAGCGCATCCTTGGCGATCGTCCCCACCAGACGATCGCCACCGACCGGAAGAACGCAGCGGACCTGAAGGCCTGGGCCGGCGCTGTCGCACAGCTCGCCGCGGCCGGCATCCCGATGCAGCCTGCGGCGATGTGGGCGGGGTATCGGGTCCCCGAGAATCCCCATCAGCGCAAGAAGCCCAGGCTGGCCATTCCGCTCAACGGCTCCAACCATGGCAAGCCCTACCCACCGAAGGGAGGGGCGGCGGCCCGTCCGGCTCCCAACCCGCCGCGGCCGGAGCCAGAACCCCGCATCGTTCATGTCGAAGTGCCCGTCGAAGTCCCCGTCGAAGTCCCCGTCGAGGTGCGCGGCGCGTCCGGGGTCGGCGCGACGGCGACGGGTACCGGCACC
>JBCBLB010000867.1:0-3464 GCA_038520555.1 Myxococcota bacterium | reverse complement strand
GGCCATTCGCTTCGGTCCATGTTCATTGTAGAGGTGTATCAGGTGAGTGACCCAGCTCGGGTGCCGCTCCAGAACGACCGCGATCTCACTGTGTCGTTTCCCACGAATTTTTAACAGAAGCGCCAACCAGCGACGCATTTCGACCGGGTCATTTGCGGATTGGACACAGTCGGCGATCTCCTCTTCCGTGAGATGAGGCGCCAGTTTGAGGGAAGCAGGCATCGACACACACTCCTGGATGAGAGGATGGCCCCAGAGGAGGCCTGAAGAGAATGAGCGCTCCGCAAGTCTGGCTTGCGAAGAACAAAACCTGTTGCAAAACCGCCAGGTGGCGATCGGGTTTGAAGAGGCCGCTCAAGAACAACGTAAAGAGCGTTTGCTTCAACCTCTACCCAGAACAAGAGTTGCAACCTTGTTGCAACCATAGAGGCCCTCTACATCATGGACACAACAGATTCGGTGTGAGAGCGGAGGATCTACCGAATCTCAAAATGGGCGTCTCCCTCAACCTCAATCAGCTCTGCGCCCAAATCTTCAGCCTCCAGCCGGGTGACCAGACGGCTCCGCCCGTCCTCCTCCAGGATGACGCTGCTCCAGGGCGTCATCCAGACGTCGTCGGCGGTCCCCAGCAACACGCCCATCGTCGATGCGATGGGCGGCTGCGGCGTCGAAGAGAGCACCAACGCATCGGGGAAGCCGGTCATCAGCAGCCGTCGCCACGCCCGCTGCCGCCTGAGGATCTGACCGGCTACATCCCGGGCCTCCTGCCGAACGGCCGCCCGGGGCTTGTTGGAACGCATCATCCGATCCGCAAAGAGCTGTCGTTGCAGGCCATCCAGCTGCTTTCGCAGCGGGACGACGTCTGACTCTGCCCAGGATCGTTCCAGCCGGCGCCGGGCGGTGTCGACCCCCATCTCCCCAAACACATCGAAAAGGTCGAGCCAAAGCAGCGCCTTCCCAGAGATCATCGCGTCGACCTGGTGGGCGTAGGCCTTGAGCGTGCGCTCCGATAACCCCAGCAGGTCACCGGTCAAAAGCCCGTCTGAGGCGAGAATCAGCCGAACCCCGGGCGCGTGGATTTCACCGAGTTCCTCTTGAAGCGCGACCAGAAAGGCGAGCGCGAGACGCTCGGCCCGATCCGGAGCTGGACCGATGACCCGGTTGAGGTTCTGGGTCCGGCCCGCGAACCCCACCAAAACGATCGTTATCGGCGCGCCGCTCCCCACCACAGACGCGAGGCGATGAAGGTGTGGCGCCATCGCCGCATCCAGGGAGACGTCTGCCGGAGAGCCCGGCAGCAGCCGTCGGTGACGGAACAGGCGCTCCAGAATCCGACGCGCCGTTGACCGCGAGGCCGGGTCAATCGTCTCTCCCAACAGCGGAGAGAGCACCTGATCGAGCCTGCCCATCGCGTTCTGGGTCGCCACCGTCGAGAGCATCGGCATCAACGCGGCCATGCCCTCCTCGACGAGGGCGACAGCACGGCCGGACGCTTCCGACGATCGGGCCCAGAGCAGGACGAGGTTCAAGTGCACCGCCTCCACCAGCCGCCCCAACCGCGCAGCGCCCACCCCGTCCGGTGCATCTTCAGCGCCGAGGATGGCCACGGAGACGATCGCTGAAACCCGCGCCTGAAGCGATCGCAACGCGTCGAGGTTGTTGAGCGGGCCATCGGGATCGAGCGCCGCCGTGACCAACCCACGGAGGGCTGAGCCGTGCGCCTCCAATAGGGACAGCGAGATTCTCAAGGTCTCTGCCACCCGCTCCGCGATCGGGCCACGGGGCAACTCCACCACCCGCTCCATCCCACGGACCGCGAGGTCGTGGGCGAGCGCCACCGCGAGCGCCTGCTTGGAGGGATAGTATCGATACAACAGCCCCAACGAACAGTCCGCGTCTCGGGCAATGCGGCGCATCCTGGTGGCGCCGAAGCCCTCTTCGGCGAAGGCCGAGAACGCCGCTTCGAGGATTCGAAGCCGAGCAGGCGGGATCAGAGCAGCAGGGACTGGCAAGGCGACCTCAGCGGTGGACCGGTGCCGCCTCTCCTTATCGTGTCATGATCCGGACCATGTCACAGCCAGCGTATTCCGCTCGAGATTCAGATCGATCCGGGAGGCCACGCCTTCCGCCTGGAACGAAGTCAAGGCGAACCAAAGGGATCCCGGCGATCCCGCTTCAAGAGATCGCATTGGTGGATGGATGTGTCGCGTCCGCTGTTACGGAAGCGTCTCAACGTACCGGCGGATGTACTCCGGAAGCCTGCGGTACTTCTTAGACTCGCCCCGAAACTCCCGAAGAAGGACCGGATCGTCCGCGACCTGGTCTCGGTACCGGGGCTTATCGACCACGATATGCTCAGCAGACTCCAGGTCGTTCCACTGTGCCGCGACGCTCTGAGGGTTGTAGGCATAGAACACGCCAACCGACTCGAAGTCGGCATGCGGAAACGCTTCGACACGCGATGGTACGCCTCTTCTACAGACTGTGTATGACCACCCCCGGAAATCGCCGAGGAAAAGCTGATTTCATACCGATTTTTCTGAACAACCCGTATGACCCCACAATCCGAGCGCCAGAGGGGATACACTGCGTCTATGAGAACCGGTCTTGAAGTCTTCCTGGAGGACGCCGCGTCGTATCGAGGGATGCGGTTGGGCGTCTGTTGCAACCACACCGCCGTCACCCGCGCGCTGGACCACATCATCCCGGCGATGCAGGATCAGGGGCTGGACATCGTCCGGCTGTTTGGCCCAGAGCATGGTCTCGACGCCACGGCCCAGGACATGATCACCATCGGGGATGAGACCAACCGCCGCGCCATTGAAGCGGTCAGTCTATACGGGACGGATGAAGCGTCGCTTCATCCACCGCCAGAGACGCTCGAAGACCTCGACGCGCTCATCTTCGACATTCAGGACATCGGCAGCCGGTACTACACCTACCAGGCCACCCTCGGCTACCTGATGGCAGTGGCCGCGAAGGTCGACACCCGCATCATCGTCTTGGACCGCCCCAACCCCATCGACGGCGTCACGGTTGAGGGCAACGTCGTCCAGCCCGGCTTCGAGAGCTTCGTCTCTGCCTATCCCCTCGCCGTCCGCCATGGGATGACGATGGCCGAGCTGGGCCTGTTCTTCAAAAAACACGTCGGCATCGACTGCCCGCTGACCCTCATCCCCTGCCAGGGGTGGGCGCGGCAGCAGTGGCTCGATGAAACCGACCTGCCCTGGGTGTTTCCCTCGCCGAACATGCCGACGCTGGAGGCCGCCGCCATCTATCCAGGCCTGTGTCTCATCGAAGGCACCAACCTCTCTGAGGGACGCGGCACCACCCGCCCCTTCCATCATGTCGGCGCCCCCTGGCTCAACGCCGAACAGATGCGCCGCCTGTGCCAGAAGGGCGCCCAGGACGCCCATCTTCATGGGGTCACGTTTCGGGCGGCGACCTTTGAGCCTCGGTTTCAG
>JBCBLB010000396.1:0-9238 GCA_038520555.1 Myxococcota bacterium | reverse complement strand
CGTCCTCCACCGCGACCTCAAGCCCGCAAACATCCTCGTCGAGCCCTCAAAAACCACTGCACAGCCTCCAACGCTGAAGGTGGCGGACTTCGGCATCTCTCGACAGGCCCGCGAAGGGAAGGTCCAGACCCGCGACCTGAGCTTGACGCCGCTGTATGCCGCGCCCGAACAACACGCCGGTGTCGCGCTTTCGTTCTCCGCAGACATTTATGCCCTCGGCGGCGTGTTGGGGTACCTCGCCACCGCTGAGGGCCCGAAGGTCGAGCACCTGTTCGGCGATGAGTACATCGAACTCGTTGAACTGATTGGACAGATGCGGGCGTATGCGCCAGACAAACGCCCTGACCTGGACGCCATCGAGAAGAGCCTGGTGAGCATCGCCGACAACACGGAGCCAGAACCCTGGCCGCAGCCGTCTTCCCTCGACCTCACCCCAGCCATTCCCCTCGCCTCACCGTCCAAACCAGCGCCGATGCCCCATCAAGCGCCCACGTTGATGCCCGCCTCGACGATGATGCCCGAAGATGTTTTCTCCAAGACCCCGCCACCGTTCAAGACCCACCCCACCCCACCCCACCGTACACGACGCTGGATCCCGCTGCTGTCCGGGTTCTCTGCGGTGGCGGTGGCCAGCGTCCTGGGCATGAGCTGGTACATCACCACAGCACCAGCTCCGGAAACCTCAACAGAACCCTCGCCGGAAACCTTGCCGGAAACCTTGCCGGAAACCTCAACAGAACCCTCGCCCGAGCCGATCCCTGAGCCGAAACCGATCGACTCAGTGCCCCTGGCGCTCCCCGGACCAGATCCCACCCCACCGCCGTCACCGAAGCCGGTTGTGAAGCCGGCGCCGACCTCCAGGCCCAATCCAGAGACGGCATCGACCAGAACCGCGACGGTACAGATCATCAGCAAGCCTCAGAGCGAGATCTTCATCGACGGCGTCTCGAAAGGACGGACCCGGGTGAATGGGACTCGGGTGACGGTGAGCGCGGGCTCACACACCATTCGCCTGGAGACCGAAGACGGACGGCGTTGGCAGGGGCGATATAAGTTGGATACCGATGCGCCGCATCGGCTCTGCTACTTCTTCGACTCTCAAATTGAGAAGTGTTGGAAATGATCCTGCTGAGTTGGCTGTCCATCGGTTGGGCGCAGGATTCTGCGTCTTCGGTGGTGTTGTATGCGGATCGGCCGCGCGCGGCCCTCACTCAGGTCGTCAAAGATACCGGCGTGAACGAGCGCGCGTTGGATCCCCGGCGTCTCCGAGAGCTGCTGACGGAGACCGCCCCCTACCTGCTCGGCGGCACCTCTGCGGCAGGATGCGTCGGCGCCCCCGCCACGCTCCCTGAAGTCCTCAAGCAGATCAACGTGGCGGAAGAGCTGCTTCTGGTGATGGAATCCGAGCGTGCGCAAGATGCGATCGAAGACGCCCACCGACGGTGGCGGTGCCTCAACGAGCCCGCAGAGTCTGCCATCGGCGCCCGGCTCCATATGATCCGCGGCGTCGTGCGCTACGCCAGCGGCGACGATGGCCGCGCACAGCACGCGTTCACCGATGCGTTCCATTATCAACCTGACCTCGCGTGGGACGATGACTTCGATGCAGAGTTGCGGCCCATTTTCGATCAGGCGCGTCAGAACATGGAGACGACCGCCACCTTCCTGGTGACCCCGTTTGACGCTGCCCTCACCGTGCGCGTCAACGGCCAGCCGGTCCTCGATACCGGCGCGCCGATCTCCCTCGGGACGGGGATCCACTTCATCCAGCTGATCGATGACGACGGCACCGTCAATAACCTCTGGCGTCGCGTCGACGCGGGACAGACGCTGCAGCTGGTCGATCCGCGGCGGATCAGCAATGATCGGATCGCGCGGTTGTCAGAGCCTGAGATCCAGTCCGAGCTATCTCTGCTGATCGGTGCCTCTCCGCTGTCGACGCGACCGACGTTCTATGCCCCGGGCGATGGGGGCAGCTGGCGCTATGCGGGTGGGGACTGGGAGCTGATGATGCCGACCGCCCGCGATCGGCTGCGCGCCAACCGGGGGTGGCTGATCCTCGGCGGTGGCGCCTCCATCGTAGCGGGCAGCGGGCTGATGATGACCAGCGCGGTGCTCGCCGCCAACCGGCGCGAGCGGATCGAGACCGATGAAGACCTCAACACGCGGCGCTACGACGAGATCGCCGATTTCTGGCCGTTGCTTCTGACCGGCTACTGGGGCGGCGCGGCGCTCACCGGGTTGGGAACGGCTTCTCTGGCGACCGGGCTCGCGTTCTCGATCGAAGGGACGTTCTGATGGTCGCGTGGCTGCTCCTGCTGCTCTGGGCGTGCCCGCCTGGCGCCCTGAAGCCCTGCGCCCAGTGCGCGGGCAACGACGATATCGATCGCGACGGCTTCTCGCCCAACCAGGGGGACTGCGACGACAACGACGAGACGATCACCCCCAACGGCGCGGAGACCTGCGACGGGAAAGACAACAACTGCAACGGCGCAGTGGACGAACCCTTCGACGCGGATGAAGACGGTGCCTTCACCGAAGACGATGGGTGCGCGGTCACGTATGACCTGGCGATGTTGGACTGCGACGACAACCGCGAGGACGTGTTCCCCGGCGCAGACGAGATCTGTGACGGCGTCGACAACAACTGCAACGATACGATCGACGAGGGCTACGACCTCGACGACGATGCTTTCTTCGATGGCGATGACGCCGGCTGCGCAGCGGCCTATGGCGCCGATGCGGACTGCGATGACGATGACGCGGCCATCAACCCCGACGCAGACGAGATCTGTAACAATGGGATCGACGATGACTGCGATGGTGACAATACCGACTGCCGTCGTATGGGGACGTTCGCCGTCGGCGCGGACCCGCTCCTGCGCGGCGACAACGTCTCGGACGCCGCCGGCACATCGGCGACGCCCCTCGGCGATGTGAACGGGGATGGCTTCGACGACTTCGCCGTCGGCGCGCCGTTGTTCGGCGCCTTCGACGCGGGCCTGATCTACCTCGTCCGCGGTCGCGAATCGTGGGAGGAGATACAGCAGCTCTCCGACGTCGCCGCGACCCAGCTCACCGGCGCCTTCGCGTTGGACTACTTCGGCGGGATCATGGACGGCGGAGCAGACGTCACCGGCGATGGGACTCCGGATCTGGTCAGCAGTCGGCTGAACATCCTGGGCATCGGCAACGGAGAGATCTATGTCCTCAGCGGTGACCTGACGGGCGTGATCAGCAACCCTGCGGACGCCGCCGCAGCCCTGCTGGCAGGACAGGACGCGGAGCTGCTCGGGCTCTCGCTGTCCATTCAGGGAGATCTGACCGACGACGATCAGGCGGACCTGCTCGCCGGGGCCCCCAATCTTCTGCGCGGCAGCAACGATCGTCCCGGTGGCGCCTACCTCTTCGCGAGCCCGCTCACCACCAGCCGAGACTCTGCAGCCGCAGATGTCCGGTTTATGGGCGTGGTCAACGGGGAGTACGCGGGCTCAAGCGTCGCCAACGGCCTGGACTTCAACGGCGACGGGATCGAAGATATCGCCATCGGCGCCAACCAGCGGGAGCTTCCAGGGAAGACCCAGGCCGGCCTGGTCTATCTGCTCGACGACGGTCCCTGGCCGGAGAACGTCGATCTGGCGTCTTCCACGGTGACCTTCCTCGGCGTCTCCGCGGGAGACTTCACCGGCTCGATCCTTCGATACGCAGACGTCAATGATGACGGCTACGATGACTTGTTCATCGGCGCCCCCGGCAACACCAACCTCAACCAGAACGCGCCCCGGCCGGGACACGCCTATATCGTGGCCGGCGGAGACGACATCTCTGGCGAGCGACCGCTCTCCGACGCCGCATGGATCTTCAACGGTGTCACGAACGGAGACCGCGCCGGATACCAGATCGATATCGGCGATCTGGATCAAGACGGCGCGCTCGACCTCACCATCAGCGCGCCCCTCGAAGACGCAGGCATCGAGAACAGCGACGTCGGTGCCGTCTGGCTGTTCTACGGCCCGCAGCCTGAGGGGAGCCTTGACCTGGCGACCGACGCCGACCTTCGCCTCGATGGCGACGGCGCCAACCACGAGGCCGTCGGCCGGTTCATGGGCGACATCAACGGCGACGGCTTCTCGGACCTGACCGTCGGTGTCCCCGGAGAGAGCTCGCTGTTCGACGACAACGGTGGGCTATACCTGATCTTCGGGCAGGGCCTGTAGCCGCTCAGTCTACCAGATCGCCCGTCCGAAGGTCGACGACGTAGCGGGCATCACCATCCAGGATGAGATCCGCCTGACCGTTGCCCAGAAAGTCGATCGTCACGTCGACCAGGAAGCGTGCGTCATCGACGTCGTCGCCGCTCTCGATCCGGCGCTCGGCGTCCAGCTCATAGCGGATCTGTCCGTCGATGGGGACGCCCTGCTCGGGGGCGTAGCCGATGCCGTCGTACTCCGCCTGATAGTCGAAGACATACGTCGCGTCATAGTCTGCGATGAGCGCAGTGAACCGGCTGTCGACCCGAAACGACCCGGTGCCATTGAACTCTGGCCGTCCGCTCTGCAGGCCATCGAGCTGCCAGGATCCCTGCCGCTCCAGGGTCAGCTGGTACCGCGGCAGATCCAGGGCGCCGTCCCAGTCAATGTCAACCTGCGCCCCATCGGCGGCGCCATCGCAGCGGGCGTCGAGGCCTGCGGTGTCGAAGCAGCGGGCGGCGTATGCATAGGAGAAGTCAGCGACGGTGCCGTCATAGCTGGCGTCCACCGCTGCTCCATAGACGCCGGTCGACAGCTCGATCGAGGCGGTCATCGCTGCGACTTCGTTCCCGCCGCTGGATCGTGCCGACGTTGTCACCGCGATGGCGTCCGCCATCTCGTCGTAGTCTTCACGGGTTGGCGTGTCATAGTCCGGGCCACAGGCCACAAATACCAGAGCGAACAGCATGCCTTCCTCCATAACTGAACGCTCGTAAGGTAATAAACACGCCGCCTGAAGAAACTCACAGGCCGATTACGTCCCTCACTCCGCATCAAGGAAGACGTCGATGGCGTCTCCCTGATCGCGCATGGTCTTGACGACCTGGTTCTTGGGAACGTTGATCCCCACGATCTTGGTGTCGATCCAGGTCGCCTGCACCCGCACCGCACCGCCGGACTTCGGCAGCGACGCCGCCAGGAAGTACTGGGCGTTCGGCTCGACCAGCTCCGAGCTGACCGTCGGCGGCTCTGTCAGCCAGGAGCGGTGGATGAATCCCCACTCTCCATCACCGAACTCCACCCAGCGATACTGGATATAGTTCTTGGAGATGATGCTCACACCGAGCTGAACCAGCTCAGACTCCGAGCGCGCCTCCGCCTGGAGGCAGTCCCGCTCAAGGATACAGTCCTCTCCCTCAATAAAATCGCGGGTGTAGTACTCGTACTGATCCTCACCGATGATCTCCTCCCAGTCCTCTACGGTCGTGGCCCGGGCCCAGTCGCGGACGCGATGCCCCCGGTGGGCGACCGCGGCGCCGACCAGGTCGTCGGTGAGGGTGAAGTCGGTGCCGTTGAGGTCCTGCACGGCCTGATCGGTGAGCAGCTGGATCTGGTAGCCCTCTTCGATGTCTTCTTCATGATTCCCATCGAGCCAGGCGCTCAGGTTCTGCAGACCGACCTGTAGGTATTCATCGTCTTCATCATCGGCGTGCTCGAACAGAAAGCAGGCCAGCTCCTGCAGCTCTGCCGGCGCGACCGGAGGGGCACAGGCGACCGTCGACAAGCTCAGCGTCAGCAGACCAGTGAACTGAATTTTCCCCATCGGATAAGCCTCATCGTCTCATAGACGCCCTATGATACCCCCGATCGGTGTTTTCCGTCCCAGTTATTCCAACAACCGCTTCCGGGCGTCGTGCACCCGCAGCGCCGGTGGGATCGATATCCCCGCCATTATCAACGCCGGCAGGGCGGCCAGAACCGATAAGACGGACAACAACGACATCAGCCCATGGCTCACCGCGTAGATCTCCCAGAAGACCCCGCCGGCCAGTAAAACACCGATGAGGAAGACGTTCAGCAGGTTGGCCCATCGCCGCCCCCGCCCAGAGATGGCGCCGACCACGAAGGTCAGCCCGCCCAGGATCAGCATGGCATAGGGCACCCACCACCAGGCGCCGACCAGGCGAACCAAAAACAGCAGCTGGAAGCCGACCGCCGCGCGGAGCAGCCCCGCCAGCACCGCCAGCAGCGACGCCGCCTTGATCTCCCAGGTCGCCGCCAGCCAGTCGATGTCGTCGTATTCATCCATGTCGTCTGCGGGTAAGCGGTCTGATAGAAGATGTCTTCTGGACAATATCTCTGATCGGACTGCCGATCGTCCTCCTTCAGGTGTCAAAGACAACGTGACTGGCAAAACATCATCCGGAACGCCGAACATCGAGGAGCTGTACCAGAAGTATGGCAACGTCGTTCGACGTCGGATCCGGCGGTTCTATAGCGCAGAGCAGGTCGACGACGTCCTCCAGGAAGTCTTCGTCCGCGTCATCGATAAGATCGACACGTTCCGCGGGGACAGCTCGCCGGTCACCTGGTTGTATCAGTTGACCACCCGCTACTGCCTCAATCGGCTCCGCAACGAGGGCCGCCGCCGTGAGCTTCGCGAAGAGCGCAGCGGCGAGCTGTTCTGGAGCCAGCCGATCAGCGACGCCGGCCAGGAGAGCCAGGCGTTGCTCGAAGAGCTCTGGCGAAAACTTGATGAGGACATCGTAATGATCGGAATCTACTACCACCTCGACGGGATGACCCACGCAGAGATCGCGCGGGTCGTCGGGGTCTCTCGGCGGACCATCGGCAACCGCCTCACCCAGCTCGAGGACGCCGCGCGCGCCTTGAGCCAGGCCCCCGCCCCCGGCGCGTGAGGATCCCATGGACGCACTGTTTACCCGCATCGGCACGCTCACCGAGCTGACCATCGACCGCTACCTGCTCGACGACCTGTCCGCCGAGCAGCGCGCCGCCGTCGACGCCCACCTCTCCGCTCACCCCGCAGAGCAGGCCCGCATCGACGAAGCCCGCCAGGACCTCGCCCAGCCCCTCCCGCCCCTCACCCTGAAGACCCCTTCTGCGACCGCTGCGCCCGAAGAACCGGACGCACCCAAAGAAGAGGAGGCCGCGCCAGACAACGTGGTGCCGCTGTTCAGCCAGCGCCGGCTCTGGACGGCGGCGACCGGCGCCCTCGCCGCCGCGGCTGCGCTGCTGCTGTTCGTCAACGTCGACCCCATCGACACCGGCGAGCCTGTCGACACCTTCACGGCTCGCGGTGACTGGCTGAGCGTCGTCGACGTCGAGGGCAAGCCCGCGAGGGTCGTCGTCCCTGGCGACAAGCTGATGTTCGAGGCCACGGCCCGGGGCGATGGGTACCTGCTCGTCCTCGGCGTGGATGGCAAGAACGTGGTCTACCCCTGGCACCCGATGGGCAAGAAGGCAGAAGCCATCCAGGTCTCCACCGGCGCCGTCGTCCAGCCGACCATCTCGATGCGGATGGATGAGACCCCTGGCCGAGAGCGGATCATCGGGTTGTTGTGTGAAACCCCGTTCCGCTTCGAAGACGTCAGCGGTGTCCTCTCGTTGAAGACCAGCCTGACCCCCGAAGGCGAGGAGATCCCCCTTCTCCGGGAGGGCTGCCAGCAGACCGAGGTGGCGCTGTACAAGAAGGAGCGCGGCTGATGGTGTTGCTGTGGTTGTGCGCCCTGGCGGCCGCTGCGCTCGCTGGGGAGCGTCGCTATGCCGTGGTCATCGGCGCCAATCAGGGAGACGTCAGCGAGGTCCGGCTCCAGTACGCCGAGCGCGACGCCGATCGCTTCGCCGCGGTGATGCGCGATCTGGGCGGGGTCTCCGCCAGCGATCTGCTCTTGCTCAAGGATCCCGACGCTCAGGAGGTCCGCGAAGCGCTTCAGCGGGTCACCGTGCGCATCTCCCGCGAAGCCGTCGCCAACGGCGACAAGAGCACGCTCTTCCTCTACTATAGCGGCCACGCCGACGCCAGCGATCTCCACCTTGGCGGCTCCCGGCTGCCCCTGGCCGAGCTCAAGCGCTATGTCGAAGAGAGCCCCGCCGATCTGCGCCTGTTGTTCGTCGATGCCTGCCGCTCTGGGGAGCTGGTGCGGATGAAAGGGGGGGTCCCCGCCGAGCCCTTCTCGATCAAGGCGGAGGCCCTGGAGCAGGAAGGCTCGGCGATCATCACCTCCTCTGCGGATGGAGAAGACTCTCAGGAGTCTGCGCGCCTCGCCGGGGGCGTGTTCACCCATCACCTGCTCAGCGGGCTCCAGGGCGCCGCGGACACGTCCCGAGATCATCAGGTCACCCTCCAGGAAGCGTACGACTACAGCTACGCCCAGACCAAAATCACGACCAGCTCGGCGCCGGTGGTTCAGAGCCCGATGTTCGCCAACAAGATCCAGGGCCAGAACAAGATCGTGCTCACCACCCTGGACGGCGCCCGGCGGACCGGACAGCTTCAGGTCTCCGAGGGCGGCAGCTATGTCGTCTACCCCACGCGTGGCGACGCCAACGTTCATGAGTTCAGCGTCGATGCAGGCGGCGTGTTGGTGCTGCAGCAGGGCGAATACCAGATTCGACGCCGCACACCGCGCCGGGTCTATGAGGCGACCTTCACCATCACCGAAGGCGCCGTCACCCCCCTGGGCGACGCACAGTTCGAAGAGATCCCCTATGGCAAGGTCGCCCGCCGTGGGTACGCCGAGGGCCGGTCCGGCGCGGTGTTCACCGGCGTCGACCTGGCCACGCCGAAGTGGATGGGCGAACAGTTCACCGCGCCAGAGCCGTTCGTCGGCTTCCGCTTCGAGGTCCCCGACGGCAGCCTCCAGCTCCGCGCCCGCTACAACCAGGATGCGTTCACCAACCCCGAAAACTTCACGGACATTGAAACCGAGCAGTACACGTTGGGCCTGGACGCGGCGGGGTTCTATATGAAGGACTGGCAGCGGTTCGCCTATGGGCTCGGCGTCCGCATTGGCGGCGAGTATGTCCGCCAGAACCCGACGACCTCTGGCGAGGCGGAGTCCTCTGACAACCTGCTTGGCCACGCCGACATCGTCCCCCGGCTGGAGTTCCAGCCCCTGCCCCGCATCAGCGTGGGTCTGGAGGGTGGGATGGCCGCCTATCTGATCCCCAACAACGACGGAAACCTGGGCCAGAATACCCCCGCCGACCAGCGCGCCCTTCGGCCGGAGGTCGTCTTCTATGTT
>JBCBLB010000105.1:0-18334 GCA_038520555.1 Myxococcota bacterium | reverse complement strand
GTCTCTGCAGTGGCGAAGTCGTTCATCGTCCCCGCTGAAAATTCCGGGATGATGACGTCAGAGGCGAAGGCGACCGGGGAGGCGATCCAGAGCAGAGACGGTCACCGATGAAGTGACCGCCGCCATCGCTGCTCGCGGGATCCCCGTCGTCGACGCCGAGCGCCTGCTCGCGGTGTACCCTGACATCGCGGTGGGGTGCTCGGAGACGCCGGGCTGCCCGACAGCGCTCCTCGCGCGTGCCGATGGCAGCCTCGCCGTCGTCGGGGCCGTTCGGACACAACCCCTCGAAGACACCATCTCCATCACCGTCCGCTTCTTCGCCCCCGGCGAACTTGAACCCCTCCGCGAGATGACCCGGGACGTCTCTCCCGATGAGCTGGGTCGATTCGCCGATGATGTCTCCATGATCGTCGCTGCGGTGACCCCTGCGCCCGCGCCCGCGCCCACGCCCACGCCCGATCCAATCCCGGAGCCGCTGCCCGACGAAGAGCCCGGGTTTCGCGAGCCCACTGATGAAGAACTCAACGACTGGCGGTTCAAGGGGCTGCCCTTCGCCACTCAGCAGAAGTTCATCACCAGCGGCGTGCCGCTCGACGCCTGGCTGGAACAAGCCCGGGTTCGGACTGGCAGGGTGTTCCTCGAAGCCTTCGGTGGGGTCGCGTTCGGGGACGTCTGGCGACGCTACGATACCCGCGTCGCCGTCTTGGTCACTGAACAAGACGACTTCGAGCAGCTCGACCCCTATACCTATGAAGCGTTTATTCAGGGCCCCGGCGGAGCCGGCGGCGTCTCGGCGGGCTACGCCCTGGCATGGTGGCTGGAGCTGCAGCTTCAAGGTGGGATTTTGTTGGGTCAGAAGGAGCTGACCAGCGGCTGGGAGCAGTACGATGATGGACAGCTCATCGACGAGGACACCACCGTCTACGCTCCCGTCAGCGGGCTGATGGGAAGCATCGATCCGCGGGCGCGCATCACGCTGTTGCCGACCGGCCCGGTCAAGCCCTACCTCATCGCGGGGGCGCACCTCCGGTTCTACGATGGCTACATCGTCCCCGATGCGAACAATCCCATCGACTTCGCCGATACGGAAGGGGGCTTGGGGTTCGGTGCGACCACCGGCGCCGGGCTCGCGTTTGATGGCCCCGAGATGTTCACCGGCTTTATCGAGGTTCCATGGACCTACCTGATCGCGCCGACGCCAACCATACAGCCCGGTGAGATGCTCCAGACGCTGCCCACCCAACCCGCAGGGTCGGGTCAGATGCTCAATTTCCGCCTCGGAATCGGAGTGCGATTGTGACCCTGTTCTTCTCTGCGTTTTTCCTTCACGCTGCGATGGCCGATGATGCCGCGGATGCGTTGGCGCAACAGGCTGCCCGCGCCTGTGGCAATCCCTACGCCTTGCAAACACTCGCCTTCACCTTCATCGTCAGCCAGGACGACGAAGACGTCGTCTCCCGCCGTCATGTCTGGCGGCCTCGTGATGGTGTGCTCACCGTCACCGTCGGCGAGGATGTGGTGGAAGTGCCGCTGACGAACGGGCGGCCCGCCCTCGGCGGGCGCGCCATCGAGACCGCCTGGGCGCAGTTCACCAACGACAGCTACTGGCTTATCGCGCCCTGTAAGCTCATGGACCCGGGCACCAACCGCTCCCTTGACGAAAAAGGAAGACTGAAGCTGTCTTTTGAGGATGATGTCGGGTTGACCCCTGGCGATGTGTACCGCTTCGAGATCAACGCAGAGACCGGCGCGGTTGAAGGATGGTCGTTCACCCTCCAGACCGGCCGCGCGGGGAGCTTCACGTGGGCGGCGCCTCAGGCGTTCGGGCCCCTGTCCCTCTCGACCCGGAAGTCATCGCGGGAGGGGGCCTTCGTCATCCGGTTCGAGGACGTCGCGGTCACGCCCTGAAGGCACTACTCTGCAGCGGGCGCGATCGGGCCGAGTGATTGAACACCGTCGACCTCACCTTTGCCCTTTCCGACGGCTTTGGCGCCGAGCTTCTGTGCGTCCTCTGCGTAGTGGGCCTCGACCTCGACGGTGTAGGTGACCTTGAAGCGGGCGAGGGGCGCATCGGCGTCGAACCGGGCGGAGACGTCGGTGTCGACCGCTGCGTCGACCCGACCCATGGCCATCCCCTGAGAGTCGATTCCGAAGACCTTCCGCGGCTTGAGGACGACGCCGGGCAGGCGGGTGCCGAGCTGTGCGATGCCCGCGATCTCGCCGACCTCGTAGACGTTGGTGAGGTTTGCGACGATCTGGAGCTGTCCGAGGCTTGGGCTCTCGAAGGTGTAGATGAACAGGGAGTCGGTCTTCTCGTGGGCCTTCTTGTCCACGACCTTCATGGCGATAACTGGCATTGAATGATTCCTTAAGCGGCGCGAACCCGGATCATGCGCCCGAGCTCGTTCATGATGTGGCGAAGCCTGTCGTAATCCGTATGGCGCGCGATCAACCAGGCGTTGGCGTGGTAGCCGGCCTCGACGGGCTGTGTGGGCGTTCCGGCCGGCGGCAGATGGGCGGTGACGACGTGCTCGCCATATCGGCGCTGGGCCTCCTCCAGCCCCTCGTACCCGACGATGCGCCCGTCGCGGTCTGGCCGCAGCGCGAGCTTTCCGGCAGCGTACTGGCGAGAGGGCTGTTGAGAGACCCGGCCGTGAATCAGGCCTTCAGCCCACTGACGGTACAGGTCGATGTCGTTGCCGGTGTTGTAGACGTCCCACTGGCCCACGCCCGGCGGCCGGGCGCCGATTTCGCTGAATTTCAGGCCTTTGGGGCCGAAGAACCACTCCATATGGGTCGCGCAGGTGTCCAACCCCATCAACGCGATGACCCGGCGGCCCATCTGCTTCAGCTCGTCGTAGCTCGATGCATCTGAGCGGTTGGTGGCGAGAATCTTGGGAGAAACATGACGGTTGCGCATCGCGGGGAGGACGTTCGGGTAATAGTGCGACACGAACTCGATCGCGACGTTGCCGTTGACGGTGATGGTGTCATAGAACCCCTCGTGTCCTTCGATGAACTCCTCCAGGGCGACCGAGCCCCCGCCGACCATCTCCAGCGCACGCGCCAGCTCGGCCATGTTGTTCGCCTTGCTGGTCCCATCTGCCCCGGCGCCCGCGCGGGGCTTGACGATGAGCGGGAATCCGATGGCTTCGGCGAACGCGCGCGCCTCCGCGACGGTGCTCACCGCCGTGGTCGCCGCGGTCGAGATGCCCCTGCTCCGAAGGTAGGCCTTCATCTTCGGCTTGTCCCGGCACAACAAAGCGCTCTCCACCGACTGGCCCGGGATCCGGGTCTCTTGACGGACCCGGGCGGCGGTCAGGATGTGCGCCTCGATCGTCGCCTCCAGGCGGTCGACCCAGGGCCCGCGGGCCTGAACGCGACGAACCGCGTTGATCATCTGTGGATCGTCTACCACCGAGCCGACTTGTTCGTAGGCGTCGAGCCATCCACGCAGCTCTCCGTCCAGGTGCGCGATCGGTCGCTCGCCGATGCCCGTGACGAACGCGCCGGCCTGCTTCAAGGCGCGCGCAAAATTGCGTTGATTCGACGGAAACTCTGGAGCGATCAAAATGATGTGCATGGCACCTCCGGCGGGGGGAGCGGCCGCGGAATGTATCGTAGCGACCCCTCCCTCGCTTGTACCAATCAGATGAGGTTTCCATGAGCCGAATCGTCATCCTCGGACCACAGCGGCTGAAGCCCACCGTCGGAGAGGCGGTGCGACGCCGACAAATCCGAGGTCCAATCTCCTTGATCACCGCTGGATGGCAAGAGCGCGAGATGGAGGATCAAGAGCTGAGAGACGAACTCGGCCTGCCCTGTGTCAACCTCCGGTTGTATGAGCGCTGGGAAGAGATCCTGCGCGAAGACCGCGAGTTCTTCCACGCCCATCGGGCCCGGCAGGATCTGCTCCGGCAGGTGCGCCACTTTTATCAACGGCGGCTCAACCACCTCATGGAGCAAGCCAATGAGGTCTTCACCATGAACGCCTCGGATGAGCTGCTGGAGCCAGAGCGTCGAGACGTCATCGCCTCGCTGCAGGCGCTGGACGCCCACTACCTCCGTCGGGTCGCTGAGATCAACGAAGAATTCGAGTGGAGCTGGCGGCCCGCCTCCCGCCCCGCCGTCGCCCGCCACCGCAGACAGGTCGCCCAACAGCTGCTCGGCGGTGATGCGGTGATGATGGCCGGCGGACACATCGCGGTCATCCTCCTTCGGCTGCGGCTGTTCGAGCTGGCGCCGCTGCTGCGTCGACGGATGATCTTCGCCTGGTCGGCGGGAGCGATGGCGCTGACCGAGCGGGTGGTCCTCTTCCATGATACGCCACCGCAGGGTCGCGGCTATGCCGAGGTGTTCGAGCATGGCCTGGCCCTCATCCCCAACGTCGTCGTCCTCCCCAACGCCCGCCGTCGGCTCCGACTCGACGACATCCATCGCGTAGAGCTGATGGCCCGGCGCCTCGCACCGGCACGCTGCATCCCCCTTGATGAGGGGGAAGGCTTCGAGTGGTACGAAGGGGAAGTCGACATCCTCCCGGCCAACGGCCTGCGAGAACTCACCCGAGACGGACAGGTCCAAGAGGTGCACCCGTGAGCGCCATCGACGCCCTGCTCCACAACGAGCAGCTCTCCGATGAAGACATCGATCGGTTCGTCCAGGAGCGGGCGTTTCCGATCATCGAAGGTCGGAAGGTGACCTTCGTGTACCGTGGGGCCGCGGATGGTGCGAACCTGCGCCATTTTATCTTCGGCTTGCCCCGCCACATTCCCTTTCAGCGAATTCAGGATCGGGATGTGTGGTTCTGCCAGATTGATATTCCAATGAAATCAAGGGTGGAATATAAGATTGAAGTGATCCAGGGGGAGCGGCGAGATTGGATCCGCGATCCGCTGAATCCGCACTTCGCCCGCGATCCCTTCGGCGCCAACTCGGTCTGCCAGGGGGAAGGGTATGAGACGCCGGAGTGGTCTCGCCATGATGAAGAATCGCGCCCTGGCAGCCTCGAAGAGCTGACCTTCACCGGGACACCCTGGGGCGACCACCGCCGCGTTCAGCTGTATCTTCCGGCGCGATTCCGGCGCTCGCGGCGGTACCCCCTGCTGATCGTTCACGACGGCGGCGACTATGTGAAGTACGCCGCGCTCAAGCAGATCCTCGACAACCTCATCCATCGTGACGAGGTCGCCCCGCTGATCGCGGCGCTGAGCTTCCCGGTGGACCGATTGACCGAGTACCCCGACGATGAGAACCACGCGCGATTCATCGCGGAGCAGATGGTGCCAGAGCTGGAGCGGAAGCTTCCGCTGTACGGTACGCCCAGCAGCCGCTGTTTGATGGGGGCCAGCTTCGGGGCGGTGGCCTCACTGTCGACCGCGTGGCGGCACCCCGGGATGTTCGGTCGGCTGCTTCTTCAGTCAGGAAGCTTCGCGTTCACCGATATCGGCAACCATCACCGGGGGCCCGCGTTTGATCCGGTCGTGACGTTCGTCAACGCCTTCCGGGACCATCCCGGCAAGCCTTCGGAGCGGGTGTTCATGAGTTGCGGGCAGTATGAGTCGCTCATCTATGAAAACCGCTCGATGTATCCGTTCCTTCAAGAGACCGGAATGGAGGTCCGGTATACCGAGGCGCGCGACGGCCACAACTGGGAGAACTGGCGGGATCGGTTGAGAGAGGGGCTGTCCTGGTTATTCCCGGGGCGGCTGTGGATGGTCTACGAATAGGGCAGGGGAGTCTGTTACGCTGATCCTCTGCCCTTTGTGGAGGCGGCCATGGCCCGGCTCAAGAGCGTATCCATCCATCAACTCTCCGGTGTGGTTTCGGGGACGACGCTGACCTTCAGCCCCCTGTTCAACGTGATCCTCGGTCGTGAAGGCTCCGGACACCGAGATCTGCTCAAGCTGCTCGGCGCGATCCTCTGCGCCGACTTCAGCCACCTCGACGGTCAGGTGTTCGATGTCGAGTGTGTCATGCTCACCAGCCAGGGGGAGCTTCCCATCCGAATCCAGCGCCTGTCGTCTGAAGACGAGATTGAGATTCGCCATGGGGACACCGCTCATCCGCTCGACGCCGTTCCGGATCAGCGCCCGCTCAGCGCGGAGATCCTCTCCCCCGAGTGGTCGTTGTTGGATGGGCTGACGGCGCCCGATGGCGATCCCGGCGCGATCCGTGAGCCGCGCTGGATCCCCGATCCGATCCTGCTTCAGGGGCTCCGGAGCGGCCCCGGTCCCGTCGAAGTCGACGCGCGGTACATCCCCGAGCTGTCGAGCGTCTGGTACCACCTCGACTATGAGAAGGCGTGGCTGACCTGTGACCATGTCTCGCAAGAACGCATCGGCCGGCTTGGCTTCCGCTTCCGGCGAAGCGACGACGCGATGGTTGGGTTGGACGCCTATGATGCAGAAAAACGCCGGTTGTTGTCGATGTTCTATTATGTGGCGTGTCGGCGGGATGTCGCGCTCCTGGATGGGATGCTGAATCGCATCGAAGAAGAAGCCGCGGGCGACCTGATCAAGAGCTTGCTGCATCGACAGACGTTCGTGACCAACACCGAATCGCGTCTGCTGTATCAGCTCAGCTTCCCCTCCGCAGCGGCGATGCGGCATGCCTGCATCCTGTGCAATCGGCGGGACAGTGGCGACGTCGAGTGGCGGGCGATGTCCGAAGCCGAGGCGAAGAAGTTGTACCAGTTCTATGACGCCGGGCTCAAACACATCGAAGATCTGGCGCGGTTGTGGTGATTGTTGCGTAGCGAAGGGTGGCGCGGGTTGCAATTGTGCAGAGAGTCCTTTAGATGTGCGCCCCTCCTGGAGAATGTATGCCTCAATCGACCCGACTCATTGGCTTGTCCCTCGGCGCAGACATCTGCTGGCCGGGCGCCTATGAAGACATCGTCCGTCGACTCAAGCTTGAGCTTTCGCTCGGCGACGAGGCGGTCAATTTCGCCGTCGAGCGGGTGATGGTCGAGCCCTTCGATCTGCGCCAGCCCAACCGTTACGATGTGGTCATCGACCGGCTGACGCACTGGTTCCATACCAGCCGCGAGTGGATCAAGAAGGCGGTCATTATGGACAGCCTGTATGTCCTCAACAACCCCTGGTCGCTGCAGTCGATGGAAAAGCACACCTCGTATTGTGCGATGATCAGGCTTGGTCTTCCGGTCCCCGAGACCTGGATGCTCCCCCCCAAGGCCGGCCCGGACCACGAAGACGCCGCCGCCATGATCCAGAAGTATGGGCGGCTGTTCGATCTGGAGAAGATCGGCAACCAGATCGGGTACCCCCACTTCATCAAACCCTATGATGGCGGCGGCTGGCGAGGGGTGACCCGGATCAAGGACCGCGATGATCTGCATGCAGCCTATGATGATTCCGGTCAGGAGACGATGCACCTTCAGGCCGGCATTAACGACTTCGACCTGTTTGTGCGCACCATCGGCATCGGCCCGCAGGTCCAGGTGGTCCGCTATGATCCCGACCAGCCGTTGCATGGCCGATATCTGGTCGACTTCTTCTTCGTTGACGGTGAAGAGTGGTCGTACCTCAAAGACCAGATGCTGACGATCAATGGGTTTTTCGGCTGGGAGTTCAACTCCTGTGAGAGCCTGCGTCGAGACGGGACGTTCTACCCCATCGACTTCGCCAACGCCTGCCCGGACTTCCAGGTCACCTCGCTGCACTTCCACTGGCCCAACCTCATCAAGGACATGATCCGGTGGACCCTGTTCTGCGCTGCGACGAAGCGAACAATGCGGCAGAACCTGGACTGGGAGCCGTACTTTGCGGTCGCGAAGAAGGATCTTCCCTTCCGTGAACGGCTCCGAGAGTATGCCAACATCAGCCGCGAGCGGTTTGAGATCGACCGCTTTCAGACGTTCTGTGACACCCACCTCAGCCACCTCGATGAGGTCGTCTGGGAGTACATGGGCACCGATCGGTGCCGGTCGCTGGTCCGTCAGAAGGTCGCGGCCTTATACCCCGCCCATGAAGTCGAATCGTTCACCGATCACTTCTTCGGGCTTATCCAGTTCTGGCGAAAGACTGAGGCCGATCGCCTCAACCGAATGAACCGCGAAGAGTAGCAGGAGTCTTCCATGGAAAAGGTCGCAACGGGGTGGCGCTCGCCGCGCCTCGGTCAGTACGTGAACGTCCGCCGCTGGGGGTTCTACGGCCAGCCCGTCCTGCTGTTCCCCACCGCCGGGGGCGACGCCGAAGAGTGTGAGCGCTTCTTGATGCTGCGGGTGCTCGCCCCGCTGATCAATCACGGTCGTATCAAGGTGTATTCAGTGGACAGCGTCGCAGGTCGCTACTGGATCGATGGGGAGAGCAGCGGCATGGTTCGCGCCGAGATGCAGAATCGGTTCGACAGCTTCATCACCCATGAGCTGGTCCCGGCTATCCGACACGACAGCGGTGACAACGACATCGTCGTCTCTGGAGCGTCCATCGGTGCGTTCAACGCGCTCGCCGTCCTCTGCCGCCACCCCGATGTCTTCTCGACCGCCATCTGTATGAGCGGCACCTACGACATGAGCCGGTGGATGGATGGCCAGCACACCCAGGCGTATCACTTCGCGAGTCCGCTGCACTTCTTGCCGTACCTGGGAGAGGGCCCGCAGCTCACCCGGCTTCGAAAGCGGTTCATCCTCCTGGCCACCGGCGAAGGCCGGTGGGAAGCCCCCAACGAGAGCTGGCAGGTTGCGCATGTGCTTGGCCAGAAGGGCATCCCCAACCGCGTCGACAGCTGGGGACCGGCCTACGATCACGACTGGACGACCTGGCGCGAGATGCTCCCCCGATACCTCGACCAGCTCACCCGGTGATCCCGATGCTCAACATCGCCTATGTGGCCCCGTACTTCCATCCTGCGACGATCAGCTTTCTTCGCGCGGTGGTCGAGCTTCCCGGCGTTCGGGTCGGCCTGGTGAGCGGCGATCCGCTCTCTCGGCTGCCGCCGGATCTCGCCTGGAAGCTCACCGCCCACTACCAGATCGGAGCGCCCCTCGACCCACAGCAGATCCTCGACGCGGTGCGGGCGATGGTTCCTCGGCTGGGCGCGCCGCAGCTGCTCCTCGGCACACTTGAGCAGCTCCAGGTCCCCCTCGGCCAGGTCCGTGAGGTCCTCAATTTAGAAGGGATGAAGTCCGCAGCGGCGCGTAATTTCCGTGAAAAATCCAGGATGAAGCATGTCCTCCGCGCTGCTGGGTTGCCTGTCGCCCGGCACCGGCTCGTCGACTCGGTTGACGCTGGCCTGGACTTCGCCCGGAACAATGGACTCCCCATCGTCGTCAAGCCGCCGGATGGGGCGGGGGGGAAGGCGACCTACCGGGCCAACAGCCTCCGCGAACTCCAACAGATCCTCCACTCCCTCCACCCGAAGCGCAGCCGCCCGATCCTCTGTGAAGAGTTCGTCCAGGGCGAAGAGCGCTCGTTTGAAGTCATGAGCCTCGCTGGCGCGCCGGTGTGGTGGTCTTCGACGCGGTATTCCCCCACACCGCTCAAGGTGCTGGAGAATCCCTGGATCCAGTGGACCGTCACCCTCCCCCGAGAGATGAACGACCCCTCCGATCCGAACACCCGCGCCCTGGGGGCGAAGGCCCTCCAGGCCCTCGGCATGGACACCGGCCTCTCTCATATGGAGTGGTTCCGCCGTCATGACGGCACCATCGCCATCTCTGAGATCGGCGCCCGGCCGCCCGGCGCACAGATCGTCAGCATGATGTCCTACGCCCACAACATCAACATGTTCCAGGCGTGGGCCAACGCGGTGGTCTTCAAGAAGTTCAACCCGCCCCGACGAAAATTCGCAGCCGGGACCGCCTTCTTCCGTGGCCAGGGCGAGGGGAGCCGGGTCGTCGCCGTCGAAGGGCTCGCCGAAGCGCAGCAGAAGACAGGCCAGCACGTCGTCCAGGCGAAGCTGCCGCGGGTCGGACAGGCGAAGGCCGACAGCTATGAAGGGGAAGGCTACGCCATCGTCAAGCATCCAGAGACCAGGATCGTCGATCATGCCCTCAAGGTCCTGATCAGCACCGTCCGGGTCCGGTTGGGCTGAGACAAGCCGCCCCCCTCCGGAGAACCGAAGGGGGGCGTAGCGTCAGTCGTTGGCTCGGATAGACAGCTGGCCGAGGAGCTGCTCGGGGGTGGAGACGACGGTGATGTCGCCGACGAGCTCGGCGACCTCCTTGAACGACTCCAGCTCCTTGAGACGCATCAGCGTGGGGTTGTTCTCCAGCATCCGCGCGGTGTTGGCCAGAGACCGCGTCGCCGCGGTCTCCTCGCGGCGGGTGATCACATTGGCGGCGGCGCGCTTCTCGGCCTCGATGACCCGGTTGAAGATGACCTTCATCTCGCCGGGCAGGATGATGTCCTTGAGATCCATGCTCTTGAAGGAGACCCCCCAGCGATCTTCATGCGGCACGAGCGCCGAAGACATCGCATCGCGCGCTGCATCGCGGTGCTCGAGGAGGTGGTCGATGCTCACGCCGGCGACATAGCCCCGCGCCGCCATCTGAACGGCGCTGTACAGCATATCGCGGAGGTTGGTGGTGCTCTCCGCCGACTTCCGCGGATCGGTGATCTGGTAGTTGAGGATCAGGTTGAGCCGAAGCGAGACCTTATCGGCCGTCATGACCTCCTGGCCGGTGATCTGGAGCTGCTGCTCCCGAAGATCCACCATCTGCACCGACAGCTGACGCTGACGACGGCTGATGGCGTACAGGCCCTCTTCCAGGATCTTGACCAGCTCCCCGTTGATGTAGACCAGCGCCCGCTGGTACGGCAGGACCGTGACCGGGTGAACCAGATCGACCGGAAGCTTCGGAATCAGCCGCTCCGGCGCGTCCACGAACAGCCCAGAGATGTCGAACCGCACAGCGGTGATGGTGTGAAGGTGCTTCCAGAGGAAGTATCGGCCTGGACGGAGGCCGCCCTGGGGCACGCCGTCGAACGCGTACACCGCCACATGATCGTCGCTGATGTCAAGGATCTCGCCATCCTCGGGGGCGACGACCCGCTCCAGGGCGCGGGTGAGGACGTCGACCTTCAACGAAGAGTGCTCGACGCGGTTGCCCACCCCGATGTTCCACAGGGTGTGCTCGCCCGGCTCCAGCAGGCGGACCAGCTCGCCGTTGCGGTACACGAGGCCGCGCTGGCTGTCGAGGACGTGCATGGTGTATCGCAGTCCGCTCGGGATGAGCGGGACGAACGGACGCGGGAGGCTGGCGGTCGACTGGAGGCTGACGATCTCGACCTCGCTGACGACCCGCTCCTGCCACAGGAGGTACCGGCCCGGCTCCAGGACGGCCTTCGGGACACCGTCAACGGATAAGAAGCCCCGGTGCTCGACCGGGACCATGACGTCTTCGACGATCCCGTCCGGGATCACCGAGACCAGATCCGGATCATAGACCATGAACCCCTCGCGAAGGTCGAACCGGCGGACGGTCAGGTTGAAGCCCCAGAGGGTCCGGCGGCCCGGACCCAGCCAACGGACCGGAAACCCGTTGCGAAGAACGATGGCGCGCTCGTAGGGAAGAATGGTGATGGTCTTCAGCATGGGGCACCTCGGTGAAAAGGGGGAAAGAAGAGCAGAACCGCAGAATCAAAAAGGGAGACTCCGCCAGGAAGCCATCTGGTTGACGAGTGCGGGAGCGATCCACGGCGACACACCGGGACAGACCGCCCATAGAGCAGTCCGCTGCGATGGATCGGCGTTGAAGCCGCAGAAGCCTGCGACCGACCGCCCTCAAGGCCTCGACAAGACGCCGAAGAGGACCGTCAGCACCTGCCACGTCGGATCCCGAAGGGCCGCGCTGTGACCGGGTGAAGACGACGTCTCCGACTCGACGGATTCCCAGAAGAGTCAGGTGATAAGTTGATGAAGGGATGCTTTATGGTGTTACAGATTTTCAGTCTGCACAGAGGATCACTGATTACAAGTCAGTTGGCTTTACCACTTGCCCAAATCTTCGATGATGAAGATTCTCGGATTCGAACCGAGGTATTCTGTTTTTTGGTGCTTCCAGAGAGCCTGACGCGGGACGCCTGTGGATGATGAGCGACCCGACCCCCCTCACAGACATCGGGAATGAGTGAAGGAATGGGGTCTGATCCGGACGCCACTTGACCAACTTTCCGCATCCCCAAGCCAAGCAAAACCCATACCAACACTCTCTTGCCGCAAAAACGGCGTTTGATCGAAAGAGGCATATCCAGAATTCTCAATTCTGATATCAAGGTTGACTTTCTGGAATTAAAAACACCCTCAGGAATCTCCTGAGGGTGTTTTTTGGGGGGAGTGGTGCTGACGCTTAGATGAGGCCCATGATGACGGCCGCGGTGCCGGCGCAGAAGTACAGGGTGCACAGCAGGGTGGGCAGCATCCGGTCGAAGAGGTCTTCCTCGACGTATTTGGGTTTGGGGGTCTTTTTGACCGATGCCCGGGTGGGTGCTTCTTCGGTGGTGTAGTGTGCGGTGACTGCGCTTTCCATGTGAACCTCAGATCAGGATGGTCGTTCTTACGGACTGCAAAGGGCGATCCACAGTGAAAAGGCAGGTTCTCCTGATGGGCCTGGAATGGGAGTGTGTGATCCTACACGGGCGTGTGTGGGAAAACGTACCCGGGGTTATCCGTGAGAAGGGAGCTCTAAGGCGGCGAGCGCGGCTTCGACGAGGCTGTCGGTGGACTCTTCGCCGGGCAGGTTTACGGTCAGCTCCGGCGGGAGCATGGCAGGGAAGCGCGCCTGAGCCTGGGCCTGCCAGGAGAGGAACGCGGCTTCTCGTTCGACGAGCGGGACGGTGCGTCGTTGTCGCCATGCGGTTCCGATGCTCGGGCTCTGGGCGTCCAACCCCGTCGACCACATGTCCAGATGTCCCCGGGGTTGGATCCGAGCGAGGGCGTGCGCCAGCGGGATTCGCAAATGAAAGATGATGTCGGGCTGGATGAATTCGGAGAACAGTGCGTCCAGCTCTTCTTTGGGGACGCCGCGCATACCGAATCGGATCCGATGTGTATAGACGTAGCTGTTGACCAATACCCACCGCCCCGCCGCCAGGGCGGGCTCGATGCGGCGGTTGCCCCCCGCGATGAGGTCGGCTGCGGCGAGGGTCGCCGCCATGCGTTGGGTGATGGCGTCCGCGCTCACCAGCCGGTTCCAGAGGAACATCAGCTCGGGCATCAGGATGCGGCCCACCCGCTCCACTTCGATGCCCAGCTGCGGCAGGCGTTCGGCCAGGCCATGGACCAGATCGCTCTTTCCCGCGCCGTCAATCCCTTCAACCACGACCAGCTTTCCACGCGTCATTTCAATTCCTCGGGGGCCGGACGTATCGTATCCCAACGAGAAGACACCTCTCCGATGGGAGAGGTGTCGTGTCCGATCTCGTTGGTGAGACCCGATGGATGAGCGGTCGTTTACTGAGCGAGCTTCTTCATCGCGCGGATCAGCAGGTTGGCCTTGAAGGGTTTGACGATCCAGCCCTTGGCGCCTGCGGCCTTGGCGCGGCGGATCAGCGCCGGCTGGCCTTCCGTGGTCAGCATGACGACCGGGACGTTGATGCCTTCGCCCTGAAGCGCTTCGAGCATCTCAATGCCGTTCATCCGAGGCATGTTGACGTCGCAGATGACCACGCTCAGCGTGGAGGCCGTCGCCTTGATCTTCTCCAGACCGTCCTGGCCGTCAAAGGCCTCTTCAATGTCGAAACCGGCCGGCGTAAGGGCCACCTTCAGCTGCTGGCGGACGGTTGCGGAATCATCAACCACGAGAACCTTTTTGCTCATCTCTTCCCTTCCCTTGTGTAAGTCTGTCTGGGTGACACCCAAGGGATACGGAAAGACCGGGCGGTGGGTTGACCCCCCACCCCCGATCGGGTCCGATTTTCTCTCTTGTCTGCTCAAACCAATAAAGCAACTGTCCTTTCGGGCGGTGAGCGTCTCGACAGACCCAGCTCAGCTGCCCGAGAACAGAAACGGATAGCTCACAATGACGATGCCATTTCCGGACGGTTTCGGGAAGTTCATCTTATAGAATCGCCCGGTCACACACCGCTCGACGGCGGCGTTGTTGAGCGAAGACTGCTTGATGACCGCCTTAGAGACAGAGCCTTCGTTGGAAATCACGAACTTGACCGTGATCTTTCCGCCGAGGTCAGGCTGGCGGTTCAGCTCTCGTTGATAACAGTAGCGGATCTGGTTGAAGTGGCTCTTGACCACCCGATCGATCTGCTCGGGGCGCAGAGATCCCAGCACCAGCGGATCGCCGATGTGCTGGATGCTGCCATCTTTCTTCGGTCCCATGGTCCCGCCGTCCTGTCCGTAGTCGTCGTTGCCCCCACCGATGCCGCGGGTTCCCAGACCGCCGACGGTGTCCAGGGTGCCACCGCCGCCGATGCGGTCTCCGCGGCTGCTCAGCCCGCCGGTCCCGATCTGGGCCCCTTTCGCCCCGAGCAACCCGCCGATGTTGCCAACCATCGCGCTGTCCAACGCGCTCTCTCCGAACACACCGGCCATCCCGTCGGCGTTGGCCATCGCTGCGAGGATGCCCGCGTTCTTCGCGACCTCCTGGTCGAGTTGTTGCTTATCGATGGCAAGCTTTCCGCCCTTCGCCTGCTCCAGGCTGGCGTCTCGCTT
The DNA here is from genome assembly GCA_038520555.1 of Myxococcota bacterium. Lineage (GTDB taxonomy): Bacteria > Myxococcota_A > UBA796 > UBA796 > UBA796 > JBCBLB01. The sequence goes on along the minus strand of JBCBLB010000105.1, from coordinate 3,706 downwards.
CCCAACCTTCCCGGCGTCCGCTTTGGCTTTTGCCCCTTCCGGCTCCGCGGCCTTTTCTTTCGCGGGGGAAGGGACCGGGATCTCTTCTTCGACTTCGGGATGTAGGACGATCTCTGCAAGGTATTCGGGGATCTCGATCACCTCAGCGGGCGCCGGGCCTGGCGCGGTGGCGATGAGCACAGACATCATCGCGAACATTGCTCCCATCACGGCCAGGACGCCCATGAACGGGTAGTCGATCCGATCCAGCGGCGAAGCGGCGATCTTTCGGCTGGCATGAACGGTTCGGCTGAAGAAGACGATCTCGCCGACCTGGACCACCGATCGATCGGATGAAGAGAGCGGGACGGAGTAGCGGTCTCCGCCTTCTTCGCGGGCGAGGCCGCGGTCGAGGAGCGCCTCGAAGGAGATGCGCTCCTCAGGTGTGTCGACGAAGCCGGTCCAGCCATCGCGGAAGCACAGCCGCAGCTCCCCGTCCTCTCGGACGAACAGGTGGTGCTCGACGGCGTCGAGGCGGTCTCCCGGGGCGTAGAAGTCGCTGCGGCGCTCCTCCCGAACCTCCCCGATGAGCGGAGCGGCGATATCTGCGAAGAGGGAGAGGTTTTTGGGAATCCAGGCGACCGGGGCGCCCAGGATCCGCCAGCGATGGCCGGAGACCTGGCCGATGGTGATGGCCGGGTGGTCGGCGGTGTAGTGGCGGACGTCGAGGAGTACATCGCCCCAGATGGCCGCGACTTCGAGCAGTCGGCCCCGGCTGCGGTCCTCCCCAAGGGTGCTCTCCGCGTCTGCGCGGCTCAAGAAGGTGAGGGGATCCTCGGCGTACACGTGTGCGTCTCCCATGATCGCTCCTGGGCCTGGGGGTTACCGAACAAACGATTCGATGCCGGTGGGTTCGCCCGCCACCGCTCCTGTCATCGAATGTCTTCAGGGTCCGACAGGGGGAATGCGATCGGGTTCCGACTTCACATCCTCTCTACATTTTCCTGGATCGAAGAAAGGGTGACCCGTTTGGTGCGGATTCTTCGTTTTTATGGGTAGAGGAGGGCACATCGAGCGATGACCGTAGATCCGTCTGACATCCGGTATCTTTTTGAAACCTGCGATATGCTCCGCCAGACCTCGACTCGGATGCGGATCGAGCTCGACCGGATCGAGCGGCGGATCGAGATCCTCACCGATCGACTGGAGCATAGGGACCACCGCCGCGTGTATGAGGAGCTGGTGGATTGGGTCACCCGCGCCCGCCAGGTCTCCTCGACCATTGACCTGATTCGGGCCACCGCGCAGATCTGGAACGATGAGGAAGACGGTACAGTCGAGACCCGCGCCCTGGTCCGACAGGCGCAGTCGCCGCTGCGGAACGAGATGCCCCGGGCGGCTCAGATGATGATCCGGCTCCGGGTGGACTATGGGCTGCGCCGGGTCAACAAGCCCCGGGGATGCCGGCCAGAGCTGATTCTCCCGTCTGGCAAGCGGCTCGTCCGGCGGATCGGGTCAGCGCATTGAGACGAGCTTGATCGGGGTCTTCGGGCTTCTGACCCCGTTCTTGTAGGGCACGAACAGCGCCTCGGCGGAGAACGTCTGCGCAGCGATGACCTCATGATCATAGGGGCCATAGGGCAGCGCCGGGTCGAGCCCCCACTTGTTCTTGAAGACCTGCCAGTTCTTCTGGAGCAGCTCGTCGTAGTTGATGCGCGCGGTCCGCGCGGTCTGGGATCCGAGGTGTCGGATGAAGCAGTCCCCGGCGACCCGCATCCGGTATCCCGCCAGGTTGACCCGGACGCACAGGTCGTCGTCCTCGAAGCCCCACCGGCCATAGCCTTCGTCGATGCCCCCGATCTGGTCGAAGACTTCTCGGCGGGCCATGATGAAGAACAGGATGAGCCGGCGGGTGTAGATGTGCTGGCCGGTCCGTTGCCGGGTGAACGCGGTGGCGTAGTCATCGAGGGCAACCTGCGCCGGCGGCATGGGGTCGACCTTCTGCGGTCCGATGACGTAGTCCGACATCGGTCCCACCATTCCGACGTCGTCGTATGTCTCCAGGTGGCGCAGCAGCAGCGGGCGCCACCGCGGGGTGAAGATGACGTCGTTGTCGCAGAAGAGGATCGTCTCTCCGCGGGCGACGGCGAGGCCGCGGTTGCGCGCGGCTGGCGCCCCGACGTTCTCTCCCATCTCGATGAGGACAATGTCCGACTGTTCCTGAAGCCACTCAAGGCTGCCGTCGTTGCTGCCGTTGTCGACGACGATAAGCTCGACCGGTCCGCGGGTGTGTCGGCGGATGCTGTCCACACAGCCGATGAGATGGGGCATCCCGTTGAGGTTGGGGATGATGATCGAGGTCAGCGCGCTGCTCAGGGCGCGCTGACCCCGGCTGGGCAGCACATCTGACAGCAGCCCCGCGCGCCATGCCTGCCGGGCGACGATGACCAGGGCGTCAGCGGGGATCGATCCCCCAACGCTCCGCGCAGCATCGATCCGGGACCGGGCGGCATCGACCTGAGGCTGGAAGCGCTCGAACTGGATGCGTGCAGCGAGCCAGCCCTCTTCCGTCCCCGGGTTCCCCGGCAGGTTGTGGACCGGTATGCTGGGATCTCGCTGCCACGCGCGCCGGTTGGCTTCCCCACCGGACCGCTGGGCGGCCAGAAACCCTTCGACCGTGACGGGTTCTCCGCGGAGACAGGTGATGGCGCTGTCCCGAACGATCTTCACCCCGGCGCCGGTCGGCTTCCAGCGCAACCGGGGCAGGATGTCGATGTGGGTGCGTGGGATCGAGAGGTTGCTCAACGGAGCGCCGGTCTGTGGCAGGGTGTTGATCGCGGCCACCATCGGCTCCGACGCGATCCGCTCCGCATCGAAGATCCGCGCTCCCTGCACCGCGACCGGACCGTCCTCGGTGACCTGCGCGGCGAGGTGCTTTCTGAGGACGTCTCGTTGGGGCCGGTCGGTGGACTGGAACACCACCAGCCAGCGTCCCCGAGCGTCTTCCACCGGTTGATCGCTGTGGCGCACCGTGAAGGCGCGCTTATGGGAGGTCTCCTGGGTGTTGAGGACGACCTCGAACAGCGAAGGGTGGAGGTCCTGCAAGGCCAGATGGTCCAGGGCGCCGGTGATCGTGGCTTTTGAAGCGGTGTCGATGAACACGACGCTCAGAAGGGGAGCGGTGTCCTGCTCGGCGTCGCCCTCCAGCCCAAGAATGACCAGCGCGGCGTAGGCTTCTTCGTCGCCGGGGTTCAGGTCCAGCACCCGACGAAAGGCCTCCGCGGCCTGGTCGATGCGGCCGGATTCTGCGCTGAGGTGCCCCAGGCTCATCCAGCCTTCGCGTGCGGTGGGATCGAGCCGGACCGCTTGCTGGAGCGCTCGCCGTGAGCCATCGATGAGCCCGGCGGCGTGCAGGCTGACGCCCAGGTTGATCCAGGCGGTGGCGCTGCCCGGCGCCGCGGTGAGGGCGCGAACGAATCGGTCCACCGCCCCGTCGAGGTCCCCCCGAGCGAACCGGTCCTCTCCATCCGCGATCATCTCGGGAGCCTGAACCGCTCCGACGTTCATCTGTCCTCCGGTCAGCTCCTTGAGGAGGGTCTCCCCGTACAGGACGGCCCGAACGTTGTCTCGCATCGCCACCCGGCGAGGGTCGGTGGGCGCGGCATCGGCGCGGTTGAGCAGCGCCCGCGCGGTGTCGATCTGGTTGAGGGCGGCGGCCGCCGCCGCG
>JBCBLB010000955.1:0-2445 GCA_038520555.1 Myxococcota bacterium | reverse complement strand
GCGGTCAACGCCGTCGACCTCTACAACACCTGCCTCAAGGCCTATGGAATCGAACGATTCATGGGCTCTGAGAGACACTTCAACGGATTCCGCGACGACATCCTGACCTGACCGGGTTCGCTCGGCGTTTGCCATCGGAGAACATGTTCTTCGGTGGCGTTTTTGTCTGTGGATGCGTGCACTTCATTTTTAAAGTACTTTAGAATTGAAGTACTTTAGGAGTGAAGTAAAAATGGATCGCGACGACAATCATCGGATTCAAAATCACACCGGACGGCCGGTCGAAGGACATGACTTCTTCGGTCGTGAGCGATTCATCGCCATGATGCTGGAGGACGTTCAGACCGCCAACCTCCTCCTGTTGGCCCCACGGCGGGTGGGGAAGACCTCGGTCCTCAAAAAGATCCGGGTCAAAGCCAGGGCCAACGGTCGGCTCGTCGCATTCACAGACGTCTCGGATGTGGTCGATGAGTTGGGGTTTATCGAAGCGCTCCTGGATGCGGTTGTCCGCGAGCGTGGGCCGGGGGTCCTCGAACGACTCAAAGCCAGCCCGTTGGGAGATGCGCTCAAGCATGTCAAAGAGGTCGGTGCGGGGCCGATCCGGTTTTCGCTGGCGTCCAAGGACACAGGGTGGCGGACGCTCGGTGAGCAGCTCGCTGCGTCTCTCCTTGACCTTGAGCGCCTGCTGATCGTCGCGATTGACGAGTTGCCGGTCATGATCCTGGAGCTGCTGAAGCGGCCGGACGGCGAGACGCGGGTCCGACAGTTCCTCAACTGGTTTCGGAAAGTGCGGCTCAGCCAGCAGAACGTCCGATGGATCCTCTCCGGCTCCATCGGGCTGGACACCGTCACACAGATCCACAACCTCCAGTCGACCATCAACGACCTGACCATCGTCTCGCTCGAAGCCTTCGATGTTGAGACGGCGGATCGGTTCTTGGCGCGTCTGGGGTGGAGCTACGATGTCCAGATGCCGCAGCCCGTTCGTGACGCCATCATCGAGCGTCTCGGGTGGCCGCTGCCGTACTTCCTCCAGCTCGTGTTCTATGAGCTTCGGCGGCAAAACCAGGCGCCGGATCTGGACGCGGTGGATGCTGCGCTGACGACGTTGGTGGCGCATCGACGGCATTATTTTGAGAACTGGCATCAGCGACTCGAAGAGCAGCTCGGCGACGTTCGCGCAGGGCACGCCGCGGTCCTGTTGAGCGCCTGTGCGAACGCGCAGGGGGCCTCACGCGATACCCTCATCCAGGCCCTTCACGCGCAGATTCCAGAGACTTCGGCGCGACGAAAGGCGCTCGACTTCACGTTGTGGGTGCTCGCCAACGACGGCTATCTCGTCGAGGTGGGCTCGCGGTTTCTGTTCCGTTCTCCGTTATTGCGCGACTGGTGGAGGCGGTATCACCATGGATGATCTTCGCCTGGAGGGAGTCGCGGTCTACAACCCGCGCTTGCTGTCTCGTGATGAGCTGTGTGGGAACTTCTGCGTCCGTGAAGATCTGCTGGAGCGGCTGGTCGATGATCTGCGACGCGCCTGTCCCAATGGTGCGTTTCCACATCGTCTGATCCTCGGCCAACGCGGCATGGGGAAGACCACCCTGCTTCACCGCGTACGGTTCGCCATCGAAGATGATGAAGACCTCAGTAAAATTTGGTTCCCCCTGGTGTTTCCTGAGGAGCAATACAACATCGCGGACCTGTCTGGGCTCTGGCTGAACTGTCTGGACGCCGTCGCGGATGGGTTGGAGAGTCGCGGCGAAGATATCCGTCGTATCGACGAAACCATCGATCGGCTCGCGGAGGTCCCCAAAGCGCGTCGTGCTGAGGCTGCGCTGGCTGCGCTGCGCGATGAGGCCGCTCGTCTGGAACGGCGACTGGTCCTGCTGATCGACAACGTGGATATGGTCCTCGATCGGATCGATGCCGAACAGTGGACGCTGCGTAAGGTGCTCTCGGAAGGAAACATCGCCCTCATCGGGGCCAGCTCCTACGCAAGTGAGACGACGTATCAATATGGAAAGGCGTTCTATGACTTCTTTGCGGTGGAAGAGTTGGGGGGATTGTCTCTGGCTGAGACGCGGCGCCTCCTGATCCGCCTGGCGGAACGCGCCGACAAGCCGGATGTTCGGATGCTGGTTGAGCAGCACCCCGAGCGTATCGAGCCAATGCGGATTCTCACTGGCGGCAATCCGCGGACCATTGTGCTCTTGTTCACCGTGCATGCGCAGGGAGTGACCGGGACGGTGCGCTCTGACCTCGATAAGCTACTGGACCTGTGCACCCCGCTGTACAAACATCGGTTTGAGTCTCTCTCAACCCAGGCACAACAGATCGTCGCAGGCCTGTGTATGAACTGGCATCCGATTGGAAGCCGGGATTTGGCTGCGCGCCTCGACTTGAAATCCACGACCGTTTCAGGGCAGCTGGAGCGACTGTTCAAGGATG
>JBCBLB010000741.1:0-4578 GCA_038520555.1 Myxococcota bacterium | reverse complement strand
CCGAATCGACGATCTGATCGATTCTATCAAGACCTACTCCTCAGATGCGGACATCGAGATGGTCGTCCGCGCCTATATGTTCTCTGCTCAGGCGCACAACGGGCAGACCCGAAAGAGCGGCGAAGACTATCTGATCCATCCCCTCGCCGTCGCCAAGATCCTGGCCGATCTTCGGATGGACATCGACACCATCGCCACCGGCCTGCTCCATGACACCATGGAAGACTGCCTGACCACCCGTCAGGAGATCACCGCCGCCTTCGGCGAAGAAGTCGCCGACATGGTCGACGGCGTCACCAAGATCGGGAAGCTTCAGTTCCGCTCCCGTGAGGAAGCCCAGGCAGAGAATTTCCGCAAGCTCATCCTCGCCATGTCCCGCGATGTGCGGGTCATCCTCGTCAAGCTCGCCGACCGTCTGCACAACATGCGCACGATGGAGCACATGAAGGAGGACCGCCGGCGCGCCATCTCCCGCGAGACGATGGAGATCTTCGCCCCCATCGCCAACCGGCTGGGCCTCTCCAAGGTCAAGAGCGAGCTTGAAGACCTCAGCTTCCGCTACCTTCACCCCGACATCCACGACGCCCTTCAGGAGCAGATGGAGCAGCGGGCCCCCGATCATGCTGACTACATCAGGCGGATGATGGCCCGGCTCGAGCAGGCCCTCAACAAGCAGCGCCTGGACGCCCGGGTCACCGGGCGGGTCAAGCACCTGGTCAGCGTGTATCGGAAGATGCAGAACAAGCATCTGGAGTTCGATCAGGTCCACGATCTGCTCGCTTTCCGGATCCTCGTCGATGAGCCCCATCAGTGCTACACCACCCTGGGCATCATCCATGGGTTGTTCCCCCACGTCCCCAAGCGGCTCAAGGACTACATCGCCCACCCCAAGTCCAACGGCTACCAGTCGCTTCACACCGTGGTCGTCTCTCCGGAAGGCCATGAGGTGGAGATCCAGATCCGCACCTGGGAGATGCATCGCGTCGCGGAGGTCGGCATCGCCGCCCACTGGCGCTACAAAGAAGGCCACCTCGCCCTCTCTCGTGAGGAAGTCACCAAGATCGCCCGGCTGCGCACCTTGTTCGAGGTCGCCCATGAGATCCAGGATCCCACTGAGTTCATGGAGACGCTGAAGATCGACCTGTTCAGCGACGAGATCTTCGTGTTCACCCCCAAGGGCGATGTGAAGTTCTTCCCCCATGGGGCGACGACGCTGGACTTTGCGTACTCCATCCACACCGACATCGGGGACACCACCACCGGCGGGAAGGTCAACGGCAAGCTGGTCCCCTTGCGGTATCGCCTCCAGAACGGCGATCGCATCGAGATTCTGACCAACCCCAACCAGCGGCCCAACCGCGACTGGCTCAACATCGCCAAGACCGGCCGGGCGCTGACCAAGATCCGCCGCGTCATCCGCGAAGAGGAGCGGGAGCGGGGGCGGGCGCTCGGGAAAGAGCTCCTCGAAGCCGAGCTGAAGAAGTACGACCTCAGCCTGTCGAAGCTCATCAAGTCCGGCCAGATGGATGAGATCGCCCACCAGTTCGGCCACCGCCGGGCGGACCAGATGTACCTCGACGTCGCCCAGGGCAACACGATCCTCCAGAAGGTCGTCGCCGCGATCGTCCCCGAAGAGGAGCGCAACCCGCCGACCACCACCAGCAACCTGCTCAACTCGCTGATGAACATCGCCCGGCCGCGGAAGCGGTCGGTCAGCCCGGTGCTGATCAGCGGTCAGGAGGACGTGCTGACGACCTACGCCCGGTGCTGCAACCCGCTGCCCGGCGAGCCGGTGACCGGCTATATCACCCGCGGCCGCGGCATCACCGTACACAAGCAGGATTGCTCGCAGCTCTTGTCGCTCGACACCGAGCGCCGGATCGAGGTGCAGTGGCACAAGGAAGCCAAGAGCCGCCACACCGGCGAGCTTGAGATCCTCTGCAACGACGCCACCGGCATGCTCGCCGACATCGGCGCCGTCTGTAAGACCCTCTCCATCAACGTCTCGCGAATGAACGCCGAGAGCATCGACGACCGAAAGGCCCTCCTGAAGCTCGAAGTGTCGGTCACCAACGTCTCTGAGCTGGAGCGGTTGCTGCGCAACCTGGAGAAGATCAAGGGCGTGATTCGGGCCCGCCGCCTCTGACGGGCCTCCCCCCCCCACCCCCGGCGTCCCACAGCCAGCCGGGCTGATCGTCGGGAAGCCGCACCCGCTGCCCCTCCAGCTGTGCCTGTCCAGACAACGCCAGCGCCAGGGCGCGAGGGTAGATGCGGTGCTCGACAGAGAGGATGCGTTCCTTCAGATCCGCTTCGGTGTCCCCGTCCAACACCGGGACCGCCCCCTGGAGCAGGATGGGCCCGGCGTCCATCTCGGGGATGACGAAGTGCACCGTCGCCCCAGCGATCCGCACCCCCCGTTCCAGCGCCTGCCTTGGCCCGTTCAACCCCGGAAACGCGGGCAGCAGGCTGGGATGGATGTTGAGGAGGCGGCCGGGGAAGGCGTCGAGGAAGGTCGGGGTGAGCATGCGCATGAACCCGGCGAGCGCCACCCACTCAACGTCGTGTTCGTCGAGGACGTCGAGCACTTCCCGTTCAAAATCTTCGCGCGCTTTCTTCCGGTGCGGGATCCATCGCGCAGGAATCCCCGCGCTTCGGGCGCGCTCCAGGCCAAGGGCGTCCCGGCGGTTGCTGACGACGACCGCCAACCGGCCGGGGTAGTCTGGCGACGCCGCGGCGTCGATCAGGGCCTGAAGGTTGGTGCCCGAGCCGCTGATCAGGACGCCGAAGGGGACGCGGCTCATCGGAGGACGACCCGCGCATCTGCGCCTGTGTCGCGTTCGACCACTGCGCCGATGACGGTGCCATCGACCGCAGCGGCGGCCGCGGGCGCCCGCTCCGCCGGCACCACCGCGACCAGGCCGACCCCGTTGTTAAACGTCCGGTGCATCTCGCGCTCGCTCAGCCCGCCTTGTGCCTCAAGGAAGGCAAAGATGGGCGGCCGCGGCCAGCTGCCCCGGTCGATGCGTGCGTCGAGGTGGTCGGGCAACACCCGGGGGACGTTCTCCAGCAGCCCACCGCCGGTGATGTGGGCCAGCCCACGTGCGCCAAAGTCCTGAAGCAGCGTGCGACACTGACGGGTATAGATCCGGGTCGGGGTGAGCAGGACGTCTTTGAGCGGCAGCCCCAGGTCATAGGACTGCGACCAGTCGCGGTCATCGACGATTCGCCGCACCAGCGAGAAGCCGTTGGAGTGGAGCCCGCTGGAGGGCACGGCGACCAGCCGGTCGCCGACGCTGATCGTCGAGGGGTCGGGGAGCTGGTCGCGCTCGACGATGCCCACACAGAAGCCAGCGAGATCGTAGTGGCCGGGCGCGTACATCCCGGGCATCTCTGCAGTCTCACCGCCGATGAGGGCGCAGCCCGCCTGCCGACAGCCCTCCGCGATGCCAGAGACCACCGAGACCGCGACGTCCGGACGCAGGGCACCGGTGGCGAAGTAGTCGAGGAAGAACAGCGGCTCGGCCCCTGAGGTCGCGATATCGTTGACACACATCGCGACCAGGTCGATGCCGATGGAGTCGTGGACGTCCAGCCGCTGGGCGATGAGAAGCTTCGTGCCGACGCCATCGGTGCCGCTGACCAGGACCGGGTCCCGATACCCCTTCCCGAGGGCGAACAGACCGCCGAAGCCGCCGATGCTCCCCAGGACCCCCTCGCGGAAGGTGGAGCGGATGTGCTCGCGGATGCCCCGGACGACGGCGTCGCCCGCTTCGATATCGACGCCCGCCTGTTTGTATGCGTCCTCGCTCATCGTGATCCTCCCTGTCCCTGTGCGTCGGGTGTGGTGCAGGTCACCACGCCGGGGGCGCCCTGTATTCCGTTGGCGTCCGTGATGGCCACGCCCCATTCATAGGTTGTGGCATACAGCGGCGGGCCGCCGCGTAGAACAATGGTCGTCTGAAACGTCACCGCGGTCTCATCGCAGCCGCCGACCCCACCGTTGATTTCCCCAAGAGACACCGCGTTGTCGAGCGTCCCATCCAGCACATCGTCGAAGACCACCGACGCCGTGTACTGCCCCAGGTCACCGTCTGGATCGCTGGCCGCAGCGGTCAGGGTAAAGGTGGGCAGATCGGCGCCGGAGTCCGGATCGCGCTGGACGCCGCTGTTTGCACACTGCAGCGCGGTGATCGCCGGCGGGGTATCGCCGGGGCACCCGGAGTCCGATGCCCCGTCGGAACATCCGGAAGAGAGGAGGAGGATCACAGCCGGCGCGCGCATGGCCCAGAGGTATCACGGTGCGCATCGGTTAGGGCGGGGTATGGCTTCGCGCATATACTCGACGCTCCGCAACCAACTCGGCAGCATCCGGCAGGTCTACCTTCGGGGGAACCGCATCGTTCGTCGCGATGACTTCGCCGACTACCCCGAGACGGTGTTGTTGCTGCATGGCTTCTTCCAGACCCGGAACATCTGGGAGGTGATGGAGGAGCGGCTGCGCTACGACGGGTATGGGGTGCTCAGCTTTGATCTCGGCGGCTTGCTGTGGAGCTTCAACACCCGCTCGATTCCTGAACT
>JBCBLB010000341.1:0-10338 GCA_038520555.1 Myxococcota bacterium | reverse complement strand
GGCGGGAGCCGCATGCTCGCCTGACCCATCAGTCCCACCCGGAGCGCCAGCGCCGGATCGGTGATGTAGAGCGCGTCCACCGTGACCGCGCCCAGCTCGGCAGACAGCGTCCCGCCGTTGTCGAGCTGGGCGCGGTCACGGTGGACGCGCTCTACATCACCGATCCGGCGCTGGCGCTCCGGGTGGGACTGATGGGTCAGGCGAGCATGCGGCTCCCGCCGCCCAAACCCCCGACCGAATGAGCCGTCCTCACGACCGCATCGTCGGCCGGGGGCGTTGATAGACATCGCCCCCTTCGGCCTCGTCGCGGTGAGACCATCTGAACCCCAGCCGCGCGATGAGCCGCTTCGACGCCTGGTTGTCGATCGCGATCTCTGCGCGGAGGGCATCGATCGGGTATCGGTCGAACAGGTACGGGAGGATCGCGTCGCCGGCCTCGGTGGCGAAGCCCTGCCCCTGGTGGTCGGGGTGGAGGACATAGGCGATCGATGCGTCGTGGGCGCGGACGGTGGCCTGCCAGAAGCCAAGGGGGCAGTCGTCGATGCGCCGTACGAGGATCCAGTTCAGCCATCGCTCTTGCCCATCGGGGCTTACGCCGTCACGAAGGAACCGATACCGCCGCCTCAGGGCGTCGAGCGACGCAGGCGGTCCGCCGGGCAGATGCGTATAGATGCGCGTATCAGAGAGGAGCGGAAACATCGGCGCGGCGTGGGCTTGTGTGACGGGCTCGCAACGGAGCCTGCGGGTCTCGATCATGGTCGCCTTCCGGGTTCCGGGAAGGTTACCAGAGACCTGCCCGGGTGAGGCGAACAAGCCTGACAATGGAAAGGGGGAGCCATGAGCGTGTCTCGTGAGCTGGCGCGGCGCCTGTATCGTTTGCATGAGGCACAGGAGCGGATGGAGATCGAGAACCTGCTGACGGCGGGTGCACATCCGGCGTTGGGGGTCACGCTTCGAGAGTGGTCGGATGGGATGTGGGCGGTCCGCAGCCGCGGCGCGCCCAACCATCAGCCAGGCAACGTGGTCTGTGGGATCACAGAGGAGACGCTCGAAAGGCTGCCTGAAGTCATTGACTGGTATCAAAAGGCGGGGACGACCCTACACCTGAACTGGCCGGCAGAGTCGGTGAGCACGGTCCAAAACGAATTCGCCCGGCGGGGCCTGGTCGCGGCTGAGGTGTTGGGGTGGATGGCGGCGCCGCTCGATGCGCTCTCGGTGGAAGGGCCGCCGCACGACATCGTCCTGGTCTCAGATCCGGAGACGCTGTCGGCGTGGATGGGGGCGTTCTGTGCGGGCTGGAAGATCACCGATCCGGGGATGCAGGCGGTGGTGGCGTCGACGATGGGGCCGTGGCCCGGGCCGCCATCGTGGCGGCGATATCTGGCCCGGATCGATGGGGCGCCCGCGGGCGAAGCCCTGCTGGTGTTGTTCGGTGAGGTCGCATACCTCGCCGAGGCGTCGACGGTCCCGCGGTTCCGTCGCCGCGGGGTGCAGCGAGCGCTCATCGCCCGCCGGTTGGCGGACGCGCGGGCGTCAGGAGCGTCGGTCGTGTTCGGGGGCGTGGAGTATGGCGACGCGAGCTGGTCGAACATGCGGGCGATGGGGCTGCGTGAGGCGCACATCACCGTGACCTTCAAGCGTCCGGCCAGCCCGTCCTGATCGGTAGAGGGCAACAAAAAAAGAGACCCGACGGGGGTATCCTGTTTATCGGGTTATCGATGATCAGGACATTATCGAAGAGTTTTGAGAAGCCGCACACCCTCCGCACACAACCGTCGCTGCGGCAAGGGTCCTGGGATGTAGGGGCGGCATCTGACTCACCGCCCTGACTAACGCGGGCCACAGACGAACCTGCGCACGATACCTCGCCGCCATGGAGTGATCGGCGTGGCCGGTCATGAGGTCGATGACCGGCTGGTTGACGCCCGCGGTTGCCCACTCGGTCTCGATCATGTTCCGCGCGCAGTGCATCGTGCGGTTGAAATAAACCGCCTCCGCAGTGTCTGTCCTCCGCCAGGCGCGGGTCGCATAGTCTGAGAGCAGGGACAGCCGGGTGTGCCAGTGGAACGGCAGGCCGGGCAGGGGGTCGGTCTCAGCGCCCCACGTCGCATACAGCAGCGCGAGCTGGCGGTGCAGGGGCAGGGTGCGCCCGCCGTACCGGCCCTTGGTGATCTCAGCCGGGATGATGATGCGCGCCGGCGAGCTGTGCAGGTCGATGTCGCGGCGGGACAGCTGGGTGATGGCCTCTCGGCGCATCCCGGTGAAACGGGCCCAGAGCAGGATCCGGGCAGCGCTGAGAGGCACCGGCTTTGCCCGGGGGGCTGTGGGCCGGAGGACCTCCAACAGCATCTGGTCAAACTCCGCATAGGTCGGTGCGGTGACGGGTTGCTCAGGTTTCTTAGGCTTTTTGATGCGGCGTGGGGCAGGAAGGCTATCCCACTCGGGGCGCTCCTCCTCGTCTGCCCAGGCCCAGACGCTCTGGATCGTGGAGACGATGTCCGCCGCGACGTGCGCCTTTCGTGTGCGTCCCTGCTTTTGTGTGCGGGGCAGCTGTAGCCACGCGAGGAATTTTCGGTGCAGGGGTCGACCCAGGGCCGTGAGCGGCGGTGGCCCGTCGGGGTGCTCCTCTCGGAGGAAATCGCGGTACAGCCGGAGGTCGTGCTTGTATTCGGTCTGGGTGGCCGCGGAGAGCTGAGGGAGACGCTCCTGAACATAGGCCCCGATGATCGTCGGGATCGTCGGCCCTACCGCAGGAGCGCGTCCAGATCCTCCCACCCCGTCGTAGTCCTCCCCGAGGTCGAGGTGGTATTGGATTTTGGCCTGGAGGCTCTCTGCGGCGCGCTTGGACTGGCACCGCTTGAGCTTCTGCTTCCCGCCCGTGGTGCGCCAGCGGACCGCCCACGAGCCGCGGTACTGCGTGACTTTTGCGCGCGCCATGCCGTCCGTGCCTCCATCCAGCCCAGGAGCTTATCAGGATACCAGCGCCAGCGTGGACGGCGTGCGTGTGCGGAAGCGGTGTCGACCCGCGGGGCAGGGGGGCCGTCTCCCTGGGCCAACTGATAGAGGTGATCGATCGAGATGGACAGCCGCGCCGCCGCCTCTTCGGTGGTGATGAGAACGGCGCATCGGCTGGGGTGGGTGCTCATCGCGGCACCTCATCCCAAACGCGGTCAACGAACACCCGCCCGGCCTTCTTTTTGCCCAGACGCTGCATCCATACGTGATATTCACCGGATTCGGTCTGACCGTTGCGGCCCTCGATGGTCAGGCGCATTGTCACAACGCCTTCGGGCGTCGGTACACCAGTCGCCCAAGAACCACGAGGAACCCAGGCCCCCCATTGCTTGAAGAAAAACGGAACACGCGCACGAATGCACTGGTTGCGGATCTGCTCGACCCAGACAGGGTGCATCGGCCGAGCCTCTGAGCCTGACTCCCCACCGACAATGACCCAACTGACTGGAGCTGGGTCCCTCCGCATCATGGCGTCATGACCACGGAAGCTCTCCAGGCCCATGCTGATATCGACCGGTCCCAGCAGCGGCTCCATCGACAGGAACCGGATCCGCGCTGGCACCCGCAGCAGGTGGGGAATGCGTTTGTCAGCGGCGGCTTGATCCTCGACGCTGGTGCCCGCCCAGGCGTTGTCCGGCCAGCCATGGGTGGCTGCCCACTCCGCCATCCTTGCGGGTCGCTTGGTGAGCAACAGCCAGTCCAGGTGCGGGGTGTTGTGGATCAGCGCCCAGAGGCGTTCACGATGGGGGTCCAGCTCCTCGCGGTCCTCGAACACGTCAGCAAGCGAGGCGCAGAACACGCGGTAACGCTCGCCCGCGTGGGCGGCCCGCTTGTCCCAGACCAGAGGCTTCTTCCAGTACGCCTCTGAGGCCGGCACACGCGTGCCGTTCGGACCCCATACACCGTGAAAGCCGTTGAAGCGGTTGGACAGCGTCTCTGCATAACAATGTGCACACCCGGCGCTGATCTTGGAGCAGCCGCGCCACGGGTTGAATGTGTAATCGCACCATTCTATGTCTGTCTTACCCATTCGACACCTCCGGCCACGTCACACGGATTGCCTCTGAGATGCTGGGGGGCACACTCCGAAAGGGCGGTGCAGGAAACGCGCGCCGAATCGGTTCCAGCTCGTCGAGTGGAACTTTGCGAATGCTGCGCTTGGCTATGCCACAGTGAGCGCAGGGCTTGGCGACCAAGTCAGCGCCGCCCTGCTGATAGATGACGACCATCTCGGTCCCATCAGGGATCCAGACTTCGCCATTCATCATGCTCACCTTGGTTCGGACGACCAGCCCTATCCAGTCCCACTTTCGGCGAGGCTTATCCATTCGACACCTCACAGATCGCGTAGAGATCATCGCCTTCGGACACGATCGATGACTTGATTTCGTAGTAGTCACCGCACGGCGATGTGTAGCCCGACTGGAGAGACGCAGTGCAGTTGTGCGTTACGAAAAGCGACATGTGACCCTGACTCTCCAGTGTGGATACGATCGACCTCACGTGGTTCCGGTGAACGATATGCACATCGCTGTGCAGGTGCTGGGGCAGACGACCATAATCAAAGCGGGACTCAAGCATTCGACACTCCCAGCGCTTCAGCAAGCTCGCCCTGACGCCTGATCAGCGCCTCTCCCCGCGCTTGAAGCTTTGCAAGCTGCTCTTTGGCGAAGTGCACCTGGAAGATGTGGATTTGGATCGCGTTGGCCAGGTCGTGGGCCTGGTCTCGAAGCACCGCCATCCTGCGCAGGTGATAGACCTGTACACGCCGACGGATTGCCGGCAGCCGGCCCATGATTTGGGCTGCGTCGATGGGTGCGGCGCTCACTCCTCACCACCTTTCTTCTTGAGCGCATCCTCAAGCGCGGACACCCGATACTTCAGGCTGTCGATCGTTTCGTCTCGTTCGTTGATCCCTGCAACCAACCTCTTTTCCTCGTCCTTGAGGCGTTCGATCTCGGACCCAAGCTCCTGGATGCAGTTGACAGCGTCGGTGTAGAGCTGGGCATCCCACCCTTCTGCGGTGTCTTCTGGCCGCGGTGGGCGACCGTAGACAGCCACCGTGAGGTCGTGGAGGGCAGACCAGATGCGGGCGGTTTGTGCGGCGCTCATTCTTCACCACCTGAAACCTGGATTTCGCCTTTCAGCTCATAAGGGACAAGTCTGGCGCCAAACGGACCGAACAGAGGCCCCTTGAACCATCGTGAAACCACGCGATCGCCGTCCCGGACCTCCGTGATGCTCATGGTACCCTTCATGATGCAGGCTTCAGCCTTGCTCTTCGCGCTGCGGATCGCGGCGTTGAGCGACCGGTGACGGCTCACCTGTACCGGCGCAGCGACAAGGATCGGCTCGACGTCTCGATCGACGATATCGTAGCTCCAGACCGTGATAGGGTATCGGGCTGATGCGCTCATGCTGCCTGCCCTCCCTGCGCATGGGCGATGACCCGGTCGGCCCCGCCCTTGTGCTCCAGCCACTCATAGAGCCGGTCGCGCTCGTGTGCGGTGATCTGATCGAGCATGCGTTTGTTGTTGGCGGCGAGGTAGGCGTTGACCATCTGCTGTGTGAGGCCCATCTCCTCCAGGCTCTTGGGTGCTGCACGCTGGCCGGGCAGCTCCTCACGGGTCGTCATGCCCAGTCCGAGGTACAAGCGCATCGCCCGGTTCTCGGCGCGGGTGGCGGCCATGCGCAGACACGCGCCAGCTATCCCATTGCTGACGTTGCTGGGGTCGGCGTCACCGATCTCCGTATAGGTACCTCGGACACCCTTGATGGTGCAGATGACTGCCGCGGATCGGGTCTTGGGATCCCACATAAAGATCTCGCACTTCATGCTCTCGACGCCGTACTGATGGGTGAGGCGGAGCAGACCCTCATGAGTGAGGTATTTCTTGCCCTTGAAGACCACGACGGTGTCGGCGGGCAGGTCCTCACGCCTGATGATCTCGCGCTTGTTGGGGGTTGGAAGAGTGGGCTCGGCCGTGGCAGGTTCGGTCACGGAGGTCTCCGATTCGTCGAGGACGACGGTGAGGGTGGGTTTGAGGTCGGGGGCGGGCTGGCGACCCTCTGCGCGATCCAGCAGCCACTGGACGCGATCTCTGCAGGGGTGGACGTCGCCGGTCCGGCCCTCATAGGAGGGGTAGAGGACGCCAAGCGCCCATCGAGCGAGGCGGGCCATGCAGTGCGGTTGGTCGGCGAGCTGCATGGCGACGGTCCAATGAGCAACGTCGCTGACGTCCTCTTCACAGGGCGGCCCCTTCTCGCGGGGGTACCCGGTCCAGTCGATCTCGGTGAGGTCAGGCGAGACGGCCAGCAGCAGATGGGGCATCCGGTGACACCACACCCGAAGGCGAGAGTCTGACCAGTCGCCGGGTTCGCTCTGGAAAATGACGCTGAGCGACTGGGCGCGATTGTCACCGTCAATGTTGCGGGAGCCAGGACGGTTCGCCTGACGGGCGCGGGCCTGGTTGGCGTAGCGCTGGAGGATGGCTTTGGCGCCCATCACGCCACCTCTGCGGTGTAAACGCGCTCATGGCGACTGTAGGGCCGGTCATCGACGTGACCCAGGCCGTCACAGGTGGTGCAGGCCGCTTCGGTCTCGGTCTCCAGGTCCCACGTCTTGCCGTGGCCGCCACAGTCGGGACAGGTCGCCCGGCCCTCGTAGCCGGACGCCCTGAACAGATCATCGTCGAGGTGGGCGGTGTCCTCCTGCTCGACCTCGCTCCACAGCTCATGGGCGTCCAGGGCATCCTGGATGCGCTCAAGCTCGCCGTTGAGTCGAGCCTCTTCGTCGAGGTCGCCACCGTCCAGGGCGCGCAGACGGTCGGCGTCGATCAGGGTCTGGAGGCGTTGAAGCTCTCCCACGGTGAGCGCCGTCAGATCCAGATGAGTTTTTTTGGTGTCTACGATCGCGGTGCTGTCGCGATCAACCCGTAGTTCACATCCTCTTGACACGAAAGATTGAGGGCGAGCCGCTTCGGGGCGGCCGTCCAAGGGTGGATGACAACCACAGGAGTCAGTGTGCTTGTTGGAACCGCAATCCGGGCGCTCATCGCTCGCGCTGCACGCACATGCATTGAGAGCATGGCAAACAGGTCGGTAAACAGGGGACATGATGATGTTGGCCTCCTTCGTTATACGAAGTGTATATCGAAAAAGGACCCTGCGCTACACTATGTATTTCCAGGAAACGAGATGAACCCGAACAACATCGTCCCCATCGAGGCCAAACGCGCACAAAAAAAATCTGGCAAGCCGCCAGCATCTGAGATCGAGATTATGTTCGCCGTCTCTGTCCTGTCCGAGGACGACATGGCCGCCCTGGAGGATTGGCTGTGGCGACGGGGCTACCTGGCCAAGCGGTCCACGTCTACGCCCTCCGGGGCGTAGGCCAGGATGAGCGCTTTGAGTCGCCGTCGCGGCGCCCCCTCAAGCTCAGGCAGTGCGAGCAACAATAGCCTGACGAACTCGACGTCCTCGGTCGGGATCTCTCGGATCGCCTCAGCCAGCTTGTCTTGCGGCCGTGGTCGCTGCTCATGCAGCTCTACGCGCAGTTCGCACCCAAGAGCATCCGCCCACGCGGTCAGCTCGTCGAGGGCTGCCTGTCGCCGGCCTGTCTCTTTGTGTGAGATCGATCCGGTCGACAAACCCATACGGCGCGCAACGTCCTTCTGATCGAGGCCCTGGCTCTCTCGGATCTGAATGAAGCGCTCAATGATGCTGCGATAGTCCATCACCGGTAGATAATCGCTGCCATAATTCAAATTGTATTGCAGGCGATCTCGAACCGATATACGGTCCGTATTATTCGGAGCGTATTTCATGGTCACCACCGCAAGAACTATCCAGGAAGCCCTGATTCTTCTCAGGGGCGATCTTGAGCAGAAGGAACTCGCTCAGCGGTTCGCTGACATCGACCTCCCGCTCAGCGTCAGCACGATCTCCCACATGGAGACCGGTCGGCGACGTGTAACAGGGCGATCCCTGGCCGCTTACCGGAAGCTCTTTGATCTGGAGTCTGAAGCCTCCGAGCGTCTCCAGCGACTGTGTGACGCTCAGTACATCGAGCAGGTGGCCTGAGTGGACGCCGTCGCCAACGCCATCCTGTCCATCGTCGTTGGCCTGGCCGCCATCGGTCTGGTGCATCCGGGCTGGGGCGTCCTCGCCGGGCTGCTGCTGTTCGGTCACCTGCTGTGGAATCGGCGATGACCCCTCTTCTTCACCCTGGAGCTTCACATGAATCAGATCACCCACACCCCACCCACCGATGCGGAGCTGGCTGCGCGGGCGGATCTTCTTCGTCTGTGCCGCGACACCCTGACCGATCGGGTCATCCGTCAGTTCGATCGAGAGGTCATGCACCCCGATCCGCACATGGCGACGCGCCTTCGTCGAAGCGGCTCGCTCATCGCTTCGGAGCTGCTCCAGGACGCGGCCCTCGCCTGCCTGGAGGGGCACCCGAGCCGCGAGAGGCTGGAGCGCCTGGTCACGCTCGCGCAGGCTGTCCTGGATCTGCACGACCTGCGCATCGAGCGATTCAGGACGGCGCTGAGTAGCGCTGAGGCCCACGCTTCGGTCCCCGTCACACAGGGCGAGCTGGACCGCCAGATTGAGATTGCGCGGCAGTCCGGATCGATCCGGACACTCAATCGTCTTCTTCAGGTACGGGAGGCACGGGCTGGGGGCGCATCTCCTCCAGCGACCGCATCTGAGCCGCCAAGCCGATTGTCCGCTCCACACCCCGGCGAGGACGATGAACTGTAAACCGCTCATCGGGCCCATCTCCATGCCGCCGAACGGTACCTCGTCCGTCCTCGTTTTCGAACACCCATCCCTGTGGGCTGTCCATCAGGTTCCGGCAGTGCATGTAATCGTCGGCTTCCTCGAAGACCAATCGCGAAAGTTCCTGGTACTCGTGCAAGGCATCCAAGATCGGCTCGCCGTCCGCACCGGCAATGTACCGCCTCTCCAGGGACTGAAACCGCAGTCTCGCGCTTATCCAGACCCGAGTGAATTCCTCGGCATTCAGGGACGATTTTTCGTCGCTCATCTTTTCGGTCCTCGCCGCCGCGGGGTTTGCCGTACTTCCCCGGCTGGCGGCGAGAGACCGGGGACTTCCTGCGTTCTACCATGCGCATTCATCACCTCACGCGCCCCGGCGCGGGGTGCTTGCTCTGCCCTACGCCGGATCGGGTGCCGGTCATTCGCTGTCAGTCGGACAACCGATGACCGGCTTTCATGCAATAAATCAAGGAGGGCGCTTTGACCCGCCAACGATCCCGTCACAGCCGGCTCGGCATGTGGTGGGAGCGCTTTCTTTCGCCGCTGCACGCCCGGTATGCGCTGGAGCAACGGGCGTTCATCAACAAGACCTACCCCAGCTTCAATGTGCTCAGCCAGAAAGGCGCCTTCATCAACGGCGTCTTCAGCGGTGAGGCGCTCCCCGACTACATCGGCATGGCCAACGATTATGCGTGGTTCGCGGAGGCCAAGGAGACCAAAGGCACCCGGTGGAACTACGACAAGTTGAGGGGCCAGCAGGCTGAGCAGCTCGACCGAGCCCTGATGCACGGACACGGCGCCTTCCTGCTTATCCGGGAGACCGATCGGAGCCTGGGTCACCTGGTGCCGTGGTCTCGGCTGCGTGAGCGCTGGTGGGCCTGGGAGACGTTCTGCCAAACCCACCCCGGGGGGCGGGCGCCATCAGGTTCTGCGTCGATCGCGTTCTCCTACCTGGAGGACCGGATCTCCGTCTTTGTGGACAGGACGGTGCCAGGGCGCTTCGACTACCTCCACAGCCTCGTAGAATGGATGGCCGTCGAGGCTGAGGATCGGCCGACCATCTACGCGCAGAAAGCCCGCCGACGAAATCAGAGGGGGCGCGGATGACCCGCCCAGCACCCGGCCCCACGGACCGCGTCTACTGGAAGCGCCGCCGCTTCCTTCGCCAGCTCGCCGAGCTGCTCATGGCAGAGCGATCCTCTGCTGGGGTGGACCGCTGGGAGGCGTCCCAGACCCTGGGCGTCGACTGTGAACGCCTCACCCTGTGGGAGCGCCCCGGCGCACCGCAGCGGCCCACCTATCCCCAGGCCCGAGAGGCGCTGTTGGCCTACCGGGCGCCGGCGCGGGCGCTGGCAGACCTGGAGCGGCTGTATGCGCGCGCCGCCCGCGGAGGGCTGCTGTGACCAAAACCAAACGGCGCCCTCTCGACGCTTACCACACCCCCGATCGGTTGGCCCAGGCCATCGTCGCCGAGCTGCCGATCCGACCCGGCGATCGGATCCTGGAGCCCCACGCTGGCGGCGGCGCGTTCGTTCGCGC
>JBCBLB010000894.1:0-3142 GCA_038520555.1 Myxococcota bacterium | reverse complement strand
TCCAGTTCTCCAAGCGCTGAACCTTGCCCCGACACGAGCCGGCTCCCTCGACCACCATGGCGGGGGGGCCGCTCTCGTTGGCGTCTGCGCTCATCGTTATCCCCGCCCGATTCGACGCGGCGCGCCTGCCGGGCAAGCCGCTGGTCGATCTGTGTGGGGTGCCGATGATCGTGCGGGTGCTTCGCCTCGCTCAGCAGGTCAAGCGCGCCAGCCGGGTCATCGTCGCCACCGACGATGCGCGGATCGCCGCTGCGGTGACCGGCGACGGGGGCGAAGCGATGATGACGGCCTCAACGCATGTCTCGGGGACCGACCGGGTCTTTGAGGTCGTGCAGCGGCTGGGGTGGTCCGGGCTGGTGGTCAACGTTCAGGGGGATGAGCCCCTGCTGGATCCGGGTTCGGTGGATGCGCTGATCGAAGGGCTGGCCCAGGATCCGAACGCGGAGGTGGCGACGCTCGCTGCGCCCCTTGAGGGGGCGCCGGACGTGGCGTCGCGGGTCAAAGTGGTCTTCGATGCCAACGGGCGCGCGCTGTATTTTTCAAGACAACCGATACCCACCGGGGGGCCATGGTGGCAACATGTCGGAATGTATGCCTTCCGCGCCCCGACGCTTGAGTGGTTCGCCCAACAACCCCCCGGGCGCCTCGAACAAGCGGAGCGACTGGAGCAGCTCCGGCTGATAGAAGGTGGGGTCTCGATCACCATCGTCCGGATCCGACACGCCAGCATCTCGGTCGATACGCCCGATGATCTGATGCGGGTCCGGTCTTTGCTAAACCAAGCTTCTTCTGAGGGACTGGATGCGTAAGAAGTTCATCTTCGTGACCGGGGGCGTGCTGTCGTCCCTGGGCAAAGGCCTGAGCGCCGCCGCCATCGGCGCGCTCCTCGAAGCCCGCGGCCTGCAGCTGACCAACATCAAGATGGATCCGTATATCAACGTCGATCCTGGCACGATGAGCCCCTACCAGCACGGTGAGGTGTTCGTCACCGACGACGGCGCGGAGACGGATCTGGATCTGGGCCACTATGAGCGGTTTACCACCAAGCGGACCAGCCAGCGCAACAACTTCACCACCGGCCGGATTTACCAGAACGTCATCGAGCGCGAGCGCCGGGGCGAGTACCTGGGCAGCACCGTCCAGGTCATCCCCCACATCACCGACGAGATCAAGCGGATGATCTGGGAGGCGGTCGAAGATGTCGACATCGGCATCATCGAAATTGGGGGTACGGTTGGTGACATCGAGAGCCTGCCATTTCTGGAGGCCATCCGCCAGTTCCGCAACGATGCCGGGCCAGAGAACGTCATCTATGTCCACCTCACCCTGGTGCCGTACATCGCCACGGCCGGTGAGCTGAAGACCAAGCCCACCCAGCACTCGGTCAAGATGCTGCGTGAGATCGGGATACAGCCGGACGTCTTGCTGTGCCGCTCGGATCGGGATCTGCCCAAGGAGCTGCGCCAGAAGATCGCGCTGTTCTGCAACGTCGACGTCAACAGCGTCATCGCGGTTCCCGATGTATCGAACATCTACCGGCTGCCGCTGGTCTTCCAGGAGCAGGACCTCGGCGATCGGCTTCTGGAGAAGCTGGGCATCTGGGCCGGCAACGCCCGCCTCAAAGACTGGTCCGACCTCGTCGAGCGGGCAGAGACGGCCCGCAAGAAAGTCACCGTCGGTATTGTTGGCAAGTATGTCGAGCTGTCGGACACCTACAAGTCACTCAATGAGGCGTTGCACCACGGCGCGATCGCCAACGACGCCCGGGTGACCTTGAAGTACATCGACAGCGAGCGGCTCACGGATCCCCATGATGCGCTCTCCGATGTGGATTGTGTGTTGGTTCCGGGTGGATTTGGCAGCCGCGGGGTCGAGGGTAAGATCGACGCCATCCGGTGGGCGCGTCAGGAGCAGGTCCCGTTCTTCGGGATCTGTCTGGGGATGCAGATGGCCGTCGTCGAGTTCAGTCGGAACGTGCTGGGCATGAAAGATGCCCACAGCCGCGAGTTTAACGATCGTTCAGAGCACCTGGTCATCGAACTGATGGACGATCAGCGCAAGGTGGTCGACAAGGGCGGGACGATGCGGTTGGGGGCCTGGCCGTGTGTCCTACGCTCCGGCTCGAAGGTCGCCGACCTATACAGCGCCGACCGTATCGATGAGCGCCATCGCCATCGGTATGAGGTCAACCCCGAGTACTTCGAGGCGCTGGAGTCCTCGGGCATGCAGGTGTCTGGTCGCAGTCCGGAGGGGCGCCTCGCAGAGATGATCGAGCTGGAGGGGCATCCCTACTTTGTCGCCTGCCAGTTCCATCCCGAGTTCAAGAGCCGTCCGTTGGAGCCGCATCCGCTGTTCACAGCCTTCATCAAGGCGGGTTTGAAGCATCAGCAGAGACGGGCCAGCTCCGCGGCGTCCATCCGACCCGCCCAGACCGCTGCCAGCGTCGAGGCGTGAGGCTCTCCCTGGTCATGATCCTTGCGGGCTGCACAGACCGCCCGCAAGCCGGCCCTCCCCCTTCCGATCCGTTCGTTGCTCAGGACGTCATCGTCCACAGCGCGTCGGAGCGGCTCGTGGTCCGGGCCGCCCAGGCACGTGTCGATGAAGAGGTGATCCAGGGCGAAGGGGTTCGAGCCGAAGCACCTGGGCTGGCGATCGAAGCCCAGCGATCGTCCTGGAGCTTCGCCACACGACAGGCGACCTTTGACGGGGACGTCGTCGCCATACGTGGAGAGACAACGCTGACCTGTTCGCATCTATCGGTCACCCTGGGGAGCGGGGAGCAGATCGAGCGCGCCGTTGCGGACGGTGGGGTCGTGGTCCAGCAGGCAGACCGACGGGCGACGGCGGATCGCGCGGTCCTCGTCGGAGCCAGCGGACAGGTGGTGCTCACCGGGGGGCCGCCGGTGCTATCGGATCCGCTCCGCCGGCTGGCGGGGGAGCGGATCGTGCTCTGGTTGGACGACGAGCGCGTAGAATGTGATTCGTGCAAGCTTATCCTCCAAGGCGACGCGATCGGGGCCGCGCCGGGCTCATCGCCACCGGACTGACCCGCCGGTATGGGCATCGGATCGCCGCACGGGCAGTGGATCTGTCCGTCCCTCCCAGCGCCGTTGGGTCCCAGCAGCCCCACCACTTCGCCAGG
>JBCBLB010000898.1:0-3116 GCA_038520555.1 Myxococcota bacterium | reverse complement strand
CGCGTTTTCGGGATCGGAGAACCCGTCGAACTCGACCTTGCCGCCCTTCGGAGAGACCACGTCCACCGTATGGCCGGCCTCGACAAAGTCAAAGAAGGGACGGGTCAGCTCTTCAGCGAAGAACCCGACCGGGAAGCCGTGAAGGGTCGCCGGATTGGAGACGATGTAGAGGATCTTCTTCTGGGGATATGTGTAGGGCTTCTGGCGGGTAATCGGGTCGGTGTTGCTCATCAGAATCACTCTCTTCAATGGGGTGGAGCGCTTCCCGAAGGACCATCCCTCCGGGAGTGTGATGAGTGTAGGGACGGGCGGCCCGCCAGACACTCGCCAGATATGCCAAATCACTCGCTTGATATGACAGGCCCATCGATGCGGGGCTGTCGCATTATGCGAGTGATTTGACGTGTTCCGCATGTGTGGGCTGGCGTGGATTCGCCTACGTTGACAAACATGCGGCATGAACACAACAAGCCGGTCCATGTGGGAAACGCATGGCGGATCATTTTTCGGGATCTGAAGCTGGATGAACAGACGGTCCTTCGACGGGCCGGCCTGCCCACAACCCTGCTCGACGGTGAGGGGACCTATGTCTCCCTCGACGACTACTACGCGTTGCATGATGCCGCTGAGGTGGAGTCTGGCGATCCGACGCTCGCCTTGAAGGCGGGGGCGGTGGTGTCGGTGGAGCTGTTTGATCCGGCGCTGTTCGCGGCGTTGTGCTCTCCCGATCTGAACACTGCGGTGACCCGGCTGGGGCAGTTCAAGCGGCTGGTGGGGGTGTTCTCCTTGGACGTCGACATCGGCGACAACGAGACCCGTGTTCGGTACCGGTGCAAGCGTCGGCCGGACATCCAGCGGACCCGCGGTCTCTCGGAGCTGATCTTTCTGGTGGCGTTCGCCCGGCGGGCCACTCGTCATCATGTCATCCCGGTTCGGTTCATCACCCAGCAGCTCCCCGATGATCTCGAACCCTACGAGGCGTATCTGGGGTGTGAGCTGGAGACGGGCGCTGAATTCGCGGTGTGCTTCGCGGCGACGGATGCGCGGCGTCCGTTTTTGACCCACAACGTGAAGATGTGGGAGGTCTTCGAGCCGGCGCTGCGGCGACGAATGGCCAGCGCCAATGAGAACCGGTCGATCCGGGAGCAGGTCGAGGTCGCGCTGTACGAGCTTCTGCCCAGCGGCCGATCGCAGATCTCGGACGTGGCCCGGACGCTGGGGCTGGGCAGCCGGACCTTGCAGCGGCGTCTGTCGGCCGAGGACACCACCTGGCTGGCGGTCCTCAATCAGACCCGCGAGCGGCTCGCCCGCCACTATCTGAAGCGCACGAAGCTGACGCCTGCAGAGATTAGCTTCTTGTTGGGGTTTGAGGATCCCAACTCGTTGTTTCGGGCGTTCCAGCGATGGACCGGGACCACGCCAGAGGCGTGGCGGGCGTCGGCGAAAAACACGCCATGTTACCCAAACCCCCCGCTTTCCCAGAGCGAAGACCGTCATGGTCGCGATCCGTGAAGCCCAACGCGCGGACATCGCGGCCATCCAACAACTGGCCATCGCCGCCAGGATGTTCTTGCCCGATGAGGTCGGCTGGGTTGAGGATCGCGTCACGGCGGCCTGGTCGCCGCAGCGTATTGTGCGTCCGAGCCGTTCCCCGGTCGGATGGGCTTTGAGAAGGAGGCGACCGTTCAAGAAGTCTATGGCCCGGAAGATCACAGGGTCGTCTACTGGAAGCGTCTGCTCACCGACTGAGTTGTATACGGTCGCCGTCATCGGTCGATGAGATCACCGTGACGGTGACCCCTTCGAAGTCGCGGGTGTTGGTTTCGAGGAGCGCTGCCTGGTCATTGAGCACGCGGATGGGGCCTGCGCCGGTCTGCAATGCGGCGTCGACGAGGGAGACGACGACGCCGGGTCGGACGAGATCGTTGTCGTAGCCGATGGGGCGCCGGCTCTCAACGGTGAGGACGCGCCGGTCGTCGAGCCGAACCATCGCTGCCCGGGTTCCTTCGCTGGCCGATTCGATCGCGGTGAGCGAGATGGTGCCGCCGAAGGCGTCGCACAGGATCTGGTCATCGTCGAGCCATCCGAGCTGCCATC
The DNA here is from genome assembly GCA_038520555.1 of Myxococcota bacterium. GTDB lineage: Bacteria > Myxococcota_A > UBA796 > UBA796 > UBA796 > JBCBLB01. The sequence continues at coordinate 1,019 of JBCBLB010000898.1, read as the reverse complement.
GCTCCCATGCGAGGTACTCGGGCGCATCTTCGCCGATGTCATCCATCACGCTGAACGGTCGGGTGAAGCCGTTGGGGGCGCCGAATTCGTAGAGGTCCGGCAGGCTCATCGAGTGACCCAGCTCATGATTCAGCCAGAGGTGTCCCCAGTGCAACAGGTCTGCGCCCGAGGTGATGCCGTTGGTGATGGTGGCGCCGTCGGCTTCCAGCGGGAAGTCGAAGTTGCCCATCCAGGTGGGGCCGACGCCGATCGTGGCAGCGTTGGGGGTGCTCATGACCACGACCACGTCGGCCTGTGAGAAGTCGACGTCATCGTCTGCGAGGGCGACGGCCTCCGCAAGGAATTCACGGTGTCCGAAGAAGGTCCGGATCCCTTCCGCGTAGTGTGCAGACGGCTGGCTCAGACGGAGCCATGTCAGATGAGGCTCCAGCGTGACGGTCAGCTTGCCATAGGAGTTCGCGGCGAAGAACTCTTCCGCACCGGGAGAGAGGATGTCGTGCACGTCCTGCGGGGTGCGGTCGGCGGCCACATCGGGGAAGTCGGCGAACAGGACCGAGATATTGACTGTGCCGGTGGTCTTCAGGCGCTCTGTTGGTCGCGGAGATCCGATCCCGACGCCGCTCCCCCCGGACCATTCGAGGCGGCACTGTTCGGGATCGACCCCGGAGGGTTCGTCTGTTTCGCACCCTTCTGGTTCTGGGCACAGGAGGTCGGTGTCGGTGGCGGGTGGATTCTTTGGGGTGGAACAGCAGCTGATGAGCAACAGCGAGGACCTCAACACCAGGAGGAGGCCAGGAGAGTGCAGGTTCATAGGGAGAGTGTACGGGTTGCTGGGAGTGATGCGGGCGCTGTTTTTTAAGGTGCCAGAATTTGTCCGGGTTGTGTTTGGGATCGGGCGGTCTTCGAGGTGTTGATCGGGTATACTTTGTGGGTGTCTCGCTTTTGCAACCCTTCGTAGTTGCCGAACTTCGAAGCGAAGTTCGAACACGCTCTTTCAAGAATGTGCACGATAAGCCGGG
>JBCBLB010000194.1:0-14151 GCA_038520555.1 Myxococcota bacterium | reverse complement strand
AGTGATCTCCGGAGAGCTGGAGATCGAAAAACCCGACCCACGGATCTTCCGCTTCGCCTGCGACCAGCTGGGCGTCGCGCCTGAGCAGGCGATCCATATGGGCGATAGCGTGCGCAGCGACGTCGAGGGGGCCCGGCGGGCAGGCTGCCTCGCATGGCGTTTCCCCCATGACGTGCCCTCCTTCACCGAAGCCGCTGCCCGGATCCTGGCGCAGCGGTGAAGGTTACGCCGGGGTGAAGCCGGCGCGGTCGACGACCTCATGAATCTGGTCGAGCGAAACGAGGCCGGTGACCACGACGGTTTTATCGTCGAGTTTGACATCAGCGGTCTGCACACCGTCGGTCTGGAGGAGGTGCCGCTGCAGCTTGTTGGCGCAGCCGTTGCAACTCATCCCCTCAACCGCGACGGTGAAGGACTGCTCTGCGGGTGGGCGACGGCTGGCGAAGAGCGCCTGCAGCTCCTGCGCGGCGAAGACCCCCATCAGCCCAAGCAGGACGACCGCGGACAGCTGTGACCACCACGTCACATGGGCGTGCTCGCTTATCGCTGTGATGGTGACGTCTCCGAGGAGGGCTTCATAGCCCAGCCCAAACGCAGCGCTGCCCGCGATGATGGTGGTCAGATAGACGCCCAGGGTCCGTGCGCCAAAGGTCCGATACACGGCACCCAACGTGGCCACGTTGGTCGCGGGTCCGGCCATCAGGAAGACCATCGCGGCGCCCATCGGCATCCCGCTGGCGACCAGGGCCGCCGCGATCGGCACGCTGGCCGTGGCGCAGACATATAGCGGCAGGCTGAAGAGCAGCGCTGCCGCGAAGGCGATCCCGATGCCCATCTGGGTCAGCCCGACGAAGGCGTCTGCAGGCAACAATACCGTCAAGGCCGCCGACAGCAGCACCCCGAAGGCCAGCCACCGCCAGATCTCACGGATCAAATCGAGGGCGTGCGCCACCATCTCAGCCCACGTGGGCCGCGCACCGGATCCCGATCCTGCGACCTGAACCGTCGAGGCGGTGCCCGGGCGCAAGGCGTCGGTGATGGTCCCGCTGACCACGCCGGTGACCACTGCGGCGCCAACCTTGGCGAGGGCGAACGGCCAGCCGAGCATACCGGCGCTGACCATGATCGAGTCCACGCCGGTCTGCGGTGTGGCGGTCAAGAACCCGATGGACGCGCCATCGCTGGCGCCGTCCTTCTTCAACCCGATGCCCGCCGGGATGACCCCACAGGAACACAGCGGCAGCGGGACCCCGAACAAAACCGCCTTCCACACCCCGCCCCGCCCGGACAGGTGCCGCTGGATGAAGTTGTCCGGCAGGATCCCATGCAACAGCCCGGCCACACCGGCGCCCAGAAGCAGCCACGGTGACAACTGAAGCATCACGTCCCAGGCCTGAAGCAGAAATTCTCCCATATGTCAGGCTCCCTTCCCGATGCCACCGTATCGGGCGAAGACGTCCATTAATTCTTCGACCTTCTGCGCGCTCGCGTCCGCGTCGCCGCTCTGAAAGGCGTCCGCGACGCAGGTCTCAATGTGCTGACGCAGGATCGCTTCGCCCACCTTGTTGAGGGCCCCGCGGGCCGCGGACAGCTGAATCAAGACGTCGACACAGTACGTGTCCGCGCTCAGCATTCGGCGGACCGCGGCGACCTGTCCCTCTGCCCGTTTCAGCCGGGCCAGCAGGCGCCGCTTGTCTTTATCGTTGAGGTTCATGCCCCCCTCCGCTGAACAGGAATTTATACCCCCGGGGGGTACCTGTCGAGGCCTCGACGATCACGGGCCAGTCCCCCTCACCCCGAAACCAGCGCTCCAGCTGCCCCCAGCACGCCGCCACATCTACTCCCAACAATTCCCGCTCCCCTGCGTCCAGGATCGCCGTAAAGCGCGCAGCGGCGCGCTTTCGCAGCCGCTCAGCGGCGCGGTCATGGCCGAGGTGGCGCTTCAAGATCGCGGCGGCGGACTGAATCAGGGCCTGCTCCAGCTCCCGGGCATTGCCCGGCGGTGTCCGATGCCAGCAGGCCTCCCACGACTCATGGGCCTCCCAGTAGAAGCGGTGATCGTATAGATCGAGGCCACGAACCCAGTGCTCCCAGACCGCGGCGGCGTCCTCTGCCGGGGGCCGGCCGTCAACATACATATGCCCGCCGCGGTGACGGAAGGGGTGGGGGTTGAGGCCCGGGACGTAGCGATACGGCGGGAGCGCCGCGCCTACCCGCCGCAGCGGGGGAGGAGACAATGGCGAAGGGATCGGCTCGATCGGCATACGCCACAACATATCGTCACACGGAATCACGGGATCCGTTTAAAGATCGTGCACGGTTGCCGATTGGAGAGCGCAATGAGCGGATTTGGCGGTGAAAGAGTAGAGTGCAGCGTGTGCGGTCACGCATGGCGGTTGACGGCGCTTGATGTCGAGCGCAACAACAGCTGGTGTGACATGTGCATGGAACCTCGTCGGCTCGATGGTTCTCCGCCATCGTGGTTGAACCGGCAGGCGACACCGGAGCCGGACCTTCCCCCCAGCCGCACCCCATCGGCCTCTGCCAGCGGGATCGGGCTGCTGCTCAAGCGGCAGTCGCGTTCTGAGGCCAGCGCCTCGCCGATCTCGCTGAGCCGGCGCCCCACCCCGGCGCCCAGTGCTGGCCAGGGTTACCCAGCCACCATCCTTCAGCGGATGCCCAGCCGACGACAGGCGACGGTCGCGATGCCCGGTCCGCTGGTTCGACACCTCCACCGCGCGATGGGGGTCCGCCCCGAACGCACCGAACAGGGTGAGATCCTTGTCATCGCGACCGGAGACGTGCGGGCCCGCGATCGGGTCCTGGTTCGGGTGCGAGAGGGTCTGCTCTATGTCGCCGAAGTGCTCAAGGAGGAGCACTACATCCGAGAAACCAACCGGATGATTCGAAGCGCCCTGATCCGGGACAGTCAGCCCATGATGCACATTGATGAGGTCCGGGCCGCGCGGCTGCGGCTGGAGAATTGGCTCCAGCTGCCCCGTGACGACCGAAACCCCTGGTCGCTGCCCGGCGAGCTGCGCGCCGGCTCGGTCTATCTGTCCCGCCAGATTCTGGAGTGGTGTCAGGCGCGCAGCGGCTCCGAAGAGCCGCCTGAAGCGTGGCTGCAGCGGGGCTTTCCCGACGCTGAAGAGTGGGGGCCGGGCGCGATGCCGTTCTGCGCCCGGCTGGAAGAGACCCAGCCTGCCCGGTTCAACTCGTTGGTGGTCTCCTCGGCGGAGCATCAGGCCCAACAGGACGCCTGGAAGCGCCTGATGGCCGACGAACCCGAAGATCAGGGTCCACCGGTCGCCCTTCCCGATGCCCTGCTGGCGCTGATGACCCGGCTGAACCTGCCGCACCCGCGCGGGATCCTGGAGCCTGGACAGGCCGTCCTCGCTGGCTGGTCAGAGGCCGGCTCTGCTGCGCTGGCCCGCCGCGCGATGGCGATGTTCCTGCTGGATCGTGTCGAGAACGAGACCCAGCAAGCCGCGCTGCGCGGCCTGGGGGTGACCGATCGGCGGCTGGAGGTCCTCTACCAGAAGTGGCGCGATGCCGGCCGCCCGACCCTCGCCCTCAGCGGCATTGTCGAGGATGACGAGCTTCACCACGCGCTCCAGGCGATGTCATTGACCCGGGAAGCCCGCGCCATCTGCGATGGGCTGCTCCAGCGATGGGGCCAGCAGCTCACCCAGAACGCCGCCGAAGAAGGGGAGATGGACCTCGCCGAGGTTCAGCAGCAGCGCAAACAGGCGATCGCGGATTTAGAGCAGCTTCGTCAGCAGTCCACCGAGCTGCGCCGCCGCCGCGAGGCCGAAGTGGCCGAGCTGGAGAGCCGGATGAGCCAGCTCCGCAAGCAGATCGCATCGGTCGCCCCGCTGTTGGTCGAAGAGGCGCCAGAGCACCTGCCAGAGCGGGCGGCGACCCGCGAAGCCGTTCAGCTGGAGCTGGCCGCGCGCGGCCTGCCGCTGTCGCTGCGCGACTCCGATCGGCTCCTGCTGGCGGCCCTGGCCGCGCCAGACGCTGGCGCCCTGGTGGTGCTCAGCGCGCCGAGCGCGGCCATCGCGCCGATGGCCGCGTCTGCGCTCGGTGGGCTGTTCGCCCGCGCCAACTTCGCCCAGATCGCGATCCGCAGCGAGTGGAAGAGCGAAGCCGACCTGCTGGGCCGGCTCAGCCCGGACGGCCAACGCTTCCTGCCCGGCCCGCTGACCGAAGCGACCCGGCGGGCCGCGGCGCATGCCCTGGTCAACGCGATGGGCACAGACGCGGCGCCGTTCATCCTGCACCTCGCCGGCGTCGATCGGGCGGATCCGCAGCAGGTCGCGGCCGGGCTGCTCAGCGCGCTCGGCGCCGACCGGCGGATGCAGCTGTATCCCCGCAGCCTCAACGCCCGGTGGCTGGCCGAGCGGGAAGAGATGCGCGCCCACCGCTCCCGGGAAGGCGGGCGGCTGGCAGAGCTGGAGCAGGCCTTCAGCGACGAAGCCCTCGGCGGTACGCCGCCGGAGAAGGCCTGGCGGCTGCACCTGCCGCAGCACCTCTCGCTGCTCGCCTCCCGGGCATCCAATGACAGGCCGCTCTCTGGCGCGCTGCTCGAACACAGCTTCATGGTCACGCTGCCGCCGATGGACCTGGCCGCCGCGCTGGCCCCGCCGCCGACCGAGCCGCGGGGCCGCCTGATCCTGCCCCCCCGACCCGAAGCGCCCGCCGACTATCCCCAGGCCCGCGCCCACATCGAGGCGGGGCTGCGGACGCTGCTGCCCGCCATGCCGCCCCCGTCGCCGCGGCTGGGCCGGCAGATCGCCGCCCTGCTCGCCGAGGCGGCGCGTTGGGAGATGCCCGACGACAACGCGCTGGCGGCGCATGCTTTGCTGCTGCTCGCCCTGCCCCGCCTGCGCACCGACCAGAGCACCGCTGAGGTCCTCGCCAACCTGGCCACCCAGAGCTGGCTCACCGACGAACTGACCGAACTCATCGGGATGCGGATGCTCTCCTCAAGCTGATGGTCAGGGGACATCCATCCGCTGAAACCGAACCAGCGCCGCGGTCAGACAGACCGTGACCAGGATGGCCAGACCGACAAAGGGCTCGACGGTCCAATCCCCGGTGTAGCCCTGCCAGCACTCCAACGCCGCGCCCGGCAACAACTGTGAATACTGCACCGCCTCCGGCAGCTCCTCGCCCGACGATTCGGCGATGAAGCCCATCATCTTCTCCCGAAGCCACAGCAGCGTCCGCGCAGCGTAGTCGAAGATCAGCAGCAGAACCACCGAGACCACCACACCAGCGACGCTGCGGACGAAGGTGCTGGCCAGCAGACCGAAGGTGATGATCCCCAGATCCGCGCCGACGCTGGCGAGGTACCCCAACAGGACGTCCTTCATCGGATCCGCGGTGCCGAACAGGGCCGCGCCCAGGCCCAGCGATGGGATCAGGGTCAGCACCAGACACACCGTCGACAGCCCCATCAGCGCAAACATCTTGGCCAGCAGCACCGACCACCGCGGGACGGGCCGGACCAGCACCTCACGCAGGGTGTGCTGATCCAGCTCCCCCGCGAGGCTGCCCCCGGTGGCGAACAGCAACAACAACGGCAAAATGAAGAAGTGTCGGACATACAGCGCCCACCCACCGCTTGAGGCCGCCGAGAAGTTGACCATGCCCTCCACCGGTGCTCCGTTAATCTGGGCGCCGCCAGCGTTGTTCTGAACCCAGATCAACACCAGCGGGGTGAACACCCCGATCATCACGCTGACGAGCATCGCCCCGATCCCGGAGCTGCGGCGGAAGATCAGCGCCAGCTCGGCCAACAGCATCGAAAACCACTGCGGAGGAAGGGTCATCAGGTCAGCTCCTCGCTCGTCAGGGACAAGAACATCGACTCCAGGCTCTCTCGAATCGGGACCAACGCGTCCACAGCGACGCCCGCCTCGACCAATGCCCGGTTCAGCGCTGCCGGGGTGGTCGCACCGTCCAACCCGATCCGCAGCCGCCCCACATCGCCCTCTCCCAACACCGAGACCAATGGCATGCTCCGAAGCGCACGTTCCAACGACACAAGGTCCGTGGCGCCGACATCGAGGACGGTCTGCCGGCTGGCGGTCAGCTCTTCGGGGGTGCCCTCGGCGATGAGCCGCCCCTTCTCGATGATGCCCACCCGAGAGCAGAGCTGCTCGACCTCACCGAGCAGGTGGGAGCTGATGAAGATGGTCAGCTGCTCGTCCCGGGCGAGGCCGAGAAGCAGATCGCGGACCTCCTTCATGCCGCGGGGATCGAGACCGTTCGTGGGCTCATCGAGCACGAGCAGCCGCGGTTTCCCGATCAGGGCGCGGGCGATGCCCAGCCGCTGCCGCATCCCCAGCGAGTAGCTGCCGACCGGATCGTTCTCCCGACCGCGCAGGCCGACCCGCTCGATGGCGGCCATCAGCGTCGCAGTGTCCCCCCCCTGTCCGGCGAATGCAGCGGCGTGGCGAAGGTTGTTCAGGCCGCTCAGCCAGCGGTGGAACGCCGGCGTCTCGACCATCGCGCCGACATGGCGGCGCTGGCGGACCCGATCGGCCTCGCCGAAGATGGTTACCTCGCCGCGGCTGGGGCGGAGCAGCCCCAAAATACACCGGATCGCGGTCGTCTTGCCTGCGCCGTTCGGACCCAGAAACCCGTAGACATCGCCCACCTCGACCCGAAGATCCAGATCGGAGACCACCCAGTTCGAGCCGAACTTTCGGCTCAGCCCGGCAGTCATCAGCGCAACATCGCCCACCACGTCCTCCTCTGCTCCCACTGATATATGGCGGCTTTCTGGACCCCGTCCAACACATCAAACCCCAGCCTGCCTTCCCATCGCGTCCTGGAGTTGTACCGCAACAAAACAAAACCCCGCCATCCAGGCGGGGAGAGACGCTGGGTCGAGACGCTGGGTCGAGACGCTCAGCCGTTGAAGGCGTTGCTGAGGGACTCAAGGACCCGGGTCTCTGCAGCAGAGATGGCGCCGATGCCGAGGAACCCGCCCGCCGCAGCCGCGACGTCGCGGGCATTGTTGAGGATCTGGTCGCGGAGGGCGGTGTACTCCCCCGCCGGAAGGGTGCCCTTCAGAGCGCCGAGGTAGGCCTTCCAGGAGTCCAACAGCTGTGCGCTGGGGCGATCGGTCAGCCAGCCATCCAGAAGGCCCACGCCCGCCTCATTCAAGCCCGCGTCGTTCGCCGCCTTCTCGATGGCGGCGCGTTCAGCGTCCTTGACCGAGCCGTCGGCCCAGGCCACCACCACGAGCGGAATCAGGGAGATCGCGGTCAGGGTTTCCGGGCTGATGCCGGCAGCGTCCAGCGAAGTCAGGACCGCGTCATCGGAGATATGCGATGCTTCCGCGAGGGCTTCACGGCGGGTCCTGGCTGCGTTGGCCGCGCGCATCTGCTCGATCGCTTCGCGGTCCTTCCGGGAGAAGAACTCTTCTTCGAGGGCCTTCCGACGATCATCGAGAATATTCACGCTCATAAAAGACTCCGAGGAGTGTATGGGCCTCGCCGATCAACTGCGAGGGCGGTGTCGTATACCGAAGTAAGGGGGCTGTCCAGTGTCGGTCCGGGCCGCAACCGCATCAACAACCGGTACGGTTCGCTCAGGGCTCGTCCTCCCAGTACTCGACCGCAGACGATCGCAAGAAGAACCCGGCGACCGATCGCTGCGACCGATCGCCGCCCGGCGCGGATCCAGCCATGACACCGATCCGGCCAGAGTCGGGATAGGTCATCACATCTGGCGTATGCATGGTAGAGAGCACCAGATAGGTCGCCGGGCCGTCTGCCCGGTTGATCATCTGGTGGGGCGAGCCGTCCCCTGCAGGCAACGCCACATAGTCGCCCGGATACAGCTCGATCATCTGCGACCCCAGCCGCAACAACGGCTGACCGGACAGCACATAGATGGCCTCCTCATTTCCATGGTGGGCATGAAACGGCCAGGATCGTTGGCCGGCCTTCAGCTCGACCCGGCTGCATCCAAGCTGCTGTCCGCCCGCGGCCTGCCCAAGCGATCGCCGCTCCAATCGCACCACGCCGTCCCGCTCCAGCGGCGCCGACGGGACCTGTCGTTCATTGACGATCTGCGCATGGCGCGGCACATCGGGGACGCGAGGGGTATCGACGGTCTGCCGCGACCGCCGCTCGGCGAGGACGCTGACCAGGACCGCGCGGACGGATGCCTCATCGAGGTTCCGCAGCGCGTTGAGCAGCGGCTCAGATCGGCTCTGGAAGCCCACACACGCCAACGTGTCTGCCCGAACCGGGCAGGGCAGCTCGCCCCGGTGAAGGTGGCCCAACAGCTTCTTCAGCTCATCGGTGGAGAGCTCTGTCAGCCCCATCCCTGCGGTCTGTCCTCGCTTGCGCATCCGATCCTCCGTGGTGGGACAGACATAATCACGCCCCCACCATCAGTCAGGGGAGAGGCTGCGGCGGCCCCGCGGCCGCCGCCGTCACCGCCGCCGCAATGGAGGCCGCGGTCAGCTGCGGATGCACCGACGCGTGGTAGTCCCCGTCCGCATACAAGAACAGGGCGGGCAGATGGAAGATCTCCAGCTCTTCAACCAATCCAGCAGCGTTGGCGGCGTCCACCTCAAAGACGGCGAGATCGTTGAGCGGTGGCGCCATCTGGGAGAGGATCGCTTTGAGGCGGCGGCAGGCGCCGCAGGCCGGGCCGGTGAAGATGACCAGGGCGGGCGGCTTGCGGGCGTCGAGGACCGGGTAGTAGTCGAACGCGCTGAGGGGAGAGAGCTGCACGCCCCTTCTGTATCCGAATCAGGCGGTCAGGCGGCCATCGATGCTGTTCGCCCAGGCGAAGCAGACCCGGTTCCGCCCGGCGGCCTTGGCGGCATAGAGCGCCTGGTCGGCGGCCTGGATGAGGCTGTGCTGCGAAGAGGCTTCGCCGGGCATGTAGACGGCGCCGCCCAACGAGCAACTGAACGGGATCGTGATGGACCCGTAGAGAAGGGGCTCACCGGCGATGTTGGCGCGCAGCCGCTCACCGACCTGGGCGACCCCGTCGCGATCCGCGTTGGGGAGCACGGCCAGGAATTCCTCCCCGCCGAAGCGGCCGATGGTGTCCTGGCTTCGAATTGCAGACAGCATTCGCCGCGCGGATTCCTGAAGGACCGCGTCCCCAGCGCCGTGGCCATACGTGTCGTTGATCCCCTTGAAGCGGTCCAGGTCGAGCATGAGCAGCCCCACCGGCGATCCGTCGGCGTGGCTGGTCACGATGGCGTTCTCCAGACACGCCATCATCGACCGGCGGTTCGGCAGCTGGGTCAGGGCGTCCTGGCTGGCCTGGATGCGGAGCTTCTCCTGCGTCTCCAGCAGACGGCGCTGCGTCTCCAGCAGGCGGCGGCCGACCCGCAGCCGGGCGCGAAGCTCCGCCTTATGGACCGGCTTGGTCAGGTAGTCGTCCGCCCCGGCTTCCAGGCCAGCGACCACATCAGACTGATCGTTTCGAGAGGTCAACAGGATGATGTACTGGTAGTCGCGGCTGTCCCCCTCAAGGCGGAGCCGCCGGATGATCTCCGGCCCCCGAAGACCGGGCATCATCCAATCCAGGATGGCCAGCTTCGGCGCGGTCGGCTTGGACAGCCCCGCCAGCGCGCGCTCCCCATCATTGACCGCCTCGACCTCATACCCCCACGTCTCCAGCAGACGACGCAGCCGGAGCGCAGAGATCTTGTCATCGTCGGCGAGAAGGAGACGCATCAGGGTGTGTGCTCCCCGTTCATGTGCTGGAGTTGTTGGGTCATCTGGGCGATGCACTCCACCAGCGCGTCCACATCGCCCGCAATGCCGGCCAGAGCATTGTTGCGGCCAGCGTACTCGACTTTCTGCGCCAGCGCTACCGCGTCCGGCGCGCAGAAATTGGTCAATCCGCTCTTGATGCCATGAGCGGCTTCTCGAACGGCCAGCGCGTCCCCCTCCACCAGCGCCGCCTTCAGCTCATCCAGCCGGCGCCCGTTCTCGGTCACAAACAGCTTGCCCATCTCTCCAAGCAGGCCGGTGTCCCCGCCCACCATCTCGAGCAGCCCAGGCTCATCGATCCATGCGCGCGGCGTCGGGACTTCCGCGAGCGTCGGCGCGGCTGCCGGCTGCGTCGGCACACCCTCCTGCGCCGGCTTCTTCGAAAAGAGGGCGGCCACAGTCGAAAAGAGGCCCATCAGTTCATGCTCCCAGATGCGTTGGAGTGCTCCTCAATCATCAGTATCGGACCTCCCGCTGACAACTTGAGGCCAGAGATGCGCAGCGACGACTGTCGTCGACACCTGTCGATTCACCCATGCCCGATCGGGTAAGTGCCTGATTTTACTATGGCATGAGGGTTGCAAAGGGAAGAAAGGGAAGAAGCGGAAGATCACGAACCCATTTGGAGCGTTCTCATGATGAAGCGAACCCTCGCCACCCTGATGTTTTTTGGCCTCGCCTGCGGATCCAGCGGCTCATCCGATGACCCAGACACCACGTCCGTCGGTGACACCGGCGATGACGAAAACCCGGACACAGCCATCGACGCGGATCCCGATACTGCCACCGATGATGAAGAGCCGGTGAGCCCCTTCGTCGTCCTCTCCGATCCATGCCAGGGTGCCGGGACGCCGCATGGGCTGCTGTTCCAGGACGACCAGACCGGCTTCGTCGGATGCGGCAATGGTTACGGCCTGTGGCGAACCGACAACGCCGGCGAGTCCTTCCAGCGCGGACACCCCTCGGCCGACCTCTATGTCTCCGCGATCACCGAAACACCAGACGGACGGATCCTTGTCTGCGGTCGCGATTATGAAGGCGGCAAGGGGATGCTGTTCGCCTCTGACGGGGACGGCTGGGAGACGCTGCTGCGGTTCGGCACCGACCCCGGCGAGCCCCAACACGCCGCCATCTCCAACTGCGGCGCCGTCGCCGACCTGGGCGATGGACGACTCATCGTCAGCAGCCTCACCGTCGGTGACCTCGTCTATAGCGAAGATGGTGGGCAGACCTGGAGCCCGGAAGAGCGCTACTGGGAAGATGCCAACCTCACCGGCGGCTACAGCTACTACTATATGCTCAACCTCCGCACCCTCAGCGATGGAACCGTCTTCGGCGCCGGCAGCCAGATCACTGAACCGCCCGTCTTCTTCGGGCCCACCCTCGCAGAAGACGGCGGATGGATGAACTTCCATGCCTACCCCGTCAGCGACACGATCATCGGTGAGGTCTGGGCCATGGCCACCCCCGATGATGGGGCGTCCTGGTTCGTCGGCGGACGCGATCAAAGCGCCACACGACGCGCCTCCGGGTTCCTCTTCGCCAGCGACGATGCCGGCGACAGCTGGAGCACCGTCGCACTCGGCGATGACATCGACATCGTCCATGACATCGCCTTCGACGGACGAAACGGCGTCGCCGTCGGGCACCGATACCCAACCTCCAACGGCGGCTTCGTCCTCACCACCATCGACGGCGGCAAGACCTGGACCGAATTCGATCGGCCCGTACCCCTCCTACAGTCCGCCGCCGTCTCCGGCGACCACTTCTGGATCGCCGGAGACGCATACCTCGCCCGGGGCGCCTTCATCTACTGAACCCAGACCCAACAACGACAGACGCCGCCACAGAGCTGGTGAATCTGCGGCGGCGTCTCAAAATGGGAATGGAGGGAATCGCACCCACTCGGGACAATGTCACCGGGTCTACAATCCGGTCCGCCTGCTTTAACGGTCTACATTCCCAGTACAAAGCGGAAGAGAGGGGAATCGAACCCCTGGCCCTCGAGTGGGGCGCTTGTTTTCGAAACAAGTACAGGTCACCCAACGCCTGACCTCTTCCCGAACGGAGACGGCGGGGCTCGAACCCGCATGTACGCTTCTCTACGCACCTACCTGCATTCCAAGCAGGCCTCTTCACCAGTTTGAGTACGTCTCCAGAGCGGAAGATGAGGGAGTCGAACCCTCGGCCCCCTTCACAGAGGCACCTGCTTTCAAGGCAGGCCCAGGTCTCCCGACGCCTGACACCTTCCACGATGCGCAGGGAAGGAATCGAACCTCCTCTGCCCCTTTCGAGACACCGGGTTTACAGCCCGGCTGCAGCACCAGCTGCATCCTACGCAGATATGAACCATCACGACTTCAAAGAACACCATCTTCCACATCTTTTGATGCAGATACGATAAAGTGGAGGCGGCGGGGCTCGAACCCGCATGTGCCGTTCAGACACCTACCGGTTTAGCAAACCGGCCTCTTCACCAATTTGAGTACGCCTCCCGTTTGCGCACACACGTCTCCCAGAACCGCAGAAGTCCCCCTCGCTGCTGTTGAATAACCGAACCCAGTTCCGGATACAGCACCCGCTGCCATCCAGCATCATGGACCAAAATACACGAAACCCCCTCTGGTGTTCACCGGAGGGGGTTCGCGATTATCTGCGATTTTCGCTGATAATTAGCTCACCCACCCCCGATAATAGGAGGAGTAACTCGATGAATACGAGGAACTGTAGTGACAGGTGATGGCAGCGAAGTTGTTCATGATGTTCTTTAAATAGGATTTTGAAGAGAGACCGTCAAGTCTAATCGGCACACTTTTTCAGCTTTCCCTCTCTGCGTTTAACAACTGCTGCGCTCTCTGTACGAGCTCATCGGAAGCAAACGGCTTCAACAAGATGGGGAACCCATCTTGGACGTCTTCTTCAGCGGGCCGGAAGAAGCCGGAGATGAGGAGGATGGGCAGATCAGGTCGCCGCTTCCGGAGGCTCCTGGCGAGGACACGCCCGTCCAGATCAGGCATATGGACGTCAGAGATTAGCAGATCGATGGTCCCCGGGTGCTCGAAGAACATCCGCTGCGCGGCCATGCCGCCGCTGGCTTCGAGGACCCGAAACCCCACCCGCTCAAGGGTCAGGCGGGTGAGCTGTCGGACCACGTCGTCATCCTCGGCGACGAGGATGGTCTGCGGAGCAAAGTCGGTGCTCGCCGTGGGGGGCTGCTCGGAGAGGGGCAGATAGATGAAGAACGTCGTGCCCACACCCGGCGCAGAGTGAACGCGGATCAGGCCGCGGCTCTGCTGGATGATGGCATAGGCGGTGGACAGGCCGAGCCCGGTCCCCTTCCCCGGCGGCTTGGTGGTGAAGAAGGGCTCAAAGATCCGTTCCTGGACGGTGGGGGTCATCCCGGCGCCGTCATCCCGGAAGACGAGCAGTCCATAGGACAGCTCGGGCAGCTCCTCGACGACTGCGTCTTCGGTCGGCAGGGTCGCCCGCCGGGTCTCGAGCTGTAGGGTCCCCTCTGGCCCCATGGCGTCGCGGGCATTGACGGCGAGGTTGAGGAGGACCCGTTGGAGCTGTGCCGGGTCGATATAGACCGGCAAAGCATCGTCGGAGAGGCTCATCTGAAGGGACCGCTGGTTCCCGATGGCCTGCTGGAGCATCCGGGAGATGTCATGGACGACATGGCTGAAGTCGACGATCTGGGGCCTCAGGAGCTGTTGACGGCTGAAGGTCAGCAGCTGGTTGACGAGCTGGGAGCCGTGTACCGCTGCCTGTTGGACCCGTGACAGCCCGTTGTGCAGCCCCTTGTCGAGGGCGGGCCGCTTCAACAGCAGGCCGGTGTGTCCCATGATGACGGTGAGCAGGTTGTTGAAGTCATGCGCGACCCCGCCGGCGAGCTGCCCGATGGCTTCCATCTTCTGCGCCTCGCGGATGCGCTCTTCGAGGCGAACCTGATGGGAGACATCTCGCAAGATGGCGATACAGTGGGTCCATCGTCCGTCCTCATCCTGGACCGGGGTGAGGGTGGCGTCCAGGGTCGCAGGGGCGACGCCATCGGGTTCATGGGCGCGACGCCCCTGGCAGGGCTCTCCCCGCTTCAGCTTCTCAATGAGGATCGTGGGGGAGGGCTCGGAGAGGATCGCCGCCCATCCGGCGGGCAGCGGCTCACCGTTGCCCACGTCGAGCCGCAGCAGATCGACGAAGGCAGGGTTGGCGTAGATGATCTGCGGCGCCGCCTCAAGAGAGAGGACCGCGACGCCGTCGCGGGCGTTGGAGACCGCGCTCTCGAGCAGCCGCAGGGATCGCTCGACCTGCGCCAGCCGCCGCTCGCGGCGGATGCGCTGGAGGGTCTGATCGATGACCACGGGCAGCAGATCGGGCAGGTTGGGATCCT
>JBCBLB010000109.1:0-18054 GCA_038520555.1 Myxococcota bacterium | reverse complement strand
GCGGAACCTTCGTCGCATCCGAAGCCGCGGGGGTTCGCTTCATCGGCGACCCCGTTTCCGATGATCACTACCGATTCATGAGAACTGCTGACCTCAACGAAAACGGGGCAGATGAGCTCATCGTCAGTTCCTTTACAAACCGAAGTGCATCTTCTGGGACTGGCGCCATCTACATCCTGGATCTTCAAACCTTTTAGGCTCAACGTTTCAGATCACTCCTTCATCAAAAGAAGCGTCAGGGGCAGGCGAAGAGCTCAGAGTTCGTGCGGACTGATGCGTTCAATGCGACGCCTCTGCGCTCGCCGCTACATCCCAGAGACGTCATCCAACGCAGCGGAGAATTGGGCGTATAAGGTTTCGAAGTGGACCAGGAACTCATCGAGATGCCAGAACCGGCGTGCCCAGTCCTCTTCCAAGAACGCCGCCGAGCTGAACACCAACAGATCCGCGAAGCTCACGTCCGGGTCCTCAATCTGCATCCGTGCGTACAAGTCGTTAAACAGGGCGTGCAGCCCGAGATAACTGAGCGCCACTCGGCTGAAGGTGTTCACCCGCACCGCGTCTTCGCCGACCTCATCGGTCTCCTGGATGCGGACCCCGTGGACCCGAGAGATCCATGGCACCGTTGCCTCGGCGAAGGCATCGATGACCACCGCCGCCGCCGCCCGATCCACGTCCCCGTCCAGGCAGACGGCTTCGAGGATGGCGCGCTCGGCATCTTCGTTTTGTCCGAAGCGGACGAAGCCTTTGGCGGCCCGTTCGTAGTAGTCTGGCAGGTCCAGCAGCGTCAGGTCGAGCTTGGTTGGGAACATCTTCACGAAGGATGAAGAGGGCATCAGGTCGCGGTGTTCGGGATTTCGGGCGAGGTACTTGAACTCGACCACGTCGGCGAGGACTTCCGCGTTGAGGCCCCCGAGCGCGTCATACAGCCGCTCTGCGCTGGCCGCCCGGAGCAGCCCTTCCCAGCCTGCGAGGTCGATCGGCGCACCACGGCGGACCCGCTCGACCTGTTCGAGGAGCACCTCTCGCATCGAGGTGTCGACGGTCTCGTGCTCGCCGCGGGTGCAGGTGAACGTCTTGTCCAGCGGCGGCAGTCGGTTGTAGCCGGCGGTCCGCTGATAGGTCTCCTCGAACCGAAACAGCAGCGCCTGCCACCCGTGCCCCCAGGCGTCGTGAACGATGTACTGGTCGAGCTTATCGGCGGGCAGGATCACCAACATCGTCGGCAGGATGTCTGCGATCTCATCTTGGGCAAGGCCGGACGCCGCGCTGAGCGCGGCGGTGAGTTCGGGGCGAACATCCTCTCGATGGAAGCTACCGAAGCTTGGAAAGTGGGCGGACTGGCTGGGGTGAAACCGGGTCAGCCGGTGCACAAACGCCCTCACCGCCTCTGCGTCGGGATCATCGGGAGAGCGCGTGGTGAGGTCCGGCCCGTCAAAGGGCAGACAGAAGAACAGCGCCGTCCCGGTCCGGATCACCTCCAGCTCATCGGGTCGGAGCGGGTGCTCGGGGTAGAACAGCTCGAACAGGCCGACGATCGAGGCGCGGTTGTCCGCACCGGGCGCGAGCGGGAACATCCGATCGAGGACATGCATCAGCTGGTGGCGCCGATCCAGCTGTGTCTGCTCCTCGCCCATTCGCGCCTCGATATTGGCGACCAGCTCGGCCGAGGGAGAGAACGCCAGGTCGAGGGCGGCGCGGACCGCCTCCTCATCGTGATCGGCGAGGTCGCTGGAGAAGCCCTCAAGCGTGAGGCTTCCGGCGGTGTCGACGAGGGGCAGATCGGTGTGATGGACGGTCTCTTCATAGCGAACCGCGCGCAGCGCGCCAGAGACGAACGCCGCGCGGGCAGCGTCTTCATCGGCATGATCGGCAGGAGGCAGCAAAGCGAGGCCGAGGGTCATCAGCTCAGCATGCTGTGTCCGGACGGCCGCCTGGTTCTCCGGGGAGGGCTCGTCGCGGGCGACCGAGACCGCCCGCATGAACGCGGCGAGGGTGTCCAGGGCGGGCTCATAGCGCTCTGGCAGGGTCGGCGAGTAGAGGTTGTCGTCGGTAAACCGGGGCACAGGTCAGCGTCCCATTCGAACCAGTCGCCCTGGTCGAGCATCGGTCAGCGCGTCGTTTTCCAGGATCTGCACCCCGCCGACCAGGGTGGCGCGGTAGCCTCGCGCCCCTTGCAGCAGCCGCTTCCCACCAGCGGGCAGATCAGCATAGAGCTTCGGCTTCTGCAGCGACAGCTGGTCGTGGTTGATGACGTTGAGGTCCGCCCGCATCCCCGGCCGGATCACACCGCGGTCGGTGAGCCCGAGGTAGCCGGCCTGCGCGCCGGTGAGCATGTGGACGACCTGCTCGATGGAGAAGCGGTGTTTGGGCCGATCCCGCCCCCACCAGGTCAGCAGGGTCGTCGGGAAGCTGGCATCGCAGATGGTCCCGACGTGGGCGCCGCCGTCTGACAACCCCACCAGGGTCAGCGGGTGGGTGAGCATCGTATGCACCACGTCCAGGTTCATCGAGATGTAGTTGAACAGGGCAAAGTAGATGAGCGCCTCGCCGTCGTCTTCGAGCATCGCGTCATAGAGCACCCCGAGCGGATCCGTGCCGCTCAGCGCCGCCTTCATCCCCAGGCTGCTCTGCGGTTCGGGCTCGTAGGCGATGGGCAGCTTCAGCGGGAACATCAGCATCGACGCCTCCGCCATACGGGCGAGGACCTGATCGGCGAGCGGTGGGATCGCGCTCCCATCGCCAGCGACCGGCTCGGGCTTCTCTGAAAGGATCCGCGCGCGGAAGGCGGGATCCTTCATCTGCCGGACCCGTGCCGCGCGCGGCAGATGACTGATCGCCTTGTACGACGGGTGCCCCATGAACGGATGGAAGGTCGCCTCTAACCCCAACAGAACACCAATGGGCCGAGGCGCGACCTGCCCCCGAAGCGAGATCCCGCGGCGGTTGGCGTCTTCAATCGAATCCAGGATCGTTCGCCACTGCTCGGTGTCCCGGATCCGCTGCAGGACCGTCATCGACAGGCTGTGGCCGCCGCTGGCCAGGGCCATGTCCTCAAGCAGCGTAAACTCAGGCGCGAACCGATCGGGCGAGACGGTCATGTCAAAGTCGCTGACCGCCTGGAGCACGCCATAATCGAGCCCGTTCAGCGCGCTGGCCAGGCCGACCAGCTCGTCCCGACGGGCCTCAGAAGCGGGCGTGTTGTGCCCGGCAGAGGTCCGGTGGTTCTCGGTCCGCCCGGTGCTGAAGCCGATCGCCCCGGCTTCCATCGCTTCTCGCAATACGGCGCGCATCTGGGCGATGTCTTCTGCGGTCGCCGGCTCGTCCGCCACCGCCCGCTCACCCATCACCGACATTCGGAGCGGATCATGCGGCACATGGACCATCAGATCCAGGGTATGCTTCATCGCATCCAGGGCGTCCATATAGTCGGGGAACGACTGCCACCGCCAGTCCAGCCCTTCCGCCAGGGCGGAACCGGGGATGTCTTCGACCCCCTCCATCAACGCGATCAGCCGATCCTCATCTCCAGGGCGAACCGGCGCGAAGCCGACCCCACAGTTGCCCATCACCGCCGTGGTCACCCCATGAAGCGACGACGGCGCCAGCTCTTCGTCCCAGGTCGCCTGCCCGTCATAGTGCGTGTGCAGATCAATAAACCCAGGGGTCACCACCGCGCCTTCCGCGTCGATGATCCGATCGGCTCGCTCCGTGATTTTGCCCACAGCCACGATCCGACCGTCCCTCACCCCGACGTCCGCCCGCACCCCAGCGGCGCCGCTGCCATCAATCACCACGCCGCCAACAATCTTCAGATCCAACCCCATGTGCCCTCTCCTCGTTCAGATGGATCCAGTGTATCGAAAATCCAGTCACCCTCTTGAAAAGGTCACGTCAACCGTTCACCGATCACCCCAAAGGGTATTCCATCAAAAAATGGTTCTCAATCGTTATGAATTATAAAATCTATTATCTATTTTAGATAGATTACCTGCTACTGCACACAGTTTAGAGCCTCAGCCAGGAATTGGGATATTTTTTGATTATTGGCGTTTATTGGTGATCGAGTTGAAGTGGCACGGTGCTTGCTCAGGAAGAAGATGTCCCAACGAAGGGACGCCCCTGAACCCCCTGGAGGTACCGTGAAGGTCCATCATCTACTCGCCACGCTGGCGCTCCTGACGGTCGCCTGTGACACCCCGGAAGATCAGGTGATGTCGACGCCTCGGGCAGACCGCCTGGACATCGTCTACGAAGTGATCGACGAGGAAATCGAACCGCTGGCCGAGCAGCCCGCAGAGATCGAAGAAATGGAGATCGAAGAGATCAACCCGGAGACCGAAGCGGTTGCAGCGGCAGAGATGCAGGCCGGGCCTGAGATCATCGGCGAAGCGGAGATGCCCCCCCCGACAGTGGAGATCATGGTCCGCGACGGAGAGAACCTGGCGCTTCTGGCGTCCTGGGCGGAGATGACGGTCGAGGAGATCGCAGAGCGGAACGACCTCGCGGTGACCGGCGTGATCTATCCGGGGCAGACGCTACAGCTGGCCATCGCGGATGAGGAGGCGTTCGAGGACGCCCGCGCAGAGGCGACGGGCGGTCGGCTGCAGCGGTACCTGGAGCGTCGCGGTGGAGAGATCAGCACGATCGAGCACACGGTCCGCACCGGCGAGACCGCCTGGGGCATTGCCCGCGATGTGGTGGGGGTGCCGATGTGGGTGCTGGCGCTGTACAACCCCTCGGTCGACCTGGATCGGCTGACCATCGGCCAGACGCTGATGGCGCCGCAGCTGGGAGACACCGTCGCGGACGACACCCTGCCCGAGGATCCCGAATTGGAGGGTCCCGAATTTATCGAGTAACCTCTATGTCGGCGTGACGTTGAACAGGGCGTCGAGGGTGTCCCCACCGTAGGGGTAGCGGATGTCCAGCCGGACCCGCTGCCCCTGGGTCAGCTCTTTGGGGTGCTGGAGGAAGATGACCTCGGGGTTGTACAAAAACCGGGTGGGCCGGGTGGTGATCTGCTCGGAGAGATCGGCCTCTCCCTCGATGAGCACGGCGTCGGCGAGGCGGGTCTTCCGCGCGACCAGCTCGACCGAGGTGTCCACCAGCAGCGGCCGATCGCCGGGCAGGGTGAAGTCGATGCGATCGTAGAGGACCCGGTCGCTCACCGGCTCATCGGAATCGAGCACCACCGAGCGGCTGTCACAGTCGATGCGGACATCGTAGAGCTGTTCCTGAGCGTCGAGCAGCCGGACGAAGGACCGGATCTCCCGCGGGACGACGGCGGCGTCTGGCTTCAAAAACTGCCGAAGGTGGTTGACGACCTGCACTTCCGGCTCAAAGAACTGGCCGGTGCACAGCAGCTCACAGATGAGGACGTCGGCGGCTTCGGGGATGGCCACCGTGGTGGCGTCGGCATGGATGACCTCGATGATGTGAGCGACGTTGTTGCGCTCAGCGAGGTGCTGGATGAGGGTGACGAACCGGGGGTGAAGCTCGATGCAGTAGACCTTCTTCGCCCCGGCGAGGGCGGCGAAGACGCCCAGGATGCCCGTGCCGCTTCCAGCGTCGATGACGACATCTCCAGGTTGAACCACATCTTCAATCGCCTCTTTCCACATCCGGGTTCGGGCGACGTCGTGAAGACACAACGAGATCTCATAGGGTGTGAAGGCGACGTTCGTCGTCGTTTCCTCGGGCATCAGGCGTTGCTCCCCCTCGAAGAATGGCCGGGCCCATGGTACATGGTTTCAGGGCACGACGATTCTGTGAGGTCTACCACGATGCAGCTGTGCACTTCGTGTAATCGACATTTCTTCGAAGCGGATGGCCACGGCTGTCCGTTCTGCGCCGGCGCGCCGCGGCGGCGGATGGGCATCAGCGCGATGATCATGGCCGTGCTGACCCCGACCGTCCTCGCGGCCTGCTATGGCTCGCCGGGCTGGGACTCGGGCCTCCCCGTCGACACCGGCGTCACCGACCTGGACAACGACGGCTTCGACACCACCGACGACTGTGATGACACCGACCCGAACATCAACCCCGATGCTACCGAGATCTGCGACGACAGCATCGACAACAACTGCGACGGGCTCATCGACGCCGACGATCCGGCCTGCGCCAGCCGGTGACCGCTACGTCCACGGCTCTTCGATGAGCCGATAGCGGCCAAAATCGAAGGGCTGGCCGGGAGCGACCGCGACCCGCTCGATGCGTTCTCGCAGCCCCGCGGCCTTCAGCGCCATCGCCCGATGATGGCAGTAGGGCATGTTGCCGCGGCGTCCCAGCAGGGTGTGCGCTGTCCAGGAGCAACCGCCCTGACAGACCGGCGCATAGTAGCAGTCGGCGCATCGCCCCCACAGCTCCGCGGTCCCGCGATCTCGTGCAAACGACAGCTCCGGAGCCTGCGCCCAGATCTCGGCGAGGCTCTGCTCGCGAATGTTCCCCCCCACGTATGGAGAGCTGGGCAGCGACGGGCAACCTTTGATCGCGCCATCGGCCTCGATGCCCAGGACGTACCGACCCGCCGCGCAGCCGCTCCAGTGCGCCGCACGGAGGATCGACTCGAATGGCCCGAAGTAGCCGAGGTTGTTGGCCGCCATCACCCGGCAGGCCCGGGTCTTCGCCCGCTCCGCGACGGCGGCCAGCCGCGGCACCAGATCCAGCATCTGGTACGGCTGCAGCAGCCAGTCCGGTCGATCCGCGGCCCGCCCCATCGGCCCG
The DNA here is from genome assembly GCA_038520555.1 of Myxococcota bacterium. Lineage (GTDB taxonomy): Bacteria > Myxococcota_A > UBA796 > UBA796 > UBA796 > JBCBLB01. The sequence continues at coordinate 11,328 of JBCBLB010000109.1, read as the reverse complement.
GTCAGCTGCACCTGCCAGGCCCGAATCCGCTCCGCGAGGAGGGCGTCGGCGAGCGCCTCGACCTCAGGCAGGTTGAGCTGGTTGAACTGGGTGTTGGCCAGGGCAGCCATCCCCAGGTCGCGGACCCGTGCGATGGTGGCCATCGCCGCCCGGAAGCTGCCGGGGACGGCGCGCAGTCGGTCGTGGGTGGCTTCGAGGCCGTCGACGCTCACGCTCACCGCCGCCAACCCGGCGTCCCGAGCGGCGGAGAGGGTGTCGACGTCCAGCCGCCGACCGCCGGTGGTCATCGCACAGCGGATCCCCTTCGCCGACGCTGCAGCGATCACGTCGAGCCAGTGAGGATACAGATACGCTTCACCGCCGATGAAGGTGATCTCCCTGGCGCCCATCTCTGCGAGCTGCTCGACCACACCGAACGCTTCTGCCAGGCTCAGTTCCCGGGGACGGGCGACGCCCGCGCGGCTGCCGCAGTGTCGACAGGCGAGGTCACACTTCAGCGTCAGCTCCCAGACGACATACCGGGGGTGCTCGGTCATCTGCGGCTTCGCGATCCGCCGCTGTGAGGATGGCTCCATAACACCACTGTATCCGGTCAGCCGCGGCCGATCGGCTCCAGATCGTCCTCTGACAGATCGGTGATCCGCTCCATTCCGGTGTCATCGAGGATGCCCAGGGTATATCGATGCGCCCCCTCCGCCTCACCGACCTGCTGAATCGTGCCGGAGACGACGTCGCGGCCCAACCGCTTCGCCCCCGCGGCAGACAGCCGCACAGGGCGCGTCGGCTTGAACCGGGCAGAAGACGGCGGCGGCGCCCAGGCGTCCGCGTCCTGCTCGATCCAGGCGCCGATGCCCCCGATGAGCGACCAGGTGTCCGCGATCCCCTGCTCGCGGAGGTAGTGGGTCACCCCAAAGCTCCGCCCCCCCGCTGCACAGTAGATGACCACTGGCTTGTCTGTCGGGATCGCCTTGATCTTGTCGGGGACCTGATTCATCGGCACCAACGTCGCCCCGGCGACATGGCCCCCGGCGACCTCATGAGGCTCGCGGATATCGACAAAGACGACGTCACGGCCGTCCTTGACCCAGGAAGCCACCGTCTCTCCATCCACCTCAACCTCCGGCTCAGGGGCCTCCTCTTGAACCGGCTGGGTCGGCGGCGGGGTGGGCCGGGCGGCGTCCTGCGGTTGCGCAGGAGACCCACGGCGAAGGATACGACGGGCGACGCGACGGAGAAGTCTACGGATCATGTAGTGGGGGATAGCCTGATCGGCGCGCACAGCGAAATTGAACCGCGAGGGATAAAGACTCAGCCATGCGTCTGAGCCTCATCATCCCGCCGCTCACTCAGCTGAACACGGCGTATCCCTCGACCGCGTACCTCGCTCGCCACCTGCGGGCGAAGGGCGTCCCCTGCAATCAACGCGATCTGGGCCTGGAGCTGATGCTGCGCGCCCTCTCCAAGGCTGGCCTGTCCGAAGTCTTCGATGAGCTGATGAGACGCGCAGACCTGGGCGTCGCCATCCCCGACCCGGCGTGGCGCGCCCTGTCCCTCCGCCGCCGGCATGAAGCGGTCATCGACGCCGTGATCCGGTTCCTCCAAGGCCGCGACCGGAGCCTCACCAGCCGCATCCTGGAGACCTCTTTCCTCCCACAGGGGCCGCGGCTGTCGCAGGCCAACCTCGAACGCTTCGGGGACATGGGCCTCGAAGACGCCGCCCGGCGCCTCGCCACGCTCTACATCGAAGACGTCGTCGACCTCATCACCTCGACCGTCGACGACGGCTTCACCCTGACCACCTACCAACACAACCTCGCCGTCGGTCCCATCGCCTTCGATCCCATCGCGAAGCGGCTGGCGCAGACCACCATGGTCGACGCATGGCTCGACGATCTGGTCGACACCATCGACGCTGACGTGGTCGGGCTGTCCGTCCCCTTCCCCGGCACCCTCTATGGCGCGCTGCGGATCGGGATGCGCCTCAAAGAGCGCGGTGTCACCGTCTGGATGGGCGGCGGCTACGTGAACACAGAGCTGCGAGAGGTCTCTGAGCCCGGCCTGTGGGCGTGCGTCGACGCCCTCACCTACGACGACGGCGAAGGACCGATCATGGCCCTCATCGACCACCACAACGGCGGCCCCGATCGACGATACCGGACCCGAACCGCAGAAGGCATGCACAACGCCGACGGGAAGGATGAACCCTTTGTCCCGGCGGCATGGTATGGAGATTTGCGCCTGGATCGGTACCTTCAGGTCATCGACTCCCTCAACCCCGCCCATCGGCTGTGGTCCGACGGGCGGTGGAACAAGATCACCCTGGCCCACGGCTGCTACTGGAAGCGGTGCGCCTTCTGTGACATCCACCTCGACTACATCGCCCGGTTCGAGAAGGCCCCCACCGGCGTCCTCGTCGATGCCATGGAAGAACTCATCGCCGAGACCGGCACAAGCGGCTTCCACTTCGTCGATGAGGCCGCGCCTCCCCGCTTGATGCGAGACCTCGCCCTTGAGATCCTCGACCGCGACCTGTCGGTCAGCTGGTGGGGCAACATCCGCTTCGAACGCGCCTTCACCCCTGACCTCGCCCGGCTGCTGTCCGCTGCAGGGCTCATCGCGGTGACCGGCGGCTTAGAGGTCGCCAGCGATCGGCTGCTGAAGCTGATGGACAAGGGCATCACCATCGAACAGGCCGCCCAGGCGGCCTGGGCCTTCCGGCAGGCCGGCGTCCTCGTCCACGCCTACCTGATGTATGGATTCCCCACCCAGACCGCCAAAGAGACCCTCAACTCCATGGAGATCGTTCGCCAGCTGTTCGCCGAAGGCCTGCTCTCCAGCGGATTCTGGCACCGGTTCACCCTGACCCGACACTCCGATGTCTTTCAGGATCCCGAGAAGTTCAGCGTCTCCATCCCACACTTCATCGACGCGCCCTTCGCAACCAACGACATCCCCCACGAAGATCCCAGGGGCGCCAACCCGGACGACTTTGAGCCAGGGCTCAGCCAGTCCCTGCGCGCCTGGATGGAGGGCCGCGAGCTTGATCGGCCCCTGATCACCTGGTTCAATCATCCTTTCCCCTTTCCCGATGAGAACGCCGATCGCATCCAGAAGGCCATCCCCAAGCACCCGCCACCGATGAAGCCGGGGGATCGGATCATCTGGGTCGGCGGAGAACCGCTGCACGAAGGCGAGGCGGTCCAACTCCATCACGCCGACGGCGTCGAGCTGATCCATGGCGTAGAGGCAGAGCTGGACTGGCTCATCGAGGTCATCGACGCCGCCCAGCCCGGCCAACCGCCGATCACCTTCAAAGAGATCCAGGCCGCCTACCCCGGCACCTGGAAGAAGCTCAAGCGGCGGTGGTGGCGAATTCGGCGCGCCGGGTTGTTGGGGGTTTGAGCCGCTGAGATCAAGCGGGTGTCACTTCCGGCGATTCAGCAGGCGCCTCAACTGAATTCCGAGCGAACCAGCGGCTTTCGAGGTGCGCTTCTGGGCCTCCCGGGCCCGACCATATGCAGCGGCGCCTTCGGTGCTGGGACCCTCCCAGTCGACGTCCAGATCGGCGAGTTCGTCTTGCGCCGCCTGCCAGAGCCGACAGTCCTGCTTGCTCATCACCTCGCCGTTTCGGGAGCGGCGCGCATACGTCCCCGAGAGGATCGCCTGGTAGTCCGGTCCCTGCGCCCAGGTCTCGATCGAGCGGACGCGGATCGCGGTGAGCGGGTGGGTGCTCTCCATGAACACGGACAGATGCTCCATCACATCATCCCAGCTCCGCACCTCTGGGCCAAGCTCGGCGAGCAACAACTCGCGAAACCGCTCATCGCTGACCGACTCCGGCTCTGAGAGCGAGATGCGTTTGGTGGTCTGGAAGAACCCGTCAACATCCTGGGTCACCAACAACTCTGCACGATCTGCAGACAGCTCGGACATCCGACGCCAATCCCACAACGACTTCCGAAGGGCGCCCCGAACAGGCGATGTGATGGGCAGCGGAAGAGACAACCACGAAGACAACATCAACAGGCGGTATGCCCTGAAGAACAGCAGGTGGTTGAGCAGGATGTGAGACAGCTCATGACCCAGGATGCCCATGATCCCCGTATCGCTCAGCTTCGTGACCGCACCCCGGGTCAACACGATGGACGGCTGATGAACCCCGATGACCCCGGCGTTGGGCTGATTTTGCTCGATGACATACAGCGGGTATCGTTGCGGGACATCAAGCACAGCCCGCGCGTGCGCATAGATCTCTTCGATCTTCGGGTAGGTGGTCGCGGTCACCGGCTCAAAGCCGCACCCCAGGATGTCCTTGAGGGCGGCATCTTGGAAACGAGACCGCCAGCGCTCCAGCGCCGTCAGCCCTGGTATCCGCTTGAGCATGGCCTGCCCGGACAGATCCTGAGGATGCGCCCAGGCCTGCGGAGAGATGTCTCGAAAATGAAGGCGGCCCATTGTTCCTCCGATGTGGACGTACCGCTTCACGCACGTCTTCGGTGGTCTATGGTATTCACCGGTTCATCCCCAGAAAACCATCTTTCTCAAATCAGAGAAGACAGCCAACTCATTCCCCAACCAGGCGGCATCTTCCATGCCGTGTTGCTCGATCCAAACGGCGAAGCCCGGCGGCGATCTTAGAAGCTGCCATAGGTGAAGAAGAAGCACATCTCTTCGTCCGTTTCTTCCCCGTAGTATGTCGTCTGCGGCTCATCGTAGGGCAGATCGGGGTTGGAGGTCGAGTTGTTCCAGTTGCAGCTGAAGCGGACGGTATCCCCTCTGGCGTAGTCCAACGGCTCGGTGAACTGATAGGTCATCTGGTTGTCGAAGTCGTACTCCCCCTCCACGAGGCAGGTCTCGCTCCCATCGGTGTGCTCGATGGTTGCAGAGAAGCGCTGCCCGAGGCTGTGCATGTGCGGGAAGGTGCCGTACACTTTCAGATCGGCGAGCTCGTTGGTGATGGTCTCGGTGTGTGTGTAATCATCGTCCCCAGCGGGGATCTCAAAGTCTGTCGACGTCAGCGGCACCATCAGGATGCTCGTATCGACGGCGTCTGCGATCCGGAAGGCGTAGCCCGTCTGGTCGGACATGCCGGCGGTGTCCTCGCCGCTGTAGAAGTAGTGCATCTGCAAGATGATGGTGCGGCTTGCGCTGATCAACATGCCGGCGCCTTCCGGGAACGCGATCGGCTGCATCCCCGGCGCCCAGGCGGTGATCATCCCCTGAACCGGGTTGCCGTCGTCGAAGCACGGGGTGCCGGTGCCGTCGTTGAACCCGTCCGCATAGTCGGTGGCCAGCGTCTGGCTGTCGACCGAAAACAGCACCGCGTGATGCGCCAGGGGCGCAGCGTCGACGACCGGCGCCATCGCCGTGATGTAGAAGTTCCCGATGTCCTCCGGCTTCTCCAGGACGAAGCAGCGATACTCGTTGCCGGGGTGATCGGGATCGTCGAACGTCGGCGTATACGGCTGGTCGATCGTCAGGACCAGGTCAGGGTCGGACAGCTCCGATGAGACCGGCGCTACCTCGACTTCATCCGCCGGGTCTCCGAGGGGCGCGTCGCCGTCGAGCCAGGACACAAGCGTCTGCTTCTCGTCGTCCGACAGCGTCAGCGCGTCCGAGCCATTGTAGTCCTGACAGCCCGGATCGGCCGCCGGAGGCGGCATCCGGCCCTCTGAGATCGCTGCGGACATGGCCGGGGCGAAGGTCAAGACCGTGTCGACATCGGTGAAGTCGCCGATGCCGAGCCCACCCTCATCGTGACAGCGGGTGCAGTGCGTCGCCAGCAACGGCTTGATGTCTTCATAATAGGTCACCGTCCCCTCTTCCGCAGAGGCGCTGTCATGGTCGTCTGAGCTACACGCCGCGAGGATCAGCCAGAGCAGCATCGTCACTTCCTCCAGTACGTTCTTCCATGAGACAGAACCCAACCAGAAACGACCTCAGGATCGCTTATATGAGGGATTCAGGCCCACTCCATCCTCAAACGGAGTAGCACGGCTCTGGTGTTCATTGGCGAACACCGCGTGTCTGGATTTTCCCAACGGCACACTGTTTGAGGGCGTCCGGATCCGTGGTCCCACCGCCGTAGATCAGGTCAGAAAAGCAAGCAGCTCATCCTCCAGACGGGCGGCATCCTCATGGCCGAGCTGCTCAATCTCTGCCGTAAAGGCACGATCGAAGTATAGATACGACAACAGATCGGACTCGCCGTCTTCCTGGTTGGCCTGGTCGGCGACCAGCGAGAGCATCCATCGGATCGGCGCCGAGACCCGTGGCGGTGAAGAATGCAGCATCTGATTTGCGATCCGGCCGAGGTCTTCGCTGGGCTGGATGTGGAAGTTCCGCACCTCGCGCAGGCCCAGATCGCGGAGCACCCCCGCCGAGAACCCCGCACCATAGTGCTCCCGCCCCCACTTGAGGATCTCGTTGATCTGCTCCGCCATATAGAGGTCACGCTCCACCGGATCGAGCATCAACGCGTTGAGGGTCTTCCCGGCGAGGAACGGAACCGAAGGCGTGGGCGCCGTCCCATCTGGCAGCTCCGGCGCGATGGGGATGTGCGGGCTGATGGTGATGATCCGATCGGCACCAGCCCGGAGTACGGGCCGCAGCGGCGTGTTCTGCCGCAGCCCGCCGTCGACGTAGTACACCGAATCGATGAGCACTGGCGGGAACAAAAACGGGATCGCCGCGCTGGCCAGCAGGTGGTCCGCGGTCAGGTGGGTCCGCCGCTCGCGGGCGTTGGGCAGCGGCTGGAGGTCGAGGCCCTGGACGCCCGAGTCCAGGAACAGGACGTTGACGCCGTTGTCGAGCTGGGTGGCGCTGATGATGAACGCCGAGCACTCCTGGCTGTCGAGGCTCTTTCGCATCGTCTCTTCGGGAAACTCGCGGCGGGCCAGATCATAGAGCGGTGCAACGTCCAGCAGCGCGGCATGGTCGTCGCCGGTGAACATCCCACGGACGGTCCGGAGCATGCTCCGGCTGTGGAGCTCATAGACGTCGCTGATCTGCATCTGCTGCCAGATCTCGGTGAGCCGCTGGAAGACGTCGAGGTCGCGGGTGACGGAGAACACACCGTTGAGGGCGCCGACGCTGGTTCCGCTGACGACATCCGGCCAGGGAACCCGGCCCAGACGCTTCGGCAGCGTCTGGTACAGAAAGCGCATGACGCCCGCTTCATAGGCTCCGCGGGCCGCACCCCCCGCCAACACCAGCCCCAACGTATACATCCGTCCTCCCCACGGTTCGGGTTCAGGCTACCACTGCGCCCATTGGAGGCGGATCTCGCTGCGGTCACAGTCGAGCCCGGGGATCGGTACGGCCTCAGACTCCCCGCCAGAAGGGATCTCTCCCAGCGTCACCTCGATCGCGTCGTCCCCACACCGGGCTTCAACCCGCGCATCCCGAACATCCCGAGGTCCCTCATTGATGCTCACCAGATGACGCCGCCCCCCTCGATTGAGCATCCGATACCGAAGCCAGGACTTGACATCCAGGTGCCGGTCCGGCTCTGCCACCGGTCGAAACAACAACTCCCGACGGGCCTGATCAACTTCCACCTTAAAGTTGCTGGAGACGTTGAGGCCCAGCAGCCCGTTCATGCTGCCGCAGTTGTCACACAGCGTCGCGGTGACCCCTTCGATCTCGAAGCCGCCAAGCCAGATGCGATCGATGAAAATCAGCGGACTGTCCCGTAAACCGTTGGCGGTCTGCGTTCGAATCGTCGGCGCGTTCGGATCGATCTTCACGCCCAGCTCATCGAGAATCCGCGGGTTGATGGCGGTCAACGTCGCGCCCGTGTCAAAGATGAGCTCGGTGTCGACATAGACGCCATCCTTCTCGATCGAGAGCGGCAGCCGCATCGAGCTGGCGGTCCCCTCATAGGGGAGCACGACGAGGTCTCCCTCGTCTTCATCCACGATCTGCGGCGTGGTGACGGGCCGCTCTTCGACCGGTGAGACGGCAAAAGACTCATCCGCGCAGTCACATGGCGGAGGCGCTGCAGCGATGGGCCGCTCTGCAGCAGGCAGCTGCTCGAGGACGGCCAGGATCTCGGCGGGCACCTCCGCCCTGGCCCATGCCTGATCCCGCTCAATCCAAGCGGGGGCGCCGAGGATGACCATCCCACTCCACACCGCAGCGCCGGCGCCCAGCGCGATCCCTTCGTCGCTGAAGACCCGATAAAGCAGTGAGGCCAATCCGAAGGTGGGGATGAGGATGGCGGCCGCACCGAGCAGCCACTGTCCATCCGCAGCACCAGCGAGCATGGCGATGGCCAGGGCGCTGAGGGTTGTCCCAACGAGAACAACCAGCACACGCGAGAGGGGCTTCATACCCTTTGGATATCCGACTGTGAGCGGTTGTTGTTTGAAAACAAGCAAGTTGAGACAACTGCGGGTCCGATCCCCCCCAGCATCGGACCCGCAGGGAACACCATCAATGATTGACCTGTCAAGAGTCAAGCCCGTTCACAGACTATTCTTCGGCGTGCCGCGCTCGCTTTCGGGTCGAGGGGGTCACCTGGATGGTCTGCACCTGACCCGCGCGGAGAAGCGTCAGCGTCGCCGCGACGTCTACCCGACCGCTCAAGGCATCGATGAGGGCACGAGAAACATCGAGGGGCTCGTCATCCAAAGACAGGAGCACGTCTCCGATGAGGATCCCGGCCCGCCCCGCCGGGCTGTCTGGGTCGACGGCGTTCACGAGCATGCCTGCGGCATGGCGCTCGATGGGTGGGGACAGGGGGATGACCTGCACTCCGACGCCGAGGTACCCACGCTGGCGGGTGCCCTGGTCGCGCAGCCGCTCAGCGAGGCGTCGAACGGTCAGCGGCGGGAGGGCGGCGCCGATGCGGGTGAGGCGTCGAGAGTTAAACCCGATCGCCTCTCCATGGAGGTTGACCGACAATCCTCCAGCGGACACCGCTGGAAGGCTGGCGTCGATCTCCACCCACCGCTGGACATCGATGCCGCCGCGGGTTCGCCAGGGGCCGCGGACGGCGCTGACCAGGCCGCGGGTCACCCGGGCCGACTCGGGCTCTCGCCCGATGGTCAGGACGGTCTCTCCGACCCGCGGCGCCGCGTCCTGCCAGGGCGGTGGCGCGGGCAGGTTGATGTCATCGACCTGAATCAGGGCCAGATCGGCGCCCCGCTCGATGCCACGGAGGCGAGCATGTGAGGACGTCCCATCGGCGAGCCGGACGGTCAGTCGGCTGCGTCGAGAGAGGGCTTGCAGGGTGGTGAGGATCAACCCTTCGTGTTGATCGTAGATGACGCCGCTGGCCCTGGAGCGTCGAGAGAAGACCTCGACGATAGAGGGGGAGACGGCGTCGATGATGTCAGGGATGGTGCGGGGTTCGCTCATCAGAGGCTCCAGAATGGTTGCCTCCAGAAGATAAAAACCCCTGGACAACGCCACATCGCCTGAATGGGGTGATCTCGGCCTGCCGATCCGGGGGGGCGCTACAGCCGGATCAGGTTGAGCCGGGCGGCGGTGACCACCGCTTCGGTCCGGGTCGAGGCGTCAAGCTTGCCGAGGATGGCGTCGACGTGGAACTTGACGGTATGGGAGCTGATGCCCAGCCGGCCGGCGATCCGACGGTTCGACAGCCCCTCCGCGAGCAGCTCGAGGACGTCCATCTCTCTCGGCGAGAGGGGCTCGACGAGGTCGGGCGGCGCACCCCTTCCCGCGTCACCGAGCAGCTGCTGAGCGAAGGCATCGTCGAGGACCCAGGCGCCTTCGACGACCGCGCGGAGGCCCGCGCCGATGCGCGCGGCGGGGGAGTGCCGATGGAGGACGCCATGCGCGCCAGAGCCCAGCGCAGCTCGGGCGTCCTCCAGGGTCTCGACCAATGCCACGGTTGGACGGGCGAGGGCAAGGGTTGGATCGTCGGTCTTCAGCCCCAGATCCCAGAGCAGGGCGTCGATCTCACGCAGGTTATCGTCACTGTCCGCGGAGAGCGCGTCCGGGTGCAGCTGGAGGGTGATGAGGATGTCGTCGATGTCGTCGAGGGCGGCGCTCAGCCCCCATCGGGCGAGGGGGTCGGCGCCGACGACGGCGGCGCGGAGGTGTGGCGGTTCAGGAATGCGCATGCACGATCAATCTTCGCACGCGCGGGCCCACAGTCCAGGCCGCTCCTTATTTCGCCACGCCTTCTGACCAGTCTTCGAGGGCTTGTTCGACGGCGTCGTGGATGTTCTCTTCGTGGACCAGCTCCGGCTCGATGAAGATCACGCCCTTGAGCAGCCATCGGGCCAGCGGTGGGCTGGCGAGCCGATAGAACACATGCCGTCCGTCGCGCCGCATCTTCACCAGCCGATGGGCGCGGAGCTGCGCGAGGTGTTGACTGACACGGGTCTGGCGGACATCGATGTTGTCTGCCAGCGACTGGACGTCGCACTCCTGTGCACGCAGCTCTTCGATGATTCGGATTCGATCGGGGTGAGACAGGACGCTGAACAAGCTGGCCAGCTCCTGGGTCACCACCGCTCGCGCGTGCGCCAGATCGTCAGATGGTTCAGACATTGAGAGCGCTCCAGCTCAGGTCCAGGCCTGTATCTTCAGCCACGGTGGAGGGAAGATGACTTACTTCGCGGCGATGGACATCTGGGTGTGCGCCCGCTCGACCAGCTCAGGCTCGCTGAGGCCGTTGACCACCCCGCCGCTGGCCATGTACCGCCGCCGCCAGCCTTCGATCATCTCGACGACCGCCTGATCGATATAGACGATGTCTTCGTAGTCGAGGTTGATCTGCTTGCCGTCGGGCAGCTTCTCAAGCGCCTCGGCGAGCATGGGGAGGGTCAAAAAGCTGGCCACCCCGGCGAGTCGGACGATAATCTGACCGGGATCGTCCGTAGGATCGACGTGAATCTTGACCTTGTTGGTGTGGTAGACCATCAGCGCCACCGCAAGGGCGAGGCCAACCAGGACCCCCTTGAGCAGGTCCGTGGCAACGATCACCGACAGGGTGACCACATAGACGGCGACCTGTCCGCGACCGAACCGCGCAAGCTTGCGGATGTTCGAAGGGTGCGCCAGCTTATAGCCGGTGTAGACCAGGATCGCGGCGAGCGCAGCGGTGGGGATGAGCTCAAGGACGAACGGCGTCAACCCGACCAGCAGCAGAAGCCATGCGCCGTGGATGATCGCCGACCACCGGGTCTTGGCGCCCGCGTCGACGTTGGCGGAGCTTCGGACGATGACACCGGTCATCGGAAGCGCGCCGAGCAGACCGCAGATGATGTTGCCGACCCCCTGCGCCCACAGCTCTTTGTTGTAGTTGGTGCGCGGTCCGGTCTGCATCTGGTCCACAGCGGTGGCACACAGCAG
>JBCBLB010000022.1:0-31851 GCA_038520555.1 Myxococcota bacterium | reverse complement strand
TCGGGCGGCTTTGTTGTGCTCGGGGAGACAGGATTCGAACCAAGGCGCGAAGCAGCGCCTGAGGAGGCCAGCGGCCGAGTCAGGCGTGAGGACGCCAACAAGGCGTCCGAGAGCGGAGCCGGACTCGGGTCGAACGTCCTGTCTCTTCTGCCCAACGAACAGCTTTGGGAGCAGAGGGCCGCATTGCTCCACAACGGGGACGAATCCTGTCTCCCCGACTCAACCATCAGCCGCCTTCGGGCGGCTTTGTTGTGCTCGGGGAGACAGGATTCGAACCAAGGCGCGAAGCAGCGCCTGAGGAGGCCAGCGGCCGAGTCAGGCGTGAGGACGCCAACAAGGCGTCCGAGAGCGGAGCTGGACTCGGGTCGAACGTCCTGTCTCTTCTGCTCAACGGTAACACGGGGTTTCCGCTGAACAGCACCTTCAAGGCCACCTGAACGCGGAGGATGGAGTGGGTCGCAGCCCATACCTCGGCCATCCCCCCTTGCCCAAGTCGATAGTTCAGGGTGTAGTGTCCGATCTGCTGGCCGGCGGTGAGTCGCATGACCAGAGACTACCTCATCGCTGGTGTGGAGTTGATCGGTGCGTGTTTGAAGGGAGCGATGAGCGGCTATGTTGTGTGTATGCCTCCCCGGTCCCAGAAGCAGCACCTCACGGAGACAGCGGAAACCTGCCGACGTTCCTGGCAGGCGCTGCTCCCGGAGCGCCGTGCGCGACTCCTGGCGCACCTCACTGCGGATCCGGACATCTGGTCTCAGCGGTGGGCGGTGGCGCTGTCTGAGGGACACCCGATGCGCCGCTGGTTGGACAGTGACGAGGACTTCAAGGTCCTGCCGGTCGCGTTTGAGGACGATCTGTCACCGCGCCAGCTCATCACCTCTCACCCCTTCCGTGGACCCTTCCGATCCTCACCGCCCAGACCATTCCCCGCGTCCTTGCCCAGATCGCTCTTCTCGTAAGAGACGGAGAGATCTACCTGTTCGGCAGCGCGGCGCTGTATGATTCGGTTCCCATCGAGGTGGGACTGCGTTCGAAGGACATCGACGTCTGGATTGTTCCCGAAGAGAAGTCCGATACTGTCGAGGCGGTGATGGGGGAGGGCTCTACCTGGGCGGATGAGCACGGCTTCTATGTTCAGGTCTCTCCGCCGGAGCAATTCGTCGCCCCGGTGGCGTGAGGACGCCAACAAGGCGTCCGAGAGCGGAGCCGGACTCGGGTCGAACGTCCTGTCTCTTCTGCCCAACGAATCAGTTTTGGGAGCAGAGAGTCGCATTGCTCCACAACGGGGACGAATCCTGTCTCCCCGACTTCAAAACACCATCCTTCCGGATGGTGTTTTATGGTTCATAATTAAGGTTATTCCAAACATGAACGGCACCGGGGTCTGACCATGAGTCATCACCGGGTGTCCGATGATACACCTCAACCGATGGCTCGTCCGCGCACATTCAATGAAGAAGACGTCCTTCAACGGGCGATGGAGCTGTTCTGGCGTCAGGGATATCGGGCGACCACGATGCAGGATCTGGTGCGGGTGACCGGCGTCCAGCGCAACAGTCTGTATCGAATCTTTGGCAATAAAGCGGCCATCTTTCAACAGATCCTGGACCGCTATGGTGCCTGGCGCATCGGAAAGCTGGACATGAGCCAGCCGCCCCGTGACCTCATCCGCCAGTGGTTGATGGCCTGCGCTGACGAAGCACGTGCGGGGACAACGCCACGGGGGTGTCTGCTGGTGCTGTCATCGACAGAGATGCACGCCCTCGAGCCCGCAGTCCGCGCAGTGGTCCAAACCCACCTCGACCAGCTGGAGCAATTCTTCACGACCTGTGTCCGAAGCGCCGCCCCGGACGCGGACGCTGAGGCGATCGGCGCCGCACTCCTGGCTGCAGACATCGGGTTGTTCCTGATGTCTCACGCGGGCGCATCACCTGAACGCTTGACGTCCATCGTCGAACGAACCTTGTACCTCATCCCCAACGCGTAAATCGGATGGCGGAATTGACAAGGCGAAGGATGTGGTTTACCCATTTTGGGAACAAACGTTCCCAAATAATAGAGGCGAAAGATGTTCCTGGTGATGCTGGCCGCGTTTCTCGGCTGTGGTTCTGCAAAGATACGTGAACATGTTCCGGAGACGGGCACGCTCATGGTCCAGGCCAACGGCCTGACGTTTCACTACTTTGAAGAGGGTGACGGTCCGCTGGTGCTGTTGATGCACGGCTTCCCGGACACGGCCCATACCTGGGATGACGTCCGTCCCGCGCTGGCCGAAGCCGGGTATCGGGCGGTCTCTCCGTTCACCCGGGGCTACGCCCCGACCGGCATCCCCGCTGAAGACACCGACGCGGAGACCATGGGTCAGGACGTTCTGGCGTTGATCGCTGCGTTGGGTGAAGAGTCGGCCATCGTCGTGGGGCATGATTGGGGCGCCCAGGCGGCCTATGCCGCCGCCCACCTGGACCCGAGCAAGATCGACAAGCTCGTTGTGGTCGCCATCCCTCACCCGGACACGCTCCGCCCCACCCTCTCCACCCTGTGGAGCGGCCGGCACTTCTTCTACCTGAACCGTTCCTCGGGTGTGTCTCGCATGCAGAAGAACGACTTCGCGCATGTCAACGCGCTATACGCCCGCTGGGCGCCGACCTGGGACGTCTCTTCGGAAGAGCTGGAGCCGGTAAAGAATGTGTTTGCCCGTGAAGATTCGCTGAACGCAGCGTTGGGATACTATCGAACCGCCGAGTTCTCTGCGACGCCGCTGTTCGCACAGGATCTGATGGTGAACACGCTGCTCATCGGCGGCCGTGAGGACCTCCTCCCCGAAAGCGCCTTCACCGTGGACTCGGTCACCCGCTTCGGCGCCGACCATGAAGTGGTCATGCTCGACGCCGGTCACTTCCCGCACCGCGAAGCCCCGGAAGCGTTCATGGACGCGCTGCTCCGCTTCCTGGGCTCCTGATCGGCCTACTCGACTTCGAACTCGACGCCATCGATGAGGATCTCGCCGTACTGGGCGACCTCGACGGTGGTGCTCACCGTGCCGACCGGCTTGTCCCCGCTGCGGCTGCTGTCATAGATGTTTACCGAGATGATCGCGCTGGTAAGTGTCGAGTCCTCATCTGTCCGCCCATAGCCTTCGGTGCTGGAGAAGGATCCGCCGGTCACCGTCCGCAGCAGCTCGCGCTCCGTCTCTGCGGTCGTGGTCGTGTCGGTCGAGCCGTCTCCAGAGATCGATTTATACACGATCTGCAGCTTGCCGAAGCTGAGAGAGACCGACTCTTCGGCTTCGTCGTCACCGTTCGATGCGGTCGAGTACTGGATGTTCGGCCCGCCGCCGGCGCCCTCGGTGATGGTGATCCGCCGCAGCGATGTCTCAATGGTGTCCTCTCCGATCCGCGTCGTGCCCTTGATCAGGTCTGCGATGCGGTTGATCGCCACGCCATCTTCGCGTTCGGTCACCGCGCCCTCGAAGGCCCCCTCGTCCGCCACGCCGTCGCCGTCCTTGTCGAGCGACGCGGTCCGGTCATCGAGGTTGACCGACAGGGTCTGGCCGTCCTCATTGGTGAACTGCACCGTTGTGCCAGCCGCAGGGTCGTTTTTGACGGCCACCGTGAAGTCGAGCAGCTCATCGCCGTCCTCAGCGTTCACGGAGACGGCGTAGGTGTCCGTTCCGGGGAGGTCGCCCTTCGGCGTCGGGAGGTCCAGCTCGACGCCGTCGAGGTCACGCGCGATGTAGGTCGCTCGTCTGGGGGTGAGCACGCCGGGCTGAGCGATGAACGACGCGTCCTCATTGATAAGGATCTCGACCTCATCGTAAAGATCCGGATCGGTGGCGCGGATGACGGCCTTGACCGTCCCCTCCCCGGTCTCCTCGTCGAGGTTCACCCGAAGCGACTGAAGCACCACCTCATCGACATTGGCGACGACCGACGTCGAGGCGCTGGCCGAGGCGCCGTCGTCGCACTTCGCGGTCGCGTTGAGGGTGTACGCTTCACCGTCGTCCAGCGCATCGGTGAGGACCCGCAGACGGCGCTGCTCTTTGCGGAAGCGCAGCGGCGCCATCTCCACGTCGTCCCCGCCCGCCCCCAACCCGACCGCGACGTTGCTGATCTGGTCTGCGTCCTCGTTCACAGCGAATCGGACGGTGTAGCGAACCGTCGGCGTCTCTGCGTCGAGATCCGAGACCTCATAGTCGACCGTGTATGCGCCGATCTCCTTCGTCTTGCCGGTTTCTTCGCCGGTTTTGGGATCGCGCACCTGCACCGTAGCGATCCCGGATCCCGAGCCAACGATCACGTCATCGACGCCGTCGCCGTCCAGATCCAGCGGCGCGGTCGCCGACGTGCCTGTGGCCGTGCCGTTGGGGACGATCCGCGTCTCGATGGTCTCAGACTCTTCGTAGCAGATGATCCAGTCGTCCCACCAATCGTCGTCGCCCCGGTCGCGGACCGCCGCCTTGCCGCGGAAGGTGAGCACCCGGGTCTGCTCGCCGACGAGATCGGGTCGCTGGAAATCAACGACGAGGTCCGTCGGCGTCTTGACCCCCACGCTCTCACGGTCCGACTTGAGCGACAACGACCAGCTCGGCTCCGCGCAGAGCTGCTCGTCTGCGCGCAGGCTGGCGGTGAGGAACGGCTGATCCTCACCAAGGCGTTGACGAACGTTCGCGTTGACCGAATCATCTGCATGTGACGGCGCGGGAAGTGCAAGGGCGATGACTGTGACCAGACTGAGCATCGGGGAACCTCCAGGGGTGACACCGTCTTTTTAGTCAGCCATCAACCTCCGCCACATCTTTCCTTGATCCTACATCCCAGGTATGCCCATCATTATCCACAAACCATCGCTTCAGGGAACGTTCGAGATCTTCGAGAATCGGAGGGGCTGCGCCCAGCACTCAATCACACTCACAGACAATGTCTGGCGCTTGGATTCTTCCACGGCAGGTCCTCGTGGGCGGATGAAATGTATATGGTGAATCTACCGATGAGCACGTGACTCTTTGACGATGTCAGAGAGCCGGTTGCGCGATCGCGATGCCAGATATGCCACAATCGGAATCGCTCGATCCCCCCACTCGTGCATGCAACTGGTTCAACATACTGAATTCATCCATAAAAGGAGCGCTCATGGACGCGAAGCGTATGGCATTTGGTATTCGAGAGGATGGCTCTTACCTGGTCCCCCCAGACACTCCAGCGCAAAAGTTCACCGACTATGCACTACAGCAACATGGCATCGATGAAGAGCTGAAGGCTTTCTTAAAAGAACGCTCCCGCCGTAAGAACATCACAGAATTCGGCCCCATACCCCCTGTGAACCCCTCGGACCTTACACAAGCGGGGTGGGGACTCATCATTCCACACGATATCAACCCAGAGATTATTCAGGCCCTGAAACCCCTGCTTGATTTTCGCCGAGAACAAGCCAAAGATCTTTATAAAGAACTTATAATCTATGGCCCGAAGACCGCTGCAGAGTTCTTCACGGACAACGGAATCGCACCAGGGCCTGTCGATCCCTCCAAGGGGGTCCCGTATTATCTTCTGATCGTCGCTGATCCAGAGCGGATCCCGTTTGAGTTTCAGTATCAATTGGAAGTACAGTTTGCGGTCGGACGCCTGCACTTTGATGGCCCAGAAGAAGAAGCGCTGCCTCGCTATCGTCGCTATGCCCAGACCATCGTCTCTCAGCCGAAGCGGCAGCGCAGGGCGTCGGTCTTCGCAGTCCGCAACACCGGCGATTTCGCCACGATCCTCTCCAGCACCAGCCTGTGCCCGCCCATCCACAACGTCTTTGCGACCCAGGGGAGCTGGCAGAGCGATCTGATCGGAACCGGCACCGACGCCAACGGGGAACCCCCGACCCCAGAACGCCTCAAACAGGTTCTCAAAAGTGACAAACCCAGCGTGTTGTTCACTGCAAGCCACGGCATCAACTATGACAACGGCCATGCAAAACAGCTGACACAACAGGGCGCGTTGGTCTGTCAGGGCTGGAAGGCCTCCACGGCCGTCAAGCAGGAGCACCTCTTCACCGGTGCAGACGTACCCGATGATGCGGACATCGCTGGGATGCTCGGGTTTACCTTCGCCTGTTTCAGTTCCGGAACGCCGAAGATGGACGACTTCGCACAGTATGTGCAGGGTCAGCCGAGCCCTCAGATCGCACCGCGTCCGTTCATCGCTGCGCTGCCCCAGGCCCTGCTCGGGCACCCCAACGGCGGCGCCGCGGCCATCGTCGGACATGTCGAGCGGGCCTGGGCCAGCTCCTTCATCTGGAATGGAAACGTCAGCACCACCGTCTTCGAAGTCCTCGCCCACCAGCTGACCCAGGGCATCTCGATCGGACACGCCATGGACAGCTTCGGTCTCCGGTATGCAGAGATGTCCACGTGGCTGACCAACACCATCCATCAATTCCAGTTGTATGGACAGCCCCTGGATCCCGACGCGATGTCCCAGAACTGGACCGCCAACAACGACGCCCGAAACTATATTATCCTCGGTGACCCTGCTGCGACCCTGCGCTTTGAAGCAAACAGCGACGAGACGTAAGGGACGGACTCAACATCCGACTCCCAAAATCTCCCGTCTGAACATAAATCTTCAACGTCAAGAGCAGGCCATTGGACAGCCCATCACAGAATACAAAACAACTCGCAAAATTCCTCCTCGAAGCCTTCGACACTAAAGAACTTCGATCCTTCATCCAACAATACATCGATCAAGGAGTAGACGTCATCAACGAGGTCGCCTGGGATAATCCGCGCCGTGTGGTGGTTGATGAGGTTGTAGGAGCGATGCAGCGTCGTCTTCTCATCGACGATCGGTTCTTTGATGGGTTGCTCAATGCACGACCAAGGCGAGCAGATGAGATCAAAGCACTTCGCCAACAATTCACTACTTCGACCCCTTCTCCACAACCAGAGCCCGAACCACTGCCGGATTCTGAGGTTGAGCGCCTGAAGGCAGAGATCGCGTTGTTGCGGGCCAACGCCGAGCGTCAGGAGGAGCGCATCCATGAGCTTCCCGATGAAGTCCGATCGTACTATTTCGTGGTGAACGCAGGCTCAAGCGCCATCACAACGGCGGGTCAGCAGGCAGACAGCATTGAAATCGGCGCCGGCTTCATCAAAGCTCGGATCGATGAGCAGCGCTTCTCCAGCAAGAACATCTTGCTGGAGAAGGACATCCTTCACGGCGGGATTTTTGGTGAGGAGCGTTGGGAGCGGCTCGCCGAAGTCCTGTTCTCCACAGAAGCTGCATCGAATGAAGCCTCACCGATGAGCACATTTTTAGAGCAGAGCCGAGACAGAGCCATCGCGCTCTCTTTTGAACCACTCTCGACCTTGCATGCGTTCCGATGGGAGGCCGCATGGCCGAACCAGCAAGGCGATAATCGTCCGCTGGCCGCGCGGGTCGATCAGCCCTGGTTCCGTTCGGTCGCGCCTCGTGTGGTCGAGGATGCGAAGCCTCCCCGGATCCTGGCGGCGGTCATCTGCCCGCGGAGCGCGCCGGAGCGGGGCCTCAGCCCGGTCGCGTTACACGCAGAGGTAGAGATCCTCCGGGAGAGCTTTCAGCGGTATCCTCCGGAGCAGGTCACCATCCTCCCGCGGGATCCAGACGCATCACCAGACGGCGCCACGTTTGAAGCGCTTCGGGCCGAGCTGGAGGCAGAGGATGGCGGGCGCTACACCATTCTGCACCTTGTGGGGCATGGCTTCTACCCCGGTCAGCTCGGAAAGTTCGCCCTGCTGATGCAGCGGGCCAGCGCGCATGCGGGGCGTGGTCGTGACGTCGTCCTCGGCGATGAGTTCGCCACGGTCCTTCCAGGGAACGATAAACTTCGCCTTGTCGTGCTCGCCAACTGTATGAGCAGCGCGACGAAGGACGGCAGCGCGCTGCACAGCATGGCGCGGCGGCTGGCGCTCAAATGCAGCGCTGTCGTCGGGATGCTCGGCCAATTGGAGAAGTCTGCCCATGAGATGTTCACTGGCGTCTTCTACGACGCGCTCGCCGAGTCGGGGGATGTCGCCCGCTCCCTCGCCCGCGCCCGCGCGCGGCTGTTTGATGAACGAGACGAACAGAACCTGGGGGACAGCTGGTCGATCCCCGTCCTCTACGTCGGGGCCACACGAACGGATCTGTTCACCCGTCTCCCGAACTATCAACCGCCCGACCGCTCCCTCGACGTCACACAAAACAACGCAGCGCTCGACCAGTTTTTGAAGGATGGTCCGCTCGCAGCGCTTCGCGGTCAGTTTTCCTCTCCGAAGGAGGCGCAGATCCTTCAGGAGGTGACCGATCGAATCCGCAACATCCCCGCCCCCGATCCAGGCGATGTTCCGCCGCAGAAGTATGGTGTCATCACCGCGGCGCTCCAGACGCCGGTATCGTTGAGCGCGGAAGACATTGAGGCTGCAGCGGCGCCGCTGATTTTTCCACAAGAGGTGTTCCGTCAGCTCGCGGCCGTGCTGAACGCTGGCAAGCACGTGGTTCTCACCGGACCTCCCGGGACCGGGAAGACGACGCTGGCGAAGCGGGTGTGCGCGCTGGTGGCAGACCGGAAGATGAGCATGGGGACGCTCAGCTGCACCGCGACTGCAGACTGGACGACCTTCGAGACCGTCGGCGGCTACCTGCCGCGGGCGGGGGACGGCGCGCTGATGTTCCGCTCGGGGGTCTTCCTCCGGGCGATCGCAAACGGGGAGTGGCTGTTCATCGATGAACTGAACCGAACCGAGATCGACAAAGCCGTCGGCGAGATCTTCACGGTGCTGTCGGACCAGGAGGTCATCCTCCCCTATACCGTCGGCGGCCAGGTCCTTCATGTGCAGCCGCCGGACGATCCAGATGATCTCAACGCATGGAAGGCGCACCCTCACCGTGAATACACCTTCACCGTCCATCCAAACTGGCGGATGATCGCGACGATGAACATCTACGATCGCGCCAGTTTGTTCTCGATGTCTCTGGCGTTTATGCGGCGATTCGCGTTCATCGAAGTCCCCGTCCTCGCGAAGGCGGACAATCGGACGCTGTTGACAGGCTGGCTCGACACCGCGGATGCAGGCATCATCGAGACCTTCCTGCAAATCGGCGACGATCTGCAGGGCGCTCGACCGCTGGGGCCCGCGCTGTTCAAAGACATGTGCGCGTTCTTGAACAACTCGGGTGGCACGGGGACCGTCGCGGAAGCGGTGTTGCTCTATGTCACACCGCAACTGGACGGGCTCGATGCGTTCTCGATCCGGCAAGTCTACCGTTCGCTGAACGCGTCGCTGGGGGCTCCGCTGGTCCAGAAGCGAATCGAGCAGATGTATCCGTACATTCAGGACTGGACAGAGGACACATGAGCCCCGAGCTGCTGGTTGCGCTGCGCCGCCTCGTGCGGGCTGGAGATCCGATCACCACCGAACGGATCGCGCAGCATTTGCACCGCGCGTCTCCGCGGCAGCGCCAGCATCTCGCGCTCCTCGGAGCGCTCACTGATCCGCAGATCCAGCGCTTCCTCCACGCCGACCTGCCGCGACTGTCTCGACAACTCCGGCGCCGCAGACAACGCGTCCGACAACCAACGAGCGGCGCGGTGCGCGGACGAATCGACTGGCCACAGTCGGTGCGCTACCGGGCGTCCCGCCATCGCGCCGCGGGGTTTGTCTGTCACGTCCCCACTGCAGGGTACGACCTCCCTGAAAACCGGCTGCTGGTCTGGTGGATTCATGGGCTCGTGTGCGCCTGCGCCCAGGTCGATCACGATCTTCGTCAAGGATGGCTGGTGAACCTGATGCAGGATCAGCGCGCGAAAGCATTGGCCGAAGCATGGTCTGAGCTGGCCGCGCCCGTGTTCCGATGGGACAACGATCCGCGGTTTCAGACGATGAAGCCTGTCCTGACCCTACAGCGGGCAGCGCTTGAGGCCGCCTATGCGACCCGGATGCCAGAATACGCCGCCCTGGCCGATGCGGCGAAGCGTTGGGACGCGTTGACCCGAGCCACGCCTCCGATTCCTCCGTCCCATGCCATGATTCCGTTGAACGCGAACGATCCGTTCTGGTTACAGCTGGCCGCGCTCCAGCTGCTCCGAGCGGATGACCGGCCATCCCCCCTTCAACCGTTCACCGAGCCCATCGTGTGAACACCTCCACTGGAAGAATAGACCATGCCCCAGAACCATGTTCTCCCCCTCACAAACCCTGAATGCTCTTCAATCTCACTCATCCTCTCTGCAGCACTCGGTCAGCAACCCATCGAGACGTTGAACACCGTCTTCGACGGGATGCTCCCCGAGGGATGGTCTGTGAGCCGATCCAACGACGCCCGTCCGCAATTTATCGACCTGCTCGCGCCGCTGCTTGCCGACGGTCGAGCCACAATCGCGCCCGGGGACGCCTGGACGCTCAGCCGCGCGCTGGCTGCGCTAGAGGACGTCGAATCCGCAGAGCCGGCGTTCTCTGTGGTCGATATCGACGACTCTTCGATAACCCCGCCCGAGGAGCCCACGTCGGAACAGGACGTGAGCTTTGGGATAAACGTCCAACAAACCGCGGATGACGATGAATACGACTGGAGCCTGCAGCTTATCGGCGCAGAAGGCGCCTGGGAGCATTCGCTCGAACTGAACCGCACCGCATACGGTGAAGGCATCCTCGTCGGCCACCCGGACAGCGGCTACCGAAAGCACAGCGAGCTCGATGATAAGCTCCGTCTCGATCTCGCCTGGGACTTTGTGCAGCAGGACAATAATCCCAAAAACAGTGAGGGGGCGCATGGGCTGGGTACCGGTAGTGTGATCCTCAGCGCAGACAACCGGGCATCCAAGCCGAAGAGCGTCACAGGCGTCGCCCCCAAAGCGGAGCTGGTTCCGCTTCGCGTTACCTATAAGCAGCTTATCCACTCCTCGGTCCTGTTCCGAAATGGAATGGAGCGGCTGCGGGACGCGATCTGGCATAGCATCGACAAACAGTGCCATGTGATCAGCATCAGCCTGGGATGGCTCAAGCACTCCCACGTACACGCGGCGATCCAGGAAGCCGTGGAAAAAAACATCATCGTCGTCGCCGCAGCGAGCAACTATACCTGGCGGCTGGTGTCCTGGCCGGGGGCATACCCTGAGGTGCTCTGTATCGCGGGGTGCAACGCGCGCCGGAAGGTGTGGAGGGGCTCGGCTCGGGGACCGCAGGTCGACTTCACCGGCCCCGCCGCGCGCGTCTGGAAGGCGGTCCGGAAGGACGGCGAGGAGACGGTCGATCAGGGCTCCGGGACGTCTCTCGCCACGGCGACGACCGCTGGCATCGCTGCGCTCTGGCTGGCTCACCACGGCCGAGACGCGCTGATCGAACGATACAAGGCACAGAACGGGCTGCCACAGATCCCCCTCAGCGAAGTGTTCCGCGCCGTCCTGAAAGCCTCCTGTACGCCGCCGCCTCGAGACGACGGCCTGTGGGGCGCAGGCATCGTCCACGCGGAAGGCTGCCTGAAAAGCCCGCTTCCCAGCCATGCCAGCTTCTTCACCGGATCGTATGGGGCACCCAGCGAAAAGCCCTTCATCGATCGGGTCAAGGACACGCTGGGGGCGGACTTGACCGAACCCCGTCTGGAGGCCCTGCTTCGGGCGCCGGTCTCCTCGGCGGCAGGCTTTGAAGACGAGCTGCTCTTCCACCTGATCACCGATCCGGAGGCCCGGCAGTGGATGCAACAAGATATTCCAGGAACAGGGTTCAGCGGGGATCCTTCCTCACCACCAGCCCTCAACAACTTATCTGTCGGCTTCCAGGCCGCGCTCTCTCAATCTGAGTAGCACCGCTTCAGGCGTCTCCGCGTTCAAAGACCACGCCTTGTTCTTCGTACTTTCGCATCAGCCGGCGGAGGACATAGCGGTTCTTCAGGCCCAGGGTCTTCCAGGTCTCCGCCAGGACCCCCCCGGTGGCGCGGAGGGCCTCTTGGATCTGCTCTGCGGAGATCTCTTCTGGGGAGCGTGTGGTGGCGATCACCGGCTCCTTGAGGCTCTCCTTCAGCTCACTGACCAGCCGCAGCCGATCGTCGGGCGCGGCGAGGATCGCCTCCCAGAGGAGCTGATCGAGCTGGCGCACGTTGAGGGGGAGGTGCTGTCGGGTGAACGCGAAGATGAGGGCTGAAGAGATTCGCATCGCCCCCTTCTCCGCGTCATAGAAGCGCGCCCCGACGTCTGGATCTTCGAGGCGAATCCGCTCAAAGAGGTGCCGGATGAGCAGCGGGATGTCTTCTCGCCGCTCGCGCAGCGGCGGGGTCTGAAGGCGCAACGTGAGGCGGGCGAGCAGGTCGGGCTTGAGTTCTGCCTCGGCGCGGTTGGTGGCGGCGATGAGGCGAATGTCTGCCTTCTTCACCCGAGACTCGCCGAGGGGCTGATACTCGCCTTCGTCGAGGACCCGGAGCAGGTGCGCCTGGAGGGCAGCGGGGAGCTCACCGATCTCATCGAGCATCAGCGAGCCGCCGTTGGCGGTGCCGATGAGGCCGGGTCGCATCGGCATCCCAGGGTTGGGGTAGTCGCGGATGTTGCCGAACAGCTCGGCATCAATCAGCCCCTCTGGCAAGGTCGCAGCGTTGCGGCTCACCAGCGATCCGGTGCGCTGCGAGAGGCCATGGATGATCTGAGCGGCCAGCTCTTTTCCCGTCCCGCTCTCACCGAGCAGCAAGACGTGGCGGTTGCGCGGCGCGACCAGGGCCAGCTGCTCACGGAGCGCCCAGGCGGCCGGGCTCTCACCGACCAGACCAAACGCATCCGGCTTACCGAAGGGGTGAAGCGCGGTCTTCCAGTTCCGCGACTCGGGCAGCACCCGAGGCCGCATCACACACAGCACCATCAGCCGGCGGTACAGCGTGAGGATGTCTCCTACCCGGACCTCACCACGGTCCACCCGGTTCTCATTGATGAGCATCGGGCACCGCCCCACGTTCTCCACCGAGAAGCCTTCGCTTCCCAGCGGAGCGATCCGAACTTGAACGCGAGAGATATAGCCATCATCGAGCGGCGGCTGCACCACGTTGCGGCCGGGGCGTTGCTGGATGAATCGGACCCGCCGATCGCCGCCTTGATCCCCACGTCCCAGGATCGCCGCACGAGAGCGGTACGCATCGGGCAGCTCAACCATCTCGCCCATCCGAGCGGGCTGTGCAGCCGACCAAAGCACGATCAGCGCGGGGTAGAAGGCATAGGCTCCCGAAGAGTCTACAGAACGGGTGGTGTCGAAAGTCGTGTGCATCGCGATTTCATGTATCTTCTACCCACCAGGGTGATCCCGAATTCAGAGAATGGAAAACCGAAGCGTCAGGCGGCGTAGCGCGAGGTGTCTGACGCTCACAAGAGGACCAGGCGCCCGTCAAGGCGCATGGCCATCGCTTCCTGGCGAAGGGTCTCCTTGAGGCCCAGAACGAAGGTGGTGACCTCGTCGAGGTGGGCGTTGAAGTCCCTGTGAGAGCAGGCGGTCGAGACCAGCCAGATGCGCTCCCCCACCAGCCCCTCCTCATCGCTGCTCCAGACCCCCTCCGCCTCCTGGACCGTCGCGCCGCCAAAGCAGGTCCCAAACAGCGCCTTCGCGGCCTCGATGTGGGGGGTGGGGTCGATCTCCTGGTTGACGTCGATGGTGGTGGGGATGAACACCGCCACTTCATGCGGCCGCCCCAGCCGATCCAGGACACCGCCCGCTTCTTCCGCAGCCAACACGGTGGACATGATCGTCAGCGGGCGGACACCGGCGAGCGCACGGACCTCAGCGGCCGGCAACGCTTCCGCGGCGGCAGTCGTCGAGAGCACGATGTGCGCACGCTCCAGCAGGGGACGAAGGTACGCCCGGGCGGTCTCTATCGGGTGGACGATCACGGTCACGTCCGTTGTCGACAGCAGCTGTTCGAGGGATTGGATGGCCCCGACCATCCGGAGCATGGTCTGTGGGGTTTCGTCATCACCGATCTGGTCGTGGCGGAGAAAATCGCCGTTCACCGTGATCGCGGCGCCTTCGGCGGCGGCAACCAGCGCATCTGCCAGGGGCTGGCCGTCCTCTCCATCGGTCACCAGGATGACGATGAGGCGCGCATGCCGCTTGTGAACGATCTGACGACGAATCTCTCCGGACAGCCGTTGGGCCAGCAGCTTTGAGAGGTGCACCCCGATGTGAGGCTGAAAGCGCATCATCTCCAGAAACACATCCCGGGACAGGCGCAGGGCCTGAATGTGGGTCGCAGCGGTGACCGTCGATGAGCGGGTTTCCCCAGTGAGGATCCCGATCTCTCCGACGCTCTCACCGGGCTTCACCCAGGAGAGGGCGGTCTGTCCCGGCTGCCAGGGCGCCATCGGGGTGATCGCCGCCAGGCCCTGGAGCACCACCAGCAGAGTGCGCGACGGTGTCCCATGATGGATCAGGACGTCTCCGGACGCGAACGAGACGGGCTCCGCGGCCCAGACGATCGCCGCGAGGATGGCGTCCGGCAACCCGGAAAACAGAACGCTCTCGCGAAGACCAGAGAGGGTCGTGTGCTGATCGACAGATTTCATAGACCAGAGGGTACCCTACCCCGCAACGAACCCCGGTCGGTGATGCAGCGCCACGACCGGAGGTGGGTCACTCGCACGTACAGCCTGCCTGTGTCTCTATCGATGCGGCGGACGCTTCTGGGAAACACGCAGACTCCTCGAACAGAAGAGCCCCCGTCTGCGGACACCTGCAAGCAGGCATCGGCGACAAGCGCTTGAATTCGGGTTTGAAATTGATGATCTCATAAATTGAGAATAGTCTTAGTTTATGAGATCAAAAATCAACAAGCTGCTCCTGGATCCCACGAGGCTGGGCATCCTGGAACATCTGATGGCCCAACCATCCACCACCCTCCAACTCCAACACCGCTTCCCCGACATCAGCCGTGCGACCCTCTACCGTGTCATCGCAGAACTCAAAGAAGCCGGACTCATCGCAGTCGTCAACTCTCGAACGGTGCGGGGGGTGCAAGAACGAACCTGGGCGCTGTCCATCCAGGCCCAGGATCTCCATCCGCTCAAACCGCCACCTGAACGGCGAATGGAAGCAGTCGCCAGCGTCTTTACGGCCTTCGTCGCGATCCCGACCGCGCGGCTGGATGCGCAGGATGTCGAAGACTGGCTCCGCGCCAGCTCCACCCGAATTCATGTGACGCCTGGCGATATGGCATCACTGACCGAACTGTTCGGGGCATTGATCCGACCTTACCTACAGCCCCGCGAAGGGACACGGCCCGTACACCTCACCACATTCCTGGTTCCCACTGCTCCTACCGACACCGACACCGACACCGACACCGACATCGACATTGACGCTGATGGGGATCGGTGATGCCCGATCCGATCCGTCTTCTCCTCAGCGCTCTGCTCATCGCTGTCGTCCTCGTTCTGGCCCGGTTGATGGCGCGTGTGACTCCGCGTTTGGCGATCGTGTTCGCCGTTGTTGGGGGATCGCTCGGACTCGGGGCGCTTATCGTCGTAGAATGGGCGCTTCCCAGCCACCCGGTCCTCCCGCCTCCGTCTGGCCCCCACGATGTTCGTCGACACACCGTCACAATGGGCGATTATGACGGGCTCCGCTATGATCCGGCGACCGCATCCACGGCGCTACCCAGGGCGGACTATATGCCTGATCCGGCAGTGTGGGCTTCGGTTTTGCAGGTTCCCCCTTTCCTGCTCCGTCATCTTCGGCGGGTCGCGACGCACACCTCCCCTGAAGCAGCCACGCTTCATGTGGATGAACCCTGGATTGTGTACCTTCACGGTACATTGAGCGTGCCTGAGGATCAGACCGTCCTGCTGACCGAGCTGGCTTCACACGGCCACGTCGTATTGGCTCCGCGGTTGGGGCTGAATGCTCAGGCGTTGGGGCTGCGCGATATCCAGACCGAAGCGCAGATGGTGGATGCGCTCGCACGATTGGAGGAGGACTTCGTCCCCACGACCGCGGCCAGCCTCACTGCTGCGGTGGCTCCCCTGCTGCCGATGGACCAGGGGGTCGTGATGATCGGCCACTCTCTGGGCGGGGGACTCGCCGGGGCGGTCGCAAACCGCCTCGTCGCCAGCGGACACCCGGTTCTCGGCTGGGTCAACCTGGACGGTCATGTGATGGAACCGATCCGCCCCGAGATCCCCCAACTTCACCTCAGTCAGGGCGTCCTCTTCGCGCCCGATCGCCCCCCTTCCCCGATCACGCAGGATTACACCGAGCGGATCAACAACGCGATCAGGGCTGCTTCGGCGCCCACAACATGGCTGCGGTTTCCAAACGCCGGGCATGCGACCTTCACCGATGCGCCCTACCTGATGCGCCCCCTCGGGCCGCTCGCTCAGCTTATCGGCGATGATCCCGACCTT
Source organism: Myxococcota bacterium (assembly GCA_038520555.1). Lineage (GTDB taxonomy): Bacteria > Myxococcota_A > UBA796 > UBA796 > UBA796 > JBCBLB01. The sequence goes on along the minus strand of JBCBLB010000022.1, from coordinate 15,483 downwards.
CCCGCTGCGATCCACCAGGTCGTGATGGCGTTCGTTCGCGATCCAGGCCGACCGCCCACGATACCCGCTGCTGCACACGCTGTCCTGACCACCGCTGGCCGTTAATTTTCACTGGAAGCGTGCTCCATCATCAGGCGCAATGCCGAGCGCGCAATTGTGCAGCCATCTTCGTAGTCTTCTCACGCGCGGCTTCAGCAGGTACCGCTTCCCATCGGGCCGAATCCTGTCGAGTTCGTCTGTTGATACTATACCAACTGGATGGTATAGTTATGGCATGCCGAGACCCAGCCAGAAGAAAGCCATCCTCGATGCGGCCCTGCAGGTCGCTCGACGCCCGGGGCGCCTGACGCTCGACGCCGTCGCCGCTGCGGCCGGGGTGAGTAAGGGCGGCCTCCTCTACCATTTTCCGGACCGCGACCGGCTGCTCCGTGCGCTGGTGGCGCGACTGGTGGATGACTTCGTGACCCAGATCGAGCACCCGGACGATCGAGAGTGGGCCCGTCGCTATGTGACGGCCACCGCTGCGGGGGTCGGGGTCGGGGCCAGCGGCGCCCTGCTGACGGTGGCCGCAGAGGCGCCGGACATGCTGGCGCCGCTGCGGGCGCAGATCGCGCGCTGGCACCAGCGCGCGGCGGGCGTGCCCGGGCTGCTGGAGGTGGTGCTGGCTGCGGACGCGCTGTGGTACAGCCAGTTGCTCGGCGTCCCGGTGCCCGCGGTGGACCTGTCCGCCTCGCTGGAGGCCGCCCTTGCGTGAGCAGGACTTCCGGGCGATCAAGCCCTGGCTCATCGCCACCGACCTCGGCATGCTGACCTACTGGGCGGTCACTGCGGCCAAGGCGCTCGGCATCCTCGACATCCCCGGGGAGTACCTGTACGCCGGCTACGATGACCCGCTGATGGTGATCTGGAACTGGTCGTTCTTCCCGCTGGATCTGGTGTTCTCGGTCACCGGCCTCGCCGCGGCGGCGCTGCTCCGGTGCGGGCACGACGGCTGGCGGCTGCTGGCGCCGGTGTCCCTGGCGTTGACCTGGTGCGCGGGCTTCATGGCCCTCTCCTTCTGGGCACTGCAGGGCAGCTTTGACCCGGTGTGGTGGGCAATGAACGGCTTCCTCGTCGCCTGGCCGACCGCCTTCTGGCTTCGCTCCTGGCGCCAGCGCAGATAGCGGCCCCAGCCACGCAACGGAGGGCGGACGACACAAGCTCGGCCCTCAGCGGGAACAACCGGAAGGCAGCGCAGAGTGTGCGCAAGAGCCTGAAGTAAGGGGCGCCCCTGAAGGTACTTTCCTCCGGCAATCCGGGTCTCCGTCGGTCTTACCTGTAGGAGCAGACGGAGACCCGTTTATGGTCTTCGATGCCCGCTGGCGCCGGGCCCAGGATCTGTCGTCATCCTGGCAGCTGCCGGTTCATGCACATCTGGCGCAGCTGACATGGAATTCAGAGCGTCTCTTTCGTCACCGGGGAAGGCTGTTGCGGTGGGCTTGTCGCGCGGCTCAGGTTCCCCCTCCTCCCACTCTGCCGAAGTTGAGCCCGATGCGATCGGCAAACCCGTCGTCTCTCCGCCGGAGTTCATGGCGCGTTCACCCCATCGATGGCGGTCCGCGCACATCCGTATTGATCACGCCTGTGCTCGATTGCGGAAGCGCCTGTTGTCGTCCGGTACACTCCTGGTGGACACATCTGGAGGAGAAGCGGTGGGCATCTTGAGCAGCGGGCTGGGGTTCTTCCTCGGCGTCTTATTTGGATTCGTGGCATATATCGTGCTCCGGTTCGTTCTATTTGGGTTTTATACGGTAAAACCAAACGAACGGGCGGTCATCACCTCATGGGGACGGGCGGTGCGGCTGCCTGGCGCCCAGGGCGCAGAAGGAGACCTCTCCGCCGATGAGCGGAACCGGTACACCTACCCTGCCGTCCAGGTCGTCAAGCCCGGCGGCCCCTACTTTAAGATGCCGTGGCAGGCTGTCCACAAGGTCAACGTGGCCACCCAGTCGGTCGACCTCGTCTGGGACCCCACCAAGCAGCAGAGCACCATCGAAGCGGTCACCAAAGACAACCTCACCACCGGGGTCAACGGACAGATTCGATTCCGGGTCAGCGAACACAACCTCTATGCATACCTGTTCGGCGTACAGAGCCCGCTCGAGCACGTGATGGGCTTCTTCATCTCGGTCCTGCGGGAACGGATCGCCAACTTCGTCGATCCGCGGGGTCAGGGCATCGCCCCGCCCCTCGGCGATGACGAAGACCCCTCGATCGACCTCTCCGATCGGGTCTCCATCAACGACCTGCGCAAAAACCTCCCGCTGATCAACGAGTATATGGAGGAGCAATGCCGGGCGACCGCCGGCCGGTACGGCATCGAGTTGGATGCCGCCCTGATCACCACCATCGATCCGCCGCCGGAGGTCGATCGGGCGCTCTCTGCGATCAACTCGACCCGAAACCAGGTCGCCGCGGACATCTCGACCGCCCGCGCCGACGCGGAGCAGCAGATCACGATGAGCAAGCGCGCCGTGGAGATCGCTCGAAACAAGGCCGAAGCCGAAGTCGCGCCGCTCCAGGAGCTGGCGGCCAGCCTCGGGCAGATGAAGGCCCGCGGCGGCAGCTCGGCGCTCCAGGCGTATCTGCGAAACCTCCGGGTGCCCTTGCTGGGCCGCACCCAGCGCATCGTCATGACCCAACCCGCCGACGCCCCCCCACCGCTGCCCCCCACCACGGGAGAAGACCATGGTTGAGTTTCTGTCCTTCATGTTTGGCGTTCCGATCGGTCTGATTTCGCTGCCGGTGATCATCACCGTGGTCCGTTGGTTCGGACTGGTCGCGATCGTTCAGGAGAGCGAGGCTCAGGTGTTTACCCTGTTCGGGAAGGTGCTGGGGACCCTCGATGAGCCGGGCCTGCACATCCCGATCGCCAAATTCGGCCCGCGCGCCCTGCTGCTGCCGCTGTTCGGCCGCAGTTACGCGGTCAGCACCGCCCTGCGGCAACATTACCTGCGCTCGCAGATGGTCAACTCCGAGGAAGGCACCCCCATGGGCGTCGGCATCTGGTACGAGATGCAGGTCACCGACCCGGTCAGTTACCTCTTCGTCAACAACAACCCCGACGGCTCGCTGCAGGCCAACGTCTCCAGCTCAGCCATCTCCACGCTGAGCAACCTGGAGATGGAGAAGATGCTCGAAGACCGGCACTCGTTGAGCCGGACCGTTCGCCGCGCCGTCAGCCCGCTGTCTGAGAAATGGGGCTACCGGCTGGGCTCTGTCTATATCCGAAAGGTCGCGTTCACCGACCGCTTCATGGTAGACAACATCACCGAGAAGGTCGTCAAGCGCCTCGTGCAGGTCACCAGCGCGATGAAACAGGACGGGGAGAACCGGGTCGGGCTCATCCAGAGCGAAACCGCCAACAAGGTCTCTCGCAAGATGGCCGAGGCCTCCTCAACGCGTCCCCAGGTCGTCGGCGCCGCCCTCGACCAGATCGCCAAGCGCGATGCCGAGATCCTCGATTCGGTCCTGGAGGTGATGGAGGTCGAGCGGCTGCTCACCGCCCGGCCCGCCATCAGCCTCATCCCCGCTGGCGCCACCCCCCTGTTCCAGATCGGGGACGACTGACGACAAGAATCATGAACAAATGGCGACATCACGTGTTGAGATCACCGCGCCCTTGAGGACCTGCGTGAACGCGGTGGTCACCAAAGAGAAGCGGAGCTGGTCGGTTCAGGTGGGTGAGGTTCACGACACGCTCTCTCGCAAGAGCGGCGTGTTGGAGGAGATGTCGGTTCAGGGGGCAGAGCAGCGCTATGCGCTCCAGCTGACGTCGGTGGTGCCGTTGTCTGAGGCGGGGGATGCGGACACCGAGCGCCATCGATGTCTTCAGACCACCAACGAGGCGTTGGCCCGGCACCTGACCACGGTGCTGCTGTCTCAGACATATGCAGAGACGATGCCCTTGACGCTCGCGTCGGTGAGCACCCTCGATGAGGCAGAGCGGTCCATGGCAGCGCGCAGACAGGTTGACTTCTGGGTCTTCCACCACCAAAACGACATGGCAGACTGGGTGCGGGGTCGGTCTCAAGTGGATGGGTGGACGCAGCAGATCCTGTCCCAGATCGGTTCAACAGAGACCTACGAATCATTCCTGGCCCAGATCCCTGAAAACGCGCGCGCGGGTGCGCTGCCTGCCTACCAGCAGGCCTGGAAGGAGGAGCTGCTCATCGGCTTGAGCCGCGAGTATACGGCGGCTCTGGAGGCGATGGTGATGCAAGCGCTCGCCGGTCAGGTGAGCACGGATGATCCCACGGTCATCCCTCAGATGATCTCGACACCGATCGCGGAAGCGGTCGCCGAGGTCGCCCCAGACATCCTCAACGAGCAGATCGCGACGCTCGTGGCGAAGGGGGTTGCGCCGCTCGCGAAGCCGTAGCTGCGACAGTCAGCGGTGATGACGATGTTCGCGTCGGGGGCGACTGTGATGATGTGTTGAGTCCGAACACTCGCTGGTTCCCCGATATGGACAGCGATGGCTTCGGTCAACCGTTCTTCTCGGTCCTCTCGTGCACCGAGCCCCTTGGAACAGGTACTCCGCTTCGGCGTCGCATAGACCCGGGCTCCGAGACGCCGGACCGAATTTGCGGTTCTGTTCTCGGTATCTTGCTTTAAAAGTTCAATACTCAGCGCAACGTCCTTTCTTCGACAGAATGCAGAAGGAAGGACGGGACACCCACCCTGATATGTCAGCATGCATGAAGAAAACAGAATACGTGTCAATTATCTTATTTAAACGTCATAATTTACCCACTTAAGCAAACCATCACGTTCGCCGAAGCATTCCTTGATTCTACGTCAATAGATGACCATCACAAGGAGTTTGACGGTGCAGATTCAGCAGACTTTTGAGGAGATTCTGGAAATTCACCAGAGCACCGACGTTCTGGTCCAGACGGCGAAGCGGATCTCTGATGGTACGCCGGTTATTCTCAAGCGCACCACTGGCGGGAATTATCCGGTCACCCGGGACCGATTGCGCCACGAGCGGGATCTCCTTGACCGCTTCGACTCCCCGCAGATCGTTCAGGCGATCGACTTCATCGAGGCTCCTGGTGAGACGATCCTGGTCCTTTCCCACGACCCTTCGTTCACCACGCTGAGACAGCGGCTGCGTTCGGGGCCGTTGGACATCGCCGCCGGTCTCCGGCTGGCGATCGGCCTGTCCCGTGCCATCGGGCAGGTTCATGCACATGGGGTGATTCACAAGGACATCAACCCCAGCAATATCCTCGTGAATGATGATTGTTCGAAGGTTATTTTGATCGACTTTGGCATCTCTTCGGAGCGGAGCAGCCTGAACCGGGTGGGTGATCATCTCGAGGGGACGCTGGCGTACATTGCTCCCGAACAGACCGGCCGGATGAACCGCACGGTGGACTATCGGAGCGATTACTACAGCCTTGGTGCGACGCTCTACGAAGCGTTCACCCAATCGCCGCCCTTCGAAGCCGCCGATGCGATGGCGCTGGTTCATGCGCACATCGCCCAGCAGCCGGCTCCACCCACGGATCGGTCCCCCCAGATCCCGGAGATGGTCTCTCAGATCATCGTGAAGCTTCTGTCCAAGGCCTCTGAAGATCGCTACCAGAGCAGCTTCGGGCTTCGCGCCGACCTGCAGACATGCCTGGACGCATGGGCGGCAGACGAGACGATCGCCCGATTCGGCCTTGGGGCTTCCGATCGCTCAGAGCAGTTTGCCCTCCCCACGGTCCTGTTTGGTCGACAGGCCGGGCTGGATCAGCTCTCTTCCGCGGTCGCCGAGGCCGGCGCCGGGCAGACCCGCTGGGTGTCGGTGGTTGGAGCGTCCGGTCTTGGAAAGACTGCGTTGTTTGATGCGTTCCAACGGCAGGCCCAGGGCTCTGGGCTGGTCGTGTCTGGGCGGTTTGAGTCCGGTCAGCAGAACAACCCGTACCAGGCGATGTTCAGCGCGATCCGGTCCGCGATTCGCCAGGCGATGACCGCGGCAGCGCCCGTCCAGGCGCGCTATCGCGATGCTGCGCAGTCGGCGGTTGGGGATGATGGCCAGGTCCTCGTCGCGCTTCTTCCAGAGGTCGAGTGGTTCCTCGGCCCTCAGAAGCCGGTGGTCGAGCTGGGTCCGCAGGACGCGCGGCTTCGCTTCGTTCGGACGCTGCTGCGCTTTTTGACCGCCTTCGGGCAGCCGGGCCAGCCGCTGGTCGTGCTGCTGGACGATGTCCAGTGGGCAGACTCGGCGACCATGGATCTGCTGCGCGAGCTGCACACGACTTCCGCGCACCCCATCGCCGTCGTCCTGGCGGCGCGCGCCGATGAGATCGCCGAGGGCAGCCCGATCGCTGAAGCGTTCCAGGCCATCACCGCGGACGCGACCCCGATATCGCTGGCGCCGTTGTCCATCGCAGAGGTTCAGGCCCTCGTCGAGGCGACCCTGGGCCAGCCTGACCACGTCGGCGCCCTGGCGGAGCTGACCCATGACCGCGCGCAGGGCAACCCGCTGTTCGTCAGCCATCTCCTCAATGGGTTCTACCGCGAAGGGGCGATTCGAATCGACATCGAGACCGGTCGGTGGACCGTCGATATGGCCGCCGCTGCAGCGGTGAACTCCAGCGAAGACGTCGTCGAGCTGCTGCTGAAGCGGTTCCACGCGTTGCCAGCGGACCACCAGCTTGTGCTGGGGCGGGCAGCCTGTATCGGGAACCGCTTCGACACCGCGCTGCTGTCGGCCATCGTTCCGCAGCCCCCCGACGAGGTCAGGACGATCCTGTGGAACGCTGTGGGCGAGGGCTTCCTGTCAGAGGAAGACGAGGCGCACTGCCGCTTCGTCCACGATCAGCTGGCGCAGGCGGCCAAACGCCCGCTCTCGGAACAGCAGGCGGAGATCCACTTGCAGATCGCCCGTCAGCTGTGGTCCGCCAAGGGGGACGAAGCGTTTCTGGAGATCACCCGCCACGCCAACCAGAGCCTGACGCTCATCACCGAGGAGACCGAGCGGCGGCGGTTCCATGATCTCAATCGGCAGGCGGCGAAGCGCGCGCGAAGCGCCGCGGCGTTTGATGCCGCGCTCCTGTGCTTGGAAGCGGCGGCGCAGTTGTTGGGCGAGAGCCCCTTTGAGACCGAACCCGAGCGAGCGTTCCAGACCCTGTTCGAGCAGTTCGATGCGTTGTTTGTCGTCGGTCGGCTTCAAGAGGCCGCCGCTGGCTTTGACGAACTTCAGGCCCGGGCCCGCTCCCGGCTGGAGAAGATCCGAGTCTACACCCGGCGAACGTTATGCCGGATTCAGCAGGGCCAGGTCAACGAAGCCCTGGACGTCTCGATGAAGGCCGTGCAGCTGTTCGGCCTCGACGATCTGTACCGGATGCCGCCAGAGGACGCTGTCGGAGCCAAAATGGGCGCGGTCATGGGGCGGATCATGACCAGCGATATGGTGGCGATGACCGCGCAGCCCCCGCCAGAGGAAGAGATCGCTGAGCTGAGCCGGTTGTTGGGGGTCTGTGTCCCCAGCGCATATCTGGTCGGCGATGGAAACCTGTATGTCATGTTGACGCTGGCCCTCGCTGAGCTGGCCCTCGATCATGGACCGACCCCGGCGGCCGCCTACGGCCTGAGCGCCCTGGGCATCGTGATGGTCGCCTCGGCCAAGCAGTATGCGACGGCGGAGAACTTCGTCCAGCTCGGCTACCAGATCCTGGAGCATCAGCCGGACAGCACATTCCGCATCCAGGTCGATGCAGCGTATCTGGTGGCGATCTACCACTGGAACCATCCGCTACGAGACGGACTCCAGAAGCTGAAAGCTTCCTTTGACAGAGGTTATCAAGCAGGTGAAATCGTCTTTTCCGGATACTGCCTGTCATCGCTGTCCACCCATGCGCTGCTCAGCTCGGCGTCGTTGGATGCGCTCGTCGAAGACGCCAGCTTCGCTGTGGATTTCTTCGAGCAGACGTCCAATGAGATGTGGGCCCGGCAGGTCAAGGGAACGCAGCGGCTCGCCCAGTCGCTGAAGGATCCCACGCGTCCCCGCACCGTCGCCGGCGAAGACTTCGCCGATGAGGCGGCCTATCTCGACGGGATGTCGGCGACCAACGCTTTCATCTACCACGTCTCCATGATGATGGTGAGCCTGATGGATCGGGACTACACCGCAGCGGCGGCCCACATCGCGCCGATCGTCCCGCTGCTGCCCGGGGCCGCGGGCCTCTCCGGGATGGGCTTCTATGCACCGATGGCGGGGCTGATCCAGAGCCACCTGGACCACCCGGACGCCGACGCAGCCCTAAAGAGCGGCCTCGCGGTCGCCCAGGACTGGGCCAACAGCGTCCCAGCCAACGGCGCCCATCTGGTCGCCCTGCTGGAAAGCGAGCAGGCCCGCCGCGCTGGCGACGACGCCCTGGCGCTGGAGAAGCTCGACGACGCCATCGACGCGGCAGCGAAGGCCAGCTACCACAACTTCCACGGACTCGCCTGCGAGATGGCCGCCGAGAACCTCCACCGCCGCGGACGAACCACCCGGGCGCGGGGATACCTCGAAGAGGCCCGGACGGCCTATCAGCGATGGGGCGCCCGCCGGCTGATCGCGCGGCTGGAAGCCACATGGCCAGAGCACTTCCGGCACACCCGCCGCAGCACCACCACCCCCCACACCGCCGGCGCGACCATGATGACCGGCGGCGCCAAGAACCTTGACCTGGTCAGCATCCTGAAAGCGTCTCGGGTGCTCTCCAGCGAAGTGGTCGTCGACAAGCTGCTCCAACAGCTCCTGGAGTTGGTCATCGAGAACGCCGGCGCCGATCAGGTCTCGCTCATCCGCTTCGAGGATGGCCGCGCGTGGTGGATGGCCAGCGCCCATCACGAACACAGCGCGGTAGAGGTCCAGCTTGCATCAGCGGAGACCCCGGCCCAGCCCGACCACGCCCCGCTTCAGCTGGTCGCGTACGTCCAGCGGACCCGCCAGTCGGTCGTGATCGGAGACATCACCGCAGACGCCGAGTTTGGCGGAGACGCCTTCTTTGCGCAGACGCCCAGCCGCGCGGTGATGGGGCTGCCGCTGATTCGCCATGGCCATGTGACCGGGGTGATGTTCCTCGGCAACAGCCTGTGCGCAGACGCGTTCACGAAGCAGCAGATCTCGATGCTGGATATGCTCGCCTCACAGATGGCCATCTCCATCGAAAATGCCCTGCTATACAGCAATCTCGGAGAGATGGTCGAGCGGAAGACCCGCGCCCTCACCGAACGCGAACGATCCATGCAGCTGGTCCTCGACAGCATGCAAGACGGCCTGCTTGAGTGCAGCCTCGATGGACAGCTCACCCCGATCCGCTCCCGCACCGTCGAGGACTGGTTCGGCGCCCCAACCGAAGGCGTCGCGGTCTGGGACTACCTCTGCGAAGATCCCAACACGGCCGACCTGTTCTCGCTGGGCTTCGAAGAGATGGCCAGCGACTTCATGCCCTTCGACGTCACCGCAGCCCAGATGATCCAGCGCATCGCGCGGGGCGGCGTCATCTATGGGCTCTCCTATACCCAGGTGTTCATCGAAGGTGACTTCGAGCGCATCGTCATCAGCATCCGGGACATGACCGACGAGATCTCGCGACAGCAGGCCGAGCAGCGGCAGCGGGAGCTGCCGAACATCGTCAGCGCACTGATCCGCGATCGGGCCAGCTTCCGCTCCTTCCTCGACGAGGTGAACTCCCTCTTCGAGCGCCTGGAGACCAACGCCGCCAGCGTCCAGGATCTGGCCCTCGCACAGCGCCACCTGCACACCCTCAAGGGAAACACAGCCATCTTCGGCTTCCAGGCCTTCTCACAGCAGGTCCATCACCTCGAGACCCTCCTCAGCGAGGCCCCTGAGGCGTTCGGAGCCGAGATGGTCGAGACGCTGGCCAGCCAGTGGCGGGACCACTGCGCGCCGATCGAGGGCATGCTCAAGGGCGGCAGCGACGATCAGATCTCGCTGCGCCGCGAAGAGATCACAGCCTTCCAGGACTTCATCGAGACCCACCCCCCTCACCATCAGATCGCAGAGGCGGTCTCTCGATGGGAGCTGACGCCGATGCATCAGGTGCTCGACAAGCTCGCTCGCCAGAGCCAGCGGCTCGCCACACAGGCCCAAAAGACCATCGAGGTTGTCGTCGAAGACAACGGCGTCCGGATCTCCGATACGCGCTTCCAGGCCTTCTTCTCCAGCCTGATTCATGTGGTCCGAAACGCCATCGACCATGGCATCGAGTTTCAGGACGATCGAGAGGCCGCGGGCAAGGCAGAGAACGGCGTGCTCACCTTCCGATCGGTCGTCGTCAACGGTGACCTTGTCGTCGAAATCAGCGACGACGGCCGAGGCATCGACTGGGAAAAGGTTCGCCAGAAGGCCACACGAAACCGCATCCCCGCACAGACCCCCGACGATCTCAAGGCCGCGCTTTTCCATGAAGGCCTGTCCACCCGGGAAGAGGTCACCGAGCTATCGGGGCGGGGCATCGGGATGGCGGCGGTCCAACTTGCCTGTGTCGAACAGGGCGGTGTCATCGAGATCGACAGCGTCCTCGGAAAGGGCACCACCACCCGGTTCCGAATCCCCCTCAACCGGTCTGGCGCACAAGCCGCCTGAAAACCAACCCCGTGACTTCACTTCGGCCCTCCCCTGCAGGTTTTACGCAGAGGAGGGCTCCGGCGATCTGGAGACCAGATCACCACCAGGCATGGGCGAGGTCGATGAACAGGTCCACGCGTTCAAATGCCGTCGGGCTGAAGAGAGGACCATCGACAGACGCGTCAGCCCACTGGACTTCAGGGAATGTAGTTCAAGATAAGACCCTGAAACCCATAAAACCCATCGTCGAGGACATCAGGGACTCCATCATCATAGATGGTCGCGGTCGCTTCCGTGTTGGCGAAGTGAAGGACGGACTGGACCGGACTGTCCGGGTTCAAACCCAGAACGTCGCTCTCATCACGGGTCAGAAGCTCGAAATAAGAGTTCACAAGCTCAGAGCCGCTGAAGATATCCCGGATGGTCCTGTTGGTCGGCGGCGCGATGGCGAAGCTCCATGTCGCCGCTGCAACATCATCGACGAAGGCATCATCGAAGTCATCGGGATCGATGTTGTCACACTCACCGCCAGTGCCCAGAACCGTCGCGCCGGAGATCTGCCACGCAACGTAAGCGCCGGTATCCGCGATCATTCTGGAATTAACCTTCGCTTCTGAGATATCAAGCGTGATCGTACAGTGGAAGAACGAAGAGGCCACAGAGCCGTCCCAGTTGTCGGCATCCGCGAGTGTGATGGAGAACGAATTCAAGGATCCGTCTGAAACCAGAACACCTTCAGACAACTCTACGAGACCGCCAATCTGCAGAATGCTGATGTCCAGATACTCAGGCTCAACATCCGTATCCGTGTCGGTATCGGCGTCCGTATCCGAGTCTGTGTCCGTATCGGTGTCGGTATCGGTGTCGGTATCCGAGTCTGTGTCGGTATCGGTGTCCGTATCTGAGTCTGTGTCCGTATCGGTGTCGGCTTCAGCCAGGGGATAACAGTTGCCGTCTTCTGTAAGTCCGAGACCATCGGCGCAGGTGGTTTGAACGTCACCACATGCAAGCAACAACGGGAAGACCGTTGAGAAAAAACTCATCGAAACTCCATTTCAACATTGTAAGTTCTACATTTTCACAGACAAAAAACATCTGTGAGTTCAAGCGCTTGTATCATACTCCATCGGGTAACCCTCTGCAAGAAACCCGGTGTGATTCCCGAACCCCATCCATACAGGTTCATGGGGTGATGGTGGTTCGGAAACACGCCACCGACATCGATACGGTGAACACGATCAAGGGCGATGTGTTATCGCCAGGCGTTGACGAAGTCGATGATTGTATCTGCGTATCGGTTCGGATAGCTCAGCATCAGGCTATGGCCTGCATTTTCATAGATATGGATCTCTTTGGCGTCGGTGCTGACCCGATCGTATGCGTCCTGACCCAGCTCCATCGGGCAGATGAAGTCCAGATCGCCGTAGAGGAACACGCTGGGCACCGTTATCTCATCGAGACGCTCGGTATACTCTTTGGTCTGGGCGGACTCATTGAGCCGAAGGCTGCCCTCTATGCCTGCCCACCAACCGGTCAGGCCGTTCGTCGGGTTTCGCAACAGGTAGCCGATGGCCGACTCCTCGCCGTAGGGGCCGCTCTTGAGGTCGAGGTAGTCCTCGACCTCTGTGGCGTAGCCGTTGAGACGGAGGCTCTCGTTGTCACCGATCTCCCCATCTTCGAGGATGTCTTCGACCTCGCGGCGGATGTCCCGCCACTCCGCGGGGTAATCGGTCCCTTCGTCCAGCTCGATGTCCGCCTGCGCCAGCAGACGGTCCGCGGTGTAGACGTCGTTGAGGGGATAATCGTGGCTTCCCGCCGATTCAATCCAGCCGTCGACGTCTGCGTCGGTCTCCAGCAGGGTGGCGGTGCCCAGCATGCCGCCCCAGGAGTGCCCATACAACCAGACGCTGGTGTCATCGCCGTAGCGGGCGCGGAGGGCCCGGACGAGGTTGGCGTTGTCTTCTGCGACCTGCTCGACGGTGTACATCGCAGCTTCATAGTTCCCATGGGTGCCGCCCTGGCCGCGTTGGTCGTAGTAGGCCACCGCGAAGGCGTCCTCAAGACGTTCGGCGTCCAGGCCCAGATTGTAGGCGACCGCGCTGCCGCCCGGTCCCCCATGGAGCATCAGCAGGACCACGCCGCTGTCGAGGTTGCCCTCGACTCGGACGGGGAGATCGACGCCATCGGTTCGGAAGTACCAGTAGTCCCCGGGCGTGCAGCCCATCGCGCCGAGGAGCAGCGCGCTCTTCAGGATGGTTTTCACAGCCGCACCCCCAGCTCGAGCGTGAGCACAGGCGCGCCGCCGCTGTTGTAGGGCGACCAGATGGTCACCGTGGGGCGCGCATGCCAGGTCAGCTCCAGGTTGCTCCGTGGTTTCTTGCGGAGGTCGCGGCCGAACCCGAACCCGAAACTGGTTGCGCTCATCGCCCGGCCAGCCAGCAGGCTCCGGTCGAGCGTATCGCCGTCGAAGCGGTAGGTGAAGCCGGCGTTGATGGCGTAGGTCAGCCCCTGACCGATGAACAGCTCACGTTGCCGGCCGTTGGGTTTGCTGCGCCGATAGATGGCCTGTGCGCTCAGGGTGACCGGCGTGTGGTTGCCCCAGTGGTGCCACATCGAAAGCGATGGTTCGATAGCCAGATCGCGTCGGATCGCGCGCTTCCCTTCCCGACGATTGGGGCGACGCTTCACCCGGCGGAGCACAGGGAAGTCATACCCGACCTTGGCGCCCGGCCGAACGCCCTGGGCGATGTAGCTGACGGTCCAGCTCGGCGGAGGGGGTGATGTGGGCGGGTCAGCCCAGGCGGCGCCGAGCCAGAGCAGCACGTGAGACAGCATGTCAAGACCTTCCGATAGAGGACGGCGCCAATGTAAACGGTGTCAAACGGTTCGGGGAGTCCTCTCCAAGCGCCAACCAGACCCTATCCAATCCACGCTAAAATTAAGGGATATCGAACCTTGTCCTCTTCCCTCCTGAGGCTGTGATGGTCCGATGACGCGCGGCTGGTGCCCGGCGAGCGATGCGGGCTTCGCTCGCCGGGCAACGGTCGGGCGGGTCTCGTGCGTCTCACCTTCAACAGGAGCGACACTGTGGTCTGGCTCGACGTGATCATCCTTTCCGATACCCAGCCCGTTTCAAGGTGGTTCTGAGCAACCGGACCGTCTGTTCGGGCTGTTTCGGGTTGAGCCTGCCCCGATCGATCTCGACGAAACCGAAGGCCTTGTGAAGGGCCACCGAGGCGAGGTTGTCGACATCCGTGAAGTAGAAGACTTCTTCTGCGCCGCGCAGGATGAGCTGTTTGAGCCGATACCCGGTCAGCGCTCGCCCCACACCGCGCCGTCGAAAGGGAGGAGAGACGATAATACCGATGAGGTACCATCCCTCTGGCAGCCCCCCCTCTGCGTCACGGTACCCGCATCGGCCGTAACCAGCGATCTCTCCCGCGACCTCAGCGACGCAGATGGTCCGGGGGAGGGTCTGTGCCCGAATCAGGGTCCACTCTTTCCAGATCAGAGGCATCGCCTCCTGGGCGTCGCCGTTTTCGCGCTCTGCCCAGATGTGTGCGACCGCAGAGAGGTCTTCGAACGTCGGCGCTCGCACCGTGACCGCGATCGGTTCACCATGCTCATGGGGACGATAGTCGGCAAAATCCGGTGGGCGAGGCATGGCGTTCTTTTACCGCGAAGCACACCCGGAAATTAAAATCGAATCAGGCACAATACAGGTTGTAATATATGAAAACCCGCGTTTCGGATGCTGGAGATGATCGACCGGCGGATCGCGCAGGCAGAAGCCGCGCCCTGAACCCCACGAATCGTCGGCGGTGTTAGGATGCGGCGCATGAAACAAACGGTTGCGGTCGTCGGACATATCGAGTGGGTTCGGTTTTTGCGGGTCGACCGGGCCCTGACACCGGGCGCGATCCTTCGCGCGCCGGAAGCGGTGGTGGAGCCCGCTGGCGGCGGCGGGGTCGCGGCGACGGATCTGGCCCGGCTCGGGGGCCAGAGCATCCTCATCACGGCCCTGGGCTCCGATTCGTTCGGCCAGCGCATCCCCGAAGACATGGCGCGGGCGAACGTCACCGTGGTGGGGCCGACCCGCTCGGTGCCACACCGTCAAGCCACGACCATCATCGATCCCCAGGGCGAGCGGACCATCATCGTCGTCGGCCCTGATCAGCACGCGACCGGCGCAGAGATCGACCCCACCATCTTCGATGACATCGACGCCGTCTACTTCTGCAAAGGTGACGCTGAGATCATGCGTCACGCCCGGCGGGCGCGTGTCCTGGTCGCGACCGCGCGGGTGCTGCATGTGGTTGAGGAGTCCGGGGTCCGGCTGAACGCGCTGGTTCACTCCGGCTCCGATCCGGGCGAGCGATACCAGGACGGTGATCTCGATGTTCTTCCTGACCTTATCGCAACAACGGACGGTTCCCGGGGCGGCGTCTGGCGCACCGCGGACCGCTCGGGCCGATGGCGCCCCGCTCCCCTCCCCGGCGAACCCATCGACGCCTATGGCGCCGGGGACAGCTTCGCCGCAGGGCTCACCTGGGCGCTCGGCGCGGGGATGGCCCCACAGCAGGCCGTCGACTTCGCCGCGACCCGCGGCGCCGCCGCCATGTGCCGGCCTGGCGCATCCACCTTTGTGCCTTGAACCGCGGCTCAGCTCCTCACCCATAAACGCGCCTGGGACCTCGCATGACCCCTTCAGATCGATCTGGTACAACAGTGTCCTCACCAGGATGACGCCATGCCTGCACAACGAGAGCCGCCCGAAGCCACCCCGGAGATCCTCTGGGAGAAGCTCCACGCCAGGATCGACAAGACCCGGCAGATCGCCGTTCAGCGGGCCATCGAAGATGATGCGATGC
>JBCBLB010000613.1:0-5859 GCA_038520555.1 Myxococcota bacterium | reverse complement strand
GCGTCGCCGACGTCGATCAGGAAGAACGGCGCCGAGCCGGGCGCGACGGTGAAGCCGAGCGCAGCGATGGCCGCCGTCATCCGCTCCCGCTCCTGCCACAGCGCATCCAGCGCGGTCTGATACGGCGCAGGCGTCTGGAGCGCAGCCAGGGCAGCCGCCTGCGCGGGTGCGCTCACCCCCCATGGCGCCATGACCCGAGAGATCGCCGCGAGCAGCGCTGGCTCACCGAGCGCATAGCCGATCCGAACGCCTGCGAGGGCATGGGTCTTGGTCAGCGACCGGAGCACCAGGCGGCCGGGCCCCACTGCAGGCGGCCGGTGCGGGCGAAGGAAGCCCATGTACGCCTCATCGAGGACGAGCGGCGCATCGGACGCGATGCGGTCGATGTCCTCCACAGACCACAGCCGACCGGTGGGGTTGTTGGGGTTGCATAAAAAAACCAACGTCGGCGAGAACGAATCGATGGCGTCGATCACATCTTCAGGTCGATCGGTCCGAATCTCTTCCACCTGTCCGCCCGCAGCCCGGACCGCCGCAGCGTACTCGCCGAAGGTGGGGCCGACGATCAGCGCGCGGTCTCCAATCGGCATACACGCCTGGGCGACCGCATAAATCAACGCCACGGAGCCGTTGGCGCAGAGGACGTGCTCCGGCGAGAGCCCATCGATCGCGGCGATCGCGGCGCAGAGGGCCGTACACGCCGGATCGGGGTAGGCGCGCGGATCCGCCGCAGCGATCGCGTCTCGCACCGCTTCAGGAGGCGGCAGCGGCAACAGGCTGGCGCTAAAGTCATCGAGCCGGTCAGGGTCGAGTCCTTTCGCGATCAGCTGCCGGGCGCCACCATGGACGACGGGCTCCAGGTCCCGCAGATGGGCGCGAACCGCAAAATCAGGCATTGAGGGCTCCACAAAACAACAGCAACCCGACGATCGCGAGGCCGAACGCGCGCATTGCCCGCTCACAGATCTGTACAGCGTCGCGCAGCGCCTGCGGACTGCACGGATTGAGCCCCTCCCCGAGGACATAGTGGCCCGGCTTGGCCAGCTCGACGCCCAGCAGTCCGGCCATGGCGGCCATCGGCCACCCTGCGTTGGGGCTCGCGGTGCGCCCCCGATCCTGCATCAGGATCGCCATCCCGCGACGCCGGGCGGTGTCCGACGGCGCAAAGCAGAGCAGCAGGGCCGCGGTCAGCCGCGCGGGCAGGAGGTTGAGGAGGTCGTCGAGGCGCGCCGAGGCTTTGCCCAGCCACTCATATCGACCGCGGTAGCCCACCATCGCGTCGAGGGTGTTGACACAGCGATATGCGAGCGCAGCGGGCAGGCCGCCGATCGCGTACCACATCAGCGGCGCGACGAGGCTGTCCGAAGTGTTCTCCGCGACCGATTCGGTGGCCGCTGCCGAGACTGCGACGGCATCCAACGCGGAAGGGTCGCGGGAGCACAGCCACCCAAGCCCCGCCCGACCCCCAGCGAGATCGCCCCGCTCCAGCGCGTCTGCGACGCGCAGCCCGGCATCGGCCAGGCCGCGGGCGGCGAAGCAGGACGTCAACAACCACACGCCAACCAGCGGACCGATGGCCGGCAACCAGACCAGCAACGCCAGCAGCGCGGCGCCAAGGGGCAGCAGCGTTGCCATCAGCACCCCCCACCCGAAGGCGCCACGGGCGGTCTTCGGGGCACGCTCACGCGCCCACCCGATCGCCTGGCCCATCCAGACGACCGGGTGCAACCGGTGTGGTGGTTCTCCCAGGAAGCGATCCCAGGCCAGCGCGGCGAACAACACCACCGCATGGAGCAACGGGGCATCCCAGGGCAACAAGCTCACTGGGAGGCCCCCTACCAGGACTCGGGGCCGGTGGCCCGTTGTCTGTGTCGGAAGCCCCCGTTCGATCCGGATGTGCGGTTTTCCCCCATACGGCTCACCAATGATCTCTCAACGTGCGGCATTACGAACCTCCAGGGTATCGAATCGTTCTTCACATATCTGTCCACGCTCACGCACCAAATCGCGGCGCTGCCGAGATTTGCACCCGTTGGTGATGAACCACATGAAGACGAGACTTCCACCTCGGGCTCGGTTGAATTCAGATCTTTGTCGGGACGCACCATGGCGGCAGGATATCCCGACTGTTCTCAGGATGAGAACAGAACCTGAGGCGGGCCCATGACAAGATGGGATAGCGGAGTCGTCGAGCGCGCTACACCCACCGCTGAGGAGGTTGTTCGGATGCATCTTCTGTTCATCGCGCTCTTGACCGGCTGCGGGCCAGAGAACCGGGTCGAAGGGATCGCGGTCGGCAACCCGGGTACGTTCAAGCCCAACACCGCCTCAGCCGCCCGGATCACGTTCGGCGACAGCTACAGCCGCTTCGCACAGATCGAGCTGGTCGACTGTGAAGACAACGCCCTTGTTCTGGCGGAGAACATCTCGTTGGGCCTCCTCGGAGATGCCTCCCTCAGCTTCCCCGCCGGGACGTGGTGTGCCCTCCATCTGATCCCGGACGGCGTCCTGTTCTACGCCGCCGATGGCGAGCGCGGCGGATTCGCAGAGATCTACCTCGCCATCGAACCCTTCTCGCTGACCAACGACGCGGGCTTCACCGTCGATGGCCAGCCGTTCATCCTTGAGCTGGCCACCCCGGACTGGCTGACCGAGGAGGACCTGGGCATCGACGGCGGCGACGATGTCCAGATCAAGACCGAAGCTCCCATTCATGACGTGCTGGCCGACATCATCGAGACTGAGTCCAGTTTATATGAGGACACCAATGGCGACGGCCTGATCGACGAAGACGACCAACTTCAGGCGGACACCGTCGGCGCGTTCGCATCAAAAAGCGCCGGGGGCGCATCGTCCGCGGGCTGCGCGACGATGCCCCTGCGCATCCCCACGGGGCTGCCGCTGCTCATCGTCTTCGCCCTGCGACGCCGGCTCACACGAGCAGCGGCAGCGGCTCACCGGCGACCGTGACCGCTTCATCGTAGTAGGGCCGCTCCGGAGAGACGAACATCGGGCCATAGCCGCTCGCCAGATCGAGGCCGCCCTCCGAGGAGAGGCCCATCACCTGGAGGACCGTGCCCAGGTACTGGTTCCAGGTCAGCCCCGGATGGTCCGAGGGGTAGCCGTGGCTCGGGCCCTCTTCAAAGGGCAGCTCCATATCGAGGTCCCGATAATCGACGTACTGCCCGGTGCGGAGCGCTCCACAAGCCGAGCCGGCGGTGACCACCGGGATGCTGTAGGACTCGTGGGTGTACTGCCCCGACTCCTGGGTCCAGACCACCAGCGCGTCATCGAGGATGCTGCCGCCAGACGGGCCCGCGGTCGCGTCGAGCTTCTCGATCAGGTCGAGGTAGATGTCCTCGAAGAACTGCTGATGGGCGCGGCGGAGGGTCTGCTGCGCGTTGTCCTGGGCGTAGGCCTGGTGTGCGATGTCCTGGTGCCAGTCTCCCGCAAAGTTCGAGAGCGTATCGACCACATGCATCGTCGCGATCCGCGAAACCCCGCAGGAGAAGGCGGCGACGACGATGTCGTTCATCAGCTGCCAGTATCGGGCCTGAGACCCCGGGTCCCGAAAGTAATCCGGAGCCTCCCACAGCGACTCCGCATCGAAGGCAGGCGATTCGATCTCACAGGTCAGCTCAAGGTTCAGACGGCGCTCGACGTCGAACAGACGCTCCATATGGGCGTCCAGACGACGCTGATCGCCGCTGGAGAGCCGGGGATTCGACAGCAACGTGCGATAGCTCTCGATGACCCGGTCGACGACCAGCGGAGAGGCGGCGCCAAACGCTGAGGCCGGGCGGAACACACGGTCAAACAGCGCGACGCTGCTGGTGATGTTGTGCATCCGCTGGATGTCACTGCGCGGGTCGGTGGGGTTGGCGTAATTGTAGGACAACCCGCGGGCACCGATGACCATCGCCCGCTCTACGATCGCGTCCGGGTCCGGGTAAAAGCGGTCTGAATGGGCGAGGATCTGATCGATGGTCGGGGTCGGATAGGCCTGCATCCGCAACCCGTCTCCTCCGTTGGCATCGTTTCGGGCGAAGTTCCCGAGGTGTCCGCCGGTGTGGTGGGCGATATACCAGGGCACGTCCAGGCCACGGATCACGTTCATCTGACCGACGAGCCGCTCCGTGAGCCGCCCGCTGTCCGCGTCGAGGACCGAAGAGAGCCGGCGGCGCCCTCCCGAAACCTCACCCGACAGGGCACCTCCACGGATGACACGGCCTGCGTATCGCCCCTGTTCGGAGAGGAGCCCCTCATCGGGGAACATGCTGTGGCCCCAGACCCCGCCGTGATGGGTGGCGAAGGCGACGAAGAACGGACCTCCCCCAGAGGAATCCGCGAACGCCCGGCGACCGGTGATGGAGGGGAGAAACGGAATGGAGAGCGTAAACCCGCCCACGCCTCGAAGAAAATGACGACGACTGGTCTTCATGGTGTCCTCCCAGATCACTGTGCGGGTGGGGCGAGAGTGCGAAACTGCGGCTGAAGGGCGACGCGCTGAAGGAAGACATCCAGCGATTGCCCCTCCACCAATGCGTCCCCGAGCGTCTGGATGCTGCAATCATCGGCGTCCGAAGACTCAGCGCGGTGGTAGGTGAAGCGGAAGAATTCGCGCGCGAAGCACCGGTGCGCGGCGCCGCTGGCCAGGATCTCATCGGTCAGGTCGGTCGCATCGCTGAACGCGATCCGCTGGCCGGCGAGGATGCTGGTGTCAGCGCTGTCGATGGGGAGCGAGGTGAGCGGCTCTCCCCACTCGGCATACAGGGTCTGCTCGGTTCGCGGACGCCCCAGGCCATCGAACCCTTCGGTGGCAAAACCCAGCGGGTTGATGAGATCGGCGTGGCAGGCAGCGCAGCTGCTCCCCGGCTGCTCGGTGAGGGCTTCGACGACCTGGCGGGTGGTCTGGGTCTCGCTCAGCTCCGGCGGGGACGCGTTGGCGTTGTCCGGCGGCGTCCCCAGCGGCTCACACAGCAGCCCCTCACGAACGAACACCCCTTTCATAATCGGTCGGGTGTTGGCCGAGCCGGTCGCCACCATCCCTGCCCGGGTGAGCAGCCCGGCCCGAGACCCATCGACCGCGCCGGGCTCCCCGGCGCCGTTCCAAGGCGCGCCGCCGTACAGGGCCGCCAGCTCTCCGTCGTGGGTCACCATTCGATCGCTTTGGAAGAACGTATCAAAGCTCCCCGGCGACTCCAGGACATGGTGGACGCCCAAGGCGACCAGCTCCTCTCCCATCGCCTCATGGAGCGTGGCGGATGGAAGCGTATCTTCGGCGAAGGCGTCGAAGATCGGTGTGCCCAACCGGGCATCCATCCGCGGGATCTCTTCGACCCGCAGCCAGTCGGCGAAGAACTCCTCCAACGAGCGGGCCGTCTTCGGATCGGCGGCGACCCGCTCGACCTGGGCACGGTACCCCTCGTCGGTGAGCAGGCTGCCATCCGCCGCAGCTGCATACAGGGCGTCGTCCGGGCTGCTCTGCCAGAAGTGATAGGACAGCCGGTTGGCCAGCTCATACGCGTCGAGTTCGCCGTCCCCGTCCCCCACCTCGACGTGGTAGGTCGCCCAGGGCGAAGAGAGCATGGTGATGAGCACATGCCGAAAGCCCAGATCCACCCGCTCCCACTCTTCCATTTCCACCGTCTCTTCATCGGCACGATCGTAGATCGTGCGATAGAACGCGACCTGCTCATCGCTCAGCGGACGCCGGTGAATCCGCGCGCCCATCGATCGGATCCAGGTGTCGACACACCCGAGGTCTTCTCCCTCCCAGATCTCGGCGTTCAGATCACAACGATCCCCGAGAAACTGCGACGCCCGCCAGACCGAGCCCAGCCCCAACGTCGCAGAGAT
>JBCBLB010000644.1:0-5515 GCA_038520555.1 Myxococcota bacterium | reverse complement strand
GACGTCGACGTCGGCTCCAGACGAAGCGAAGCGCCACTCCCCGGAGCTGTTGCGGCGTTGGCGGCTGATCCTGGGGCAGTATGCGATGGCGCTCCCGCCGCTGGGCGGGGCCGGAGATGGCGAACTGGACGAGACGCTGGGCTATCTCTATGACCGCGAATACAGCGAGGACGGCCGAGAGCAACGCCAGGACGTCGAGCGGATGGGCGGCGGCGGGGCGTCCACGCTGACGGTGCCTGATTGGATCAATCGATTGCAGCGCCTGTTTCCGCGAGAGACCTATGAGAAGCTCGAGGCGGAGGCCCTGGAACGGTACGGCATCGAGGAGATGGTCACCGATGCAGAGGTGCTGTCCCGCTGCGAGCCCTCGCTGCCGCTGCTGGAGGCGATCCTTCGGCTGAAGGCGGTGATGGATCCGGGCGTCCTGGCTGCGGCCCGCCGGGTGGTTCGTGAGGTCGCGGAGTCGCTGCGAGCGGCCTTGATTCAAGACGTTGACGCCGCGCTGTCGGGGCGGGTGCGAAACCAGCGGCCGACCCGAAGGGGATCGTTGCGCAGCTTCGATCCGAAGGTGACCATCCGTCGCAACCTCCGTCACTATGATCGGCGGCGCGGGGCGCTGGTGATCGAGCGGCCATGGTTCTCTCGCCAGATCCGGCAGTACGCAGACTGGCGGGTGATCGTGTGCGTCGACCAGTCGGGCTCGATGCTGCGGTCGGTGGTTCACGCCAGCATTATCGCCAGCATCTTCGCAGAGATTCCGGAGCTGCATACCCATCTGGTGGTGTTCGACACCCAGGTCGTGGACCTGACCCAGCAGGTGCGGGACCCGGTCGAGGCCTTGATGTCGGTGCAGCTGGGGGGAGGGACAAACATCGCACGTGCGGTGGGCTACTGCGCCGAGCTGGTCGAGCAGCCGCGACGGACGGTGGTGGTTCTGATCACGGATTTATATGAAGGGGGCGGGCCGGGGCGGCTGCTGGCCCGGACGCAGCGGCTGACGGAGAGCGGGGTGAAAGTGCTGGTCCTGGCCGCCTTGGATGAGGAGGGCCGGCCGGACTACGATCGGGACCTGGGGCAGCGGATGCTCGCCGCCGGCGCCGAGGTCGGGGCGATGACGCCGAAGTCGCTGGTCCGCTGGCTGGGTGAGGTGCTCGGGTGACGGTGCGTGCGCGGCTCCAGATGCTCTCCGATGACGATCTCGTCGGGCTGTCCAGCCGGCTGACGGTTCGCCGTGCCCGCCGCGACCTGGCGCGAGACGGGTGGGCGCCGCATGCCATTGAAGACGGCGCAGACGGGATGGTCGCCCAGTGGTCGGATGCGCGCTGTGTGTTCCCGGCCGCGGGGGGGCTGGGGGCATCGACCTGCTCTTGTTCGGCCCGCCGGCTGTGCCGCCATCGGGTGCGCACGATCGTCTACCTTCGTGGCCGCGGCGCGGCACCTCCTCCGGCCGAGGCGTGGACGCCGGCGTCCTGGACGATCGCATCGCTACGGAAGGCGGCGGGGCGGGCGCTATGGGACCGGGCGCTGAGCGCACGAGCCGAGGGCCTGGAGATCATTCGGGAGGGCGACACCGCGGTATCGATGCCGACCCTGGGGATCCGGGTGCGGTTTATCCCGGGGAGTCCCCTGGAAGAGTCGGTGTGTGGGTGTGGTCAGAAGCGCCTGTGTGTGCACCGGGTTCTGGCGGCGATGGCATGGCAGTCGTCTCTGCCGGAGCCGGGCGCGGTCTCCGACCCGGAGATCCTCGATCGGGTTCGGGCGAGGGCGGCGGAGCTGCTGGCGGTGGGATTGGATGGTTTGCCCAACGAGGCCGTGGAGGGGCTGCAAGCGCTGGCCCAGCGGTCGAGCCAGGCGCTTCCCGGCCCATCTCGCGACCTGGGGATGTTGGCGGATCTGTTGGAGGCCTACCAGCGGCGATCGGCGCGGTCGGTCGGCCGGCAATGGTTGTGGACGGTGGGGCGGCTGGTCGCGCGGCTGATGGCGCTGACGTCGACGGAGCGGACGAAGCCGGCGGTCGTGTTGCGCGGTCGGGGGCGGCGTGGGCACCTGCCCGCGGCCCGACTGGACCTGCTGGGGGTTGGGGTGGAAGGCTTCATGTCCCCTCGGGCGTCGATGATCAGGTGTTGGTTCTTGCTGGAGCAGACCCATCAGTGGGTCTATGTCAGCCAGGGGCGGGGCGCGCAGCCAGGGATGGAGCCGCCCTCGCCGCAGTCGCTGTTCCGGTACCCCATCTGGGGTGAGCAGAGCGCAGCGGAGCTGTCGGTGTCTCGGCTGCGTCTGACCAATGCGCGGCTGAGTCCGGACGGCGCGCTCGGCGCGACGAACGTGGTGGTCCAGAACCTCCCCGAGGTCCCCTCGCCCGATCGGCTGCCAGCATCGGTGATCGCGAAGGACGTCCGGTCGCTGATGGCGATGTGGGGGCGGCAGGATCCGCCGATCTTCCGTTCTCGACAGGATCGTTGGTTGCCTGTGGTGCTCGCGCTGGATCCGAAGCGGCCCGTCGAGGGGGCGCCGACGTTCGATGAGACGACGCAGACGCTGTCGATGCCGGTGCGCTTGGAGAACGATGGCGTCGTCACCTTGCGGGTGGTCTATGGCCCGGCGACCCGGCGGCTGATCGAGGTGCTGGAGCGGTTCCCGTCCTGGCGCTCGGCGCCCTCACACCTGTTCGTTCGGTTCTGGCCGACCGGGGGCGGGGTGGATGCGGCGCCGATCTCCGCGTGGCTGCGGCGAGACGATGGCCCGGTCTCGCTGGGCCCGGTCTCGCTGGGGCTGGGGGCGACGCCGCTTCGCAGCCGAACGGCGCGGCCATGGCGGACGGTGGGTGCTCCGCCGGTGCCGAGCGAGGATCTGCCGCTGCAGCGGATGGCAGAGGCGATGGACATGATGGAGAGCCTCGCGGTGGAGGGGCTCGCGCGCGCGGGGCGCTGGCGGGCGGCGGAGCTGATGGCGGTCGCGACGCGTCTGTCCGCGCTGGGGCTCGCGGATGGCGCGGGGATGGCGATGCAGCTTTCCGCCCAGATCACCGCCGCGTCGGTCTCGCTGCGCCCGGACAACGAGACGTTGTCCGAGACATGGGGGCGGCTGGTCGCATGGCTCACTGCCGTGGAAGAGGCGTGGCTGCTGTCCCGCTGAGGCCGTGGTATACCTCCTTATTCGAGGAGGGGGTCATCATGCTGCTCTTGTCTATTGTATCCGTCGCCTCGGCAGGAGATGACTGGTTGGTGGATGTCACGGTGGGGACGGATGTCGCGATCGCCGTCGGCGCTGCGATTCAGGTCGAAGCCCCGAATCGGATGTATGGCCGGGTGCGGGCGGGAGTATACCCCGGGCCCTACCTGGATCTGCTCAACGGGACCGCGACGACGCTCGGCTGGTACAGCGACGGGACCGCCGACCTGATTGATGAAGCCCTCCAGAACGCGCTCGTCACCCAGGGGATCGTTGGATGGCGCCCCTGGCCCGAGCGGCGCATCGGGTTCGGCGTGGGCTATCAGTTCGTCGCTCTGGGTGGTGGTCTGACCACCAGCGAAGCCCTTGTCGCCGTCACAGGACGCTCGGCGCGAGACAGCGACAGCGGCGATACATCCGCAGAAATCGTCGCACAACTTCATATGATCTCCGCAGAGGCCAACTGGCGATGGCCCATCGGCGATCGATGGTTGTTGGGGGTCCAGGCGGGATGGACCAGCACGATCGCGTCTCAGACCGCGGTCGTGATCGAAGAAGAGACGGACAACGCCAACCCATCCCCGGGGCGCCTGGACAGCGACAACGCGGCGTTGGAAGACGCGAGCGAAGCCTATCTCAACGACGTCTTCCGTTCGTCCATCCACCTGCCCTACGGCGGCGTCTGGTTCGGCGTCACCTTCTGATCAGGCGGCGCTGCGCTGTGCCCATGCGTCGAAGGCGTCGAGCCCCATCTGTTGCAGGCCCGGCAGGATGATGCGCTCCACGGTGGCATAGAACAGCCGCCGGGCATCGGCGCCGTCGCACAGGCCGAGCGCTGCGCCGCCCGGAGGCGCCTGGGTGCGCGGCAGGTGGGCCAGCTCGTGCTCTTCGAGGTGGGCCAGGGCGACCCGGAGGTAGCGGCTGAGGCGGCCGCGCAGTGTGGGGTGTTGCTTGAGGAGCTGTGGGACCAGCCGCCATCCGAAGTGCGCATGCCCGCATTCATCGGCATAAATCCGAGTCAGCAGATCGCGGAGCGGGCCTTTGGGCATCGCCAGCCGCTCGGCGCCGATGAGGGCGACCGCGACGGTTTCGCTCAGGCAGCAGATCGACAACAGATCGCGGAGGGCGGCTTCGACATCGCCAACGTCGGCGTGTGTCGGCATCTCACCGAGATCGGGCGGGGTGGCCGCGGCAGCGCCGCCGAGCGCTTCGACCACGGCGCCGCAGAGCACGCCATGGGACCGCTCCTCGTCCGCAAATTCCCGACACTTCGCCACCATCTCTTCGTCCAGGCCGATGGATTCGAGCCGATCAGCCAGGGCGAGGAAGACCGTGTGGCTCTCGTGTTCGTTGATCATCCGGCTCGCCCAGGTCATCTGGGCGATGGCGCGCAGATCCGGGGCGACCGTGGGCAGCTTCGGAGCCTGCGCCTGTGCGGCGTCGCGGAGGTCAAGGACGACACCGGTGCTCGCCGCTGCGGCGACGACGGAGCGGGCACGCTGGCGGGCTGCCCCGGCGCTGAAGGCCATCTCTGGCGGGCGGGGTGGGCCCCAGGGTGAACACATGGGCCCGAACCTGCCGGTGATGTCACAGCACATGCTCAGCTCACTGGCCTGGAAGCCGACGGTTGGGTTGCGGGCGATGTCCTGACAACAGGACATGATCTCCTGATGTTCAGGATTGTCTGCCGATTCTCCGATGAGAACCTGTGGCGCCATAGCGGGGGGAAGGTCCGTCTCGTCTGGTGAGGGCGTTGTCTTCAGCTCGTCCCACCGATCGGCGCGAACGAAATCGACGACCGTGGTGACACACGTTTGAAGATCGTCAGGGGAGACCTCTTCGATGGTGGTCTGTGGCAGCGCTGAGGCCGGTGAAGTCGCAGCCTGGTCGGTTGAGGGTGTTGTCTTCGGGGGGCAGCCCAGCAGCGTCAGACAACAGGCGATGCGGGCTGTCGCTCGCAACGCTTCAGAAAACACCTGTGCGTTCATTACACTCACCTTGGTTTCGGGGGGGGAGCGCACGCGTCGCGGCGTGCAGTTTGTGGAAACCATACCTCCCCTCCTGGCTGCGCCATCACGACCAGGATTTACAGTTCGATTACGAATTGAAAGCGTTTAACGATTGTTATTCTGATTTTGATGAAGGAAAAGTGATGGTGTGTGGCGCGTTGAGGGAGCGGTTTTCGTACTCCAGGGTGAAGGGGCGAGGGCACCAAGGCCGCGGCCCCATGAAACGGAGAATCTCATGGCTATCTCGATGTCTCGGCTGTTCGTCCTCGCGCTCGCGCTTCCGGCTTCGGCCTGTACGATGGTCGAGGTGAAGGTGTGGAGCGATGAAGGCGGGG
>JBCBLB010000024.1:0-30622 GCA_038520555.1 Myxococcota bacterium | reverse complement strand
GTTCGCCCGGAACCGCGGCGCGACCGGCGTCTTGTTCGTGTCTTCGGTCTTGGTGTAGTCCAACACCAGCCGACGACGACACGACAATGGCGGGATCCCCGCCAGCTCCAGGCCCACCGCGCCGCGGCCTGCCTCGACCGGAACCGGCGCGTGGATCGGAGAGAACGTCGTCGCCAGCGCGAAGTAGTTCAGCAGGAACGTCTGCTGGGCTTCCTCGCTGTAGTCTGCCGGTGGCCCCTCCGCGGCGACGTCCAGGCAGGCTTCATCGATCGCAGCCGCGCCCGCAAGACCCACCCCAAACAGCATCCACAGCATCTCTGACCTCCGCGTTCTTGGCAGACGTCCCGTATCGCGGCTCCATCAACACAGAATCAAGGTTAACCACGAATAAGTCCCCGATCGGTTTTTGCGCTGGGACACCTGATCGCGACCGATCGTTCACCCCTCGCTCACCATGGTGAATGAGTGGTTGTTCATAGTTTATACTGTTATAACTTAATTATTTCTGTTTACGCGGACTGTGGTGTGGGTGCTGTACGTCTGGAGATATCCATCGACGGCGATCCAGACCCCTGAGCCGCGTTCTTCTTCTGTACTCGGCCGATGATGCCATGAGCATGACACAGATGGTTTGACGGTGGGCCAGAACCGACGTCTCTCTTCTCCTGCACCCACCACCCCGCTCGTTCTGGACGATCCGGTCGGGGATAGGTGTGCTCGAAAATCATTCGTTGGGAGTCGATTTTGGTGCAAAGCAGCTCTTCATTGAACTTCGGAAAACGTCATGACCGGAGCGCTCATCCGGAAGAGCGGCTGCGCCGCCAGGTGCTGGCCAGCCAGGGCTGCTCTTCCCGGGGGCGTCCGGGGGGTCGATAATAATGGCCCAGCGGTTCGAAGCCGGCGGCCTCCATCATCTGTGTCCATGATGGCAGCTCATGGTACGTGCCATAGCGCGAGCCGTTCCAGCCTTCGATCTGGGGGCCGCGCGGCACCGAGGAGAACAGCACCCCGCCCGGTCGCAGGGTGGCCCGGAGCTCGCCCAACACCCGAGGCATCTCCTGGGAGGGGATGTGGAACAACGTCGCGTTGGCGAAGACGCCGTCAAAGTACGCGTCGGGCAGCCGAAGGGCGAGGAAGTCCTGGTGCCAGACCGGGCAACCTGCGTTCTGGCGCGCCATCTGGCAGAACCGCGCCGAGCCGTCCAGGCCGGTCGGTGTGTGACCACGTTGAGAGAAGTCCATCAGATCGCGCCCCGGCCCGCAGCCGAAGTCCAGGATGCGCAGCGGCGGCGGCGCGTCGATCGCGGCGAGCAACGCTGCGATGTTTTGAGAGACGTCGTGATCGCGGGTGCCTTGCCAGAACGACTCGGCGTGTTCATCATAGTGACCGATGGTTTCCCGGCTGATTTCTTCGAGTTCTTCCGGACGCAGTGACGGCATCGGACCTCCAGGGGCCGCAAGAGACGGCCCATCATGATGCCAGCCTCCTTCGATAAAGGGGCTGGCACAGCGGACAATATGGACGTTTCTTTCGGAAGAGCCCTGGTCCCATGAACTGCTGGCATGGAGAAGGCAGCAATTCGTCGAACGGCCTGAAGAGATGCCGGATGATACGGATCAAGGATGTTTGAGGCATCGCTTGATCGGGGTCAGCCCGTATCGATCAGGGGACGTAGTAGTCCCCGTCGAAGCTGATCGCAGACGACGGGTACACATCGTAGAGGAAGGTGTAGTAGTCGTCGTAGAAGTAGACGGCAGTGCCGGGGAAGCCGAAGCTGAAGTTGTTGTTCGCGTAGTAGCTGCTCGCGTAGTACTGCGTGTAGAACGAGCCAGCGCTGCTCCGCCGTTCGATGTAGTCATCACCGTAGTAATGCCGCAGCGTGGCGGTCGGCAGGCCGGGGACCGGGCAGCTCGACGACCAGGTCAGCGTGCCGTCGGCGGTGTTCGGTTCGAAGTCGAAGGTGACCAGGTCATCGAAGAACTCTGAGCCAGTGGTGGCTCGGCTGAAGTCGACGGTGAAGCTTCCTTCGCAGCTGAAGGAGGCCCCGAGCCAGCCGTCGGGCGTTCCGGTCAGCTCGACGCCGCCGTACATCGACGGATCGCCATACCCCTCGGCGTACTCGTTATAGTCGTAGATATACGTGTACGTCGTGTAGTCGCCGTAGTAGTAGTAGGAGGACTTGAAGTACATCTCGTCAAAGCGGACTTCATACTCGATGTTGTACGGGCCCGCGCAGCCATCGACGCCGTAGCACTCGTCGTCTTCGCAGTCGGTGAAGGAGTCGTCGTCGTTGTCGATCTCGTCGGTGCAGTCCTCGGCGCAGAAGTCCAGACAGTCATCATCCTCACAGTCGATGAGGCCGTCGCCGTCATCGTTGATGTCGTCTTCGCAGTCCTCGACGGTTCCCGGGCAGATGGGGTTGGCCTCGCCCGGTGAGCCGATCAGCGAGTCGCCATCTGCATTCGTGAAGTAGTCGGCTTCTGCTTCACACCACAGCGTGATGTCGCTGTTGTCACGGGTCAGCCGAGGGCCGTTGAGCGACGCCGCGACGTCGCTGTCGAACGACCAGCTCGACGTGTACGCGACCTGATCGATGATCGTCTCGACGCCTTCCGCGTCTGTGTAGCCCAGGATGATCTCGTCATCTTCGTTGGCCAGGGTGAAGCCGGTGTAGACGAAGTCGACCGCAGGAAGCTCGCTGGTGTCCGTGTCCCCGATCGAGAAGACCACGTAGGTGTCCGGCGCGACCAACACGTCGTCGGTGACCGTGATGTCATCGGACCCCAGATCGGAGAGCTCCAGGTCGATGAGGTTCAGCTCTTCGTTGGTGTTGTTGTAGATCTCAAACCATTCGCCATCGTCATCGGCGATGATGCCAGGGTTGGGCATAAACTCGGTGATGATGAGGTCATCTTCGACGAGGTCCGCGACGCCGAGGCCGATGAGGCCATTGCAGTCCTTGTCGATGGTGTCGCCGCCGTAGGTCTCTTCTGCGGCTGGGTTGACGTCTGCAGCGCCGTCGTCACAGTCGGTGTCGTTCACAGAGTAGCCGGTCTCCGGAAGCGCGCAGAACCGGTCGGTGGACTCCGCATCGCCGAAGGTGTCGTTGTCCGTGTCCGCGAAGAAGGTGGTCTTCGAGGCGTCGGTGGTGCTGCTGTCGAGATCATCGGCGACGTCGTCGCAGTCTTCGTCGACGTCGTCGTCGTCGCAGACTTCGTCTGCACCGGGGTTGACGTCGTCGCGCGTCTCGTCGCAGTCGCCGCCGACCGCGATGTAGCCCTCTGACGGGTCACAGGTCGCCTCGGTTACCGCGTCATCACCATACTCATCCAGGTCTGCGTCGAAGTAGAAGGTGTTGAACGAGTCCGGATCGACGCCGGTGTCCGCGTCGTCCGCTGCTCCGTTGCAGTCTTCATCGAGGTCGAGGTCGTCGCAGATCTCGGAGCCGTCAGGGTTCACGAAGTCGCGGGTGTCGTCGCAGTCGGTGTTGTCTACGACGAAGCCCTCGGGCACCGCACAGGCGAGGGTCGTGTTGTCGGGGCTGCCGAAGGCGTCTTCATCCGCGTCGGCGTAGTAGGTGAACTTCGACTCGTCCGAGGTGCTATCATCGGCGTCGTCGGCGAAGGTGTCGCAGTCTTCGTCGACGTCGGCTTCGTCGCAGATCTCCTGCGCGGCCGGGTTGATGCCCGCTTCGGCGTCGTTGCAGTCATCGCCAGCGACGACGTCTTCGTCGGTGACGGTCACGCCGGGGGCATAGCCCGTACACTCGATGTAGAAGTCGCCGTCGTCGTCCGTCTCGTCGGGCGGGGCAGCCGTGATGTCGAAGTCGCCGTTGTTGCAGTCGTTGAACTGACCATCACAGAGCTCCGTCGCGGCCGGGAAGGTCGTGTTGTCGTTGTCGTTACAGTCGGTGCTGTCGACGACGAAGCCGGCGGGTTGGATGCACGTCTGCCGCAGGTTCGCCAGGTTACCGAAGCCGTCTGCATCGAGGTCTTCGTAGTAGTTCGTGCCCGTCGATCCGTCCAGGGAGTCGTCCGCGTCGTCGACCAGGGTGTCGCAGTCGTTGTCGATCTCATCGCAGATCTCCGGCGCGCCGGGGTTCGCGGTGGCTTCATCGTCGTTACAGTCGGTGCTGTCTTCGACGTAGCCGGCGGGGGCGGCGCAGGTCAGGATCCGCTCCCCGATGTCGCCGAAGCTGTCGCCGTCGCTGTCCAGGAAGTAGAACGTACCGGTGGTCGCCGGGTTGAGTGAGGAGTCATCGTCGTCGACCAGCTCGTCACAGTCGTTGTCAATCCCATCGCAGATCTCGGCCGCTTCCGGGTTGGCGAAGGCGGAGCCGTCGTTGCAGTCGGTGTTGTTCTCCACCGAACCGTCCACCCGGGTGCACGAGATGACCTCCACGCTGGGATCGCCGAAGCCGTCCCCGTCAGCGTCGGTGTAGTAGCTGTCGCCATCGACGGGGTCATTGTCCACCTGCTCGTCGCAGTCGTTGTCGAGGCCGTCGCAGACTTCGCTCGCTCCGGGGAAGACGCTGGCGTTGGCGTCGTCACAGTCCTGGGTGGTGTCGAAGCCGTCACCGTCGCTGTCGACGACTTCTGCGCTGTCTTTGTCGTTGTCGCCGCAGCCAACCAACGCCAGCAGCAAGGTCATCGCGATCGGGAACTTCCACATCATGGTCTCTGACTCCATCCATCGAGGGAAAAGTGAACTCTTTCTGTACACATAGAACGCACCGAAGGAGATGATCCGATCGGATCGCGGTACCGCGAAAGAGGTGGATAACAAACATAGATGGCGCCTTGTTCGGTGGTGTCAAAAATTCGAAACCACCCAAGAACTGCGCCATCGGGGGCGGTCATCGCAGCGCTTACCGCCCATCGTTAAGAGATATCCCACCGGTAAGAACCAGAGGCAGGATGACAGAGAAGCGCGGCTCGGAGACCTCGGAAGACATTTGCCAAATCATCCTGGCGATGCTCAAGGAGGGGAAGGCGGTGTGGCTGCGCGCCGCACCGGGGAGTGGACGAAGCCACACCCTCCGACAGGTCGCAGCACGCTGGAGCGGTCATGTTCTGCTCGCGGACACCTCTCTGCTGGCGTCAGTGCCATCGGCGCTGGCACCGACGCTGTTGTGCATCGATGATGCGCCGGCGGGCCTGACGCGCGCCCAGATCCCGGTGGAGGGGCCCGTCCTGGCTACCGGACTCCGCCCCGGGGGGGAGTGGTCGGTGCTCGATCTGCCGCCGCTGTCTGAAGAAGAGGGGGTACAGCTGTTCCTTCAACATGCACCCAACGCGGCGGCGCCGGAAACGCTGCGTGCGCTCGCGCGCCGGCTGCGCGATACCCCGGCCGCCATCGTCGCTGCCGCCCGAAGGTGGCCTGCGGAGCCGATCTCATCCATCTTGCTGGAACCCTCCTCAGAGTGGCCCGGGCTGTGGGACGCGTTCGACGCCCTCGGGGAAGATGAGCAGGACACGCTCGCGCTGATTGCGCGCCTTCCAAACCCCGTACGTCACGAAGGGATGGTGTGGTGCGGTCGGCGCAGAAGCATGCAACAACTGGTCACCGCGGGCTGGGTCACCGTCTCTGAGCCGGGATACTATCAACTCTCCAAGGCGATCGCCGATTGCATCCAACAATGGCGAGATGCAGACATCAACCCATACTTTGCCTGGTTCGCAGAGGGCGCACGCGAACAGCTACAGGATTGGACCAATCAAGAGGTCAACACCCCCTTCCTGCGCTGTGGGCTGTGGGCTGCGTTGTATGAGACCGGGCGCTACCATCATGAGCCGTGGTTTTTTATCGGGTGGGCCTTATCTCATCAACAGCCACAGGCCCTGCTGGGTGCCCTCGACGAGCAGGGAGCGGCCGTGCCAGCGGTCACCGCAAACCTCTGCAGGACCATGGTACACAAACGCCTCGGAGCGCTCGTCAGGGCGCTTACATTCTCTGAGGAGGCTGTTCGTATCGATGACCGCGAGCGTCCGCATCAGATGGCCTGGGCGTATATGGAGCTGGGCGCCAGCCACATCTGGCTCAACGACTTCGAAGCGAGCAGGCGCGCAACGTCTGAAGCGATCCGGCGTGCCGAGGCGTTGGGGATGACGCGGATGCGCGTGTTCTGCCTCTACAATCTCGCGCTCACCTACCAGGGACAGAACCAAAACGACGAGGCACGGCGGCTGCTCATCGATGCGCGGTCTCTGTCGGCACAGCTGAATCTTTCAAAAATTCAAGGCAAGATCTGCGAAGCCCTGGGCCTGTTGAATCTGGAGGAAGGGCTCCTGGGAGAGGCGCGGGTGAGCTTTCAGCAGGGGCTGCGCTGCAGCCAGAACCTCCCGATGGCCGGCCAGGAGACGATTCTGCTCGGTCTCCGCGCCGGTCAGGTGCTGTTAGAGCTGGTGGAGGCGCATCTGGACGCTGCAGAGGCCCGGTGTTTGGATGGACTCCGGTTGGCCGAGAAGATACCCGCTTATCTGGCCTATTCTTACGCGCTGCAGAGCGTCATCACCGCGCTGCAGGGCCAGCTCACACGGGCGCGCCATCTCCACGATCTCGCCGAGCAGGCCACGTCGGTGGAAGATCCGTTTACCATACAGCTCGTCGCCTTCTGGCGCGCGTTCTTGGAGTGGAAGGCCGGCGACTGGACGAGCGCCCTCAGCCGCCGCCGCACCTACCACTTTGACGAGTCCTCCCTACTGGCCGAGTACCCGGCAGCCCGGATCACGCATGGTGTGCTCGAACGGATCATGGCGGACTCTGGGAAGGTCCTCGTGGTGGCGGCGACCGGGGAGTGGTTTCAGATGCCTGGCCAGTCCCCTGTACGCGTCGACCGGCATGGCGCGGTGATGCGTGTCTTGCGACACCTCGCCTCTCTGGTTGAGCGCGAGCCCGGCGCATACGCCACCGCAGAGACCCTCATCGCCGCGGGATGGCCGGGCGAACGAATCGTCCCCGCTTCGGCGCGGAACCGCCTCGCAGTCACCCTCTCACGGCTTCGGAAGGCTGGCTTGCGGGACGTGCTCCAGAACGCCCACGAAGGATGGCGGTTGGACCCCGAAGTATTGTTGCTGCACCTCCACGAGAAAACATGGCCGCTCAGTTGACCGAGACCTCGCCCGAGGTCGTCTGCATGTTGATCTTCCCATCCCCAAACACTTCCAGCAGGACGAGACCGTCGTAGTCATCCTGCACCAGGTGGATCTCGCATGACTGGAAGAGCACCGTATCCGCTGCGTATTGCAGACCCGCGTCGGGGAGGCCGACAGATACCGCATCATCACACTTCATCCCGATGATCCACCCGACCTCTTCGTTGACGGTCAGGTCCATCTCGCGAGGCGCCTGAACGATCGCCGGGAAGCCCCCGGTCGCGGACGTTCTGGACTGTCCAAACTGCACCTCTAGCGTTAACCAGACGCTCTCATATGTCGGCGAAAACCAACCACCGGGTTTGGGGGTGTAGGTGAACTCATAGGTCTCCGTCTGTGCGTCCCCCACATTGTCTCGAAGTTGAACGTCGGAGATCGACAGCCGCTCGGTGCGTCGCCAGAAGCCGACCGTCATTCCGCGAGTGGTGGTATAGGCGGGCTCACCCTTCAAGAGCAGACATCCGGTCGAGCTGGTGCTGAACGTTCCGAGAAGGACGACACCAGAGAATATGGAGAGTGGAGCAGGCGTTCGGGACATTCGGCCTCCTGATTGCGGCGATGTGTGGTAACGTATCGATTCACCGCTCATCCCATGGAGCACCTGTCACGGGTTAACGACAGAAAACATGCTTTGTTTGATGGGTATTGTATGCTTTAACAAATGTTTAAACAACGGTATCGTCGTGAACACCGTAGCCTTTTGAGAGAGGGGATCACTCCCTTCTGTCATCGTTTTTGAAGATCTCATCCGCGACGACTGGGAAGTCAAAGCCATTATCAGTCGAGCAAGGTACACTCGACATCGTAGAGATAGTCCAGATAGAGCACCCATCGTGAGGAGACGTAATGGCCCGCCGGGATGGCAGGTTGGGCCTTGTTTTTATTGTGTCCCAGCGCGTCGAATGGACAGACACTCCTGATTCTGGGTCTTCGGTGGCTTGCATCAAGAAAAGACGCCTCCGCTGGGCGGAGGCGTGGTTGATCTTGCAGGGCGATGACGGTCAGGGCATCAGCCGCTTGAGGCGATTGAGCAGGCGCGTCGTGCCGCTTCCGGCGAAGCTTCTGGCCATCTCACCGTCCTTGTAGATCGCGTTGAACGGCAGGTCGTTGACCTCCCGCAGCCACAGCGACTCCTTCTTGAAGAAGCCCAGGCCGGGCTGGTTGAGGATCAGTTTGCCGTATCGGATTCCGGTCAACGGATCGCCGCCGTCCAGCTCGGACAGGAACGCTGCCAGCTCTTCGCTCCATGCCGTGCAGGCGCCGCAGTCGGACTTGGTGAGGATGAGGACGGCGAGAGGGCTCTCCAGGAACGCCGGCAGGGTCTCCCGGTCGAGGACTTCAATCTGGGCCATGACAGTGCGACTCCAGGGGGGATGAACTCAGACGGCGAATTTGTCGCCTTTCTTCCAGTCAGCACCACACAGGCCGCCGCTCTGCAGGGCCTGGACCGTGCGAAGCGTCTCGGATGGTGAGCGGCCTGCGTCGAGGTCGTTGACCGCGACCGAACGAATCACGCCTTCCGGATCGACGATCACGGTCGCGCGGAAGGCGACGCCCTCGTCTTCCTTCAGTACGCCGAAGGCCCTGGTCACCTCGTGGCTGGTGTCTGCGATGACCGGGTGAGTGATCTCCTGCGTGAAGGTCTCCCGATCGGCAAAGAATGCCTTGTGGCTGAAGAACGAGTCGGTGCTGGCGCCGATGACCGTGACGCCATCATCCTCAAAGTCTTCGAGGATCGACTGAAAGCCGCGGATCTCGGTCGGGCAGATGAAGGTGAAGTCCAGGGGGTACCAATACATGACGTACCACTTGCCCTTCATCTGTTCACTATCGATGTTGGTCTGCTCACCGTTCACATATGCGGTGGCGGACCATGCCGGTGCAGTCTCTCCAACGGATGCCATGAGAATCTCCCTTGTGGATGGGTTTGGCTTCTAATGGGATGTTGCAGTGCGGCAAATCGATGCGGTCAGGATTTCGCCCCGCTCAGATCCCGATCGTGCCTTGCAGGTCAGGAATGTACCTGGGAACTGGCTCGCCAACTTGGATACGAGCCTGCCCATCTACAGCCAACAGTGCGTTTCCGAACACCCCCCTTGTCGCAGGGATGAGCTGTCTTTAGCCCCTTCGGTCTCCAGCCTGAACTCATCTCCGTCTGCGAGTCATCGACCACGACCCCGTCCCCGGTAGCGCGCTCGTGGGAACAAGCCATACAGGTCTTTCACCTCGATCGAGGGCAGGAGCCCGGCCACCGTCCATCCGCTCGACGGCGCGCAGGAATGGGACCAGACACCGCTTTGGACGATGTCGATGGATGATGCCAGGAGACAACCCGGGCTCCTCCCCGCCGGGTGACCTTGGCCTGATCGCGGTGCCTGTGGGGAAGCGGTTCCGTGGAGAGCGTCCGCGGATAGAGCCCTGAAGTCTATTTCAAACCGGGGTGTGCCGATGGGCCGCCTGAATGGGCTCTGAGGTGTCTGTGTCTTCTCCTCAATCAGATTCGTCCAACGTAAGGAATCGGGTGCTGGTCCTCTACACCCACCCGATGCCACATCGATCCCGCCTCAACCGCCCGATGGCCGAAGCCGCCCGCGACGTCGACGGGGTGACCGTCCATGAGCTGTATGAGGCCTACCCGGACCTGTTCATCAACGTTCGTCATGAGCAACAACTGCTGCTCGCTCACGACGTCATCGTCTGGCAGCATCCGCTGTACTGGTACAGCACCCCGTCGCTTCTCAAAGAATGGCAGGACGTCGTGCTCACCTATGGCTGGGCCTTCGGCCACGACGGTGACGCCCTGCGCGGGAAGCTCCTGCTACAGGCCGTCACCGTCGGCGGCTCTCACCGATCCTATCAACACGACGGCGACCATGGCTGCACCCTGACGGAGCTGCTCGTCCCCGTCGCCCAGACCGCGAAGCTGTGTGGGATGACCTACTCGCCGCCCTTCGCCGCCTATCGGGTCCACAAGTACGGCCGCGCCCAGATCCGCGAGCACGTCGAGCGCTATCAGTCCCTGCTGGAAGCCCTCGCCGATCCGAACCTCGACCTCGACGCCTGGGCCCTCGAAGGACCGCCCACCTCGGTCCGCCATCTGCTTTCTGAGAGTCAATGATGGGTGTAGATCTTCTGTTTGAAGCCTTCGTCTTCCTGATCGCTGCGCTGGTGGTGGTGCCGCTGTCCAGCCGCCTCGGGCTGGGCTCGGTGATAGGCTACCTGCTCGCCGGCCTGCTGCTCGGTCCGTCTGCCCTGGGCTGGGTCGGCTCAGAACAGTCCGGTGAGGTGATGCACTTCGCTGAGTTTGGCGTGGTCCTGATGCTGTTTCTGGTCGGTCTTGAGCTGGAGCCCGCCCGGCTGTGGCGGCTGCGGGGGCCGATCCTGGGCCTGGGGGGGCTGCAGATGCTGGTCACCACCGGCGCCGTCGGCGCCGGGGCGATGGCCCTCGGCCAACCCTGGCAGACCGCGATCGCCATCGGACTCATCGTCGCCATGTCGTCTACCGCCATCGGCGTCCAGTCCCTCACCGAACGGAGCCTCCTCAAGACCGACGCCGGACAGAAGGCCTTCTCCGTCCTCCTGTTCCAGGACATCGCCGTCATCCTCATCCTCGCCATCCTACCTCTGCTCGCCATCAACGACGGACACAGCGATGGACACAGCGACGGCGGTGGTCACGGTGGTGGTGGTCACGGTGGTGGTGGTCACGGTGGTGGTGGTCACGGTGGTGGTGGTCATGGTGAAGGCGTCGAGGGGCCCCTTGCCGACCTCACCGTCTGGATCCAGGACTTCATCGGTGGTCTGGACTCGCTCACCTACACTGTGGTTGTGTTGGTCGCCATTGTTGGGGTTATTGTGGTTGGGCGGTTCGTCGTCAACCCCACCCTCCGGCTCATCGCCACCACCCAGATGCGTGAGTTGTTTACGGCGTCCGCCCTTGCGTTGGTGGTCGGGGTCACGCTGTTGATGACCCTCGCCGGGCTCAGCCCCGCCCTTGGGACGTTCCTGGCTGGCGTCGTCCTCGCCAACAGCCCCTTCCGCCATGAGCTGGAGAGCGACATCGAGCCGTTCAAGGGGCTGCTGCTCGGGCTGTTCTTTATGGCTGTTGGTGCTTCGATCGAACTCGACTATGTCGCGGCTGCCCCTGGAACGATCGCTGGGATTCTTGGTGGCATCGTGGTCGTCAAGATCATCATCCTCGTCGCCCTCGGCGCGTTGTTCAAGGCTCGCGGCGCCGACCTCGTCCACCTGGCCACGGCCCTGGGCCAGATCGGCGAGTTCGCCTTCGTCCTTTTGTCCTTCGCGGCCTCGAACAGCGTGCTCAGCCCCGACCTCGTCCAGCTCCTCGTGGCGGTGACGGCGCTGTCGATGGCCCTCAGCCCGCTGCTCATCGCCCTGGGCGATCGGGTCATCGCGCCGCTCGTGGTCATCGACGCCGCTGACGAGCGGACCATGGAGTCCGACATCGTCAACGAAGAAAATTCAGTCATCATCGCGGGCTTCGGGCGGTTCGGCCAGATCGCCGGGCGGTTCTTGCGGGCCCACGGCGTCGGCGTCACCGTCCTCGACGCTGACATCGACCAGATCGAGGTGCTCCGATCCTTCGGGCAGAAGGTCTTCTATGGCGACGCGTCGCGGCTCGACCTGCTCCACGCGGCCGGCGCCGCAGAGGCCAGGATCCTCATCATCGCCGTCGACGCGCCCGAGAAGGTCCTGGAGATCGCCCACACCGCTGAGATGCACTTCCCCCACCTCAAGATCCTCGCCCGCGCCTACGGTCGGACGGACGCGTACGCCCTGTTCGCCGCTGGTGTCGAGCATGTCTATCGCGAGACGTTCGACACTTCGCTGCGGGTGGGTGAGGAGGCGCTGCGCATGCTGGGGGTGCCCGCGCACCGCGCGCACCGCGCCGCCCGCACCTTCCATCAACACGATGAGGGCGCCATGCACCACCAGTGGCCGGTGCGGGACGACCGCCAGCAGCTGGTCCGGACCTCTCGGGAGCGGCTCTCTGAGGTCGAGAACATCCTGCGCCTGGATCGAGAAGAAGGTGACGAGGCGCCCACGCCGCCATGGGACGAGAACATGCGCCGGATCGCCGCGAAGACCGATGACTCCGTTGATGATCCAGACAGCGTCGAGCAGATCGCGAAGTAGCGCGTCAGGCGTCTGCGATCGCCTTCGCCCAGTCTGCAAAGGCGATCGGCGCCCGCCGAGCACCTGTTGCACCGTGTTCACGGTGGCGGGGCTGTGATGTCGTTCGTCCAGCAGGATGGCTGAACGCTGCTTCGGTTGGTTATTCTGAGAATATGCAAATTCACCTGAGACGATTGGACAACCGAACCCATCGGCTGGAGATCGTGCGGACAGACGGCAGCCGTGAGCAGCGCAACCTGGAGACGCGCAGCCTGCTGCTCCACGATCTGGTTCACTATGCGGTTGAATCAGAGGCAGGGTTGTCCGATGGTTTCTGGGGGACGCTGGCGGCGGGCGCGACGATGGCGTCTCTTCACCCCAACCTCGATGAGCAAGGGCAGTTCATCACCACCCCGTCGCTCGCCCTCGCGGAAGCGCTGGTCGGTCCGATGCAGGCGGTGCACAATGGGCGGTTTTCTGCCGACGCCTATGTGGCGCAGCTCAGACCGCGTGCAGCCTTCGTTGATCGTGACTTCGTCGATGCGGTCCGCGAGCGGCTGCGGCGCCTCTGGGGCCAGTGGCGGGGCACGCCGTTCCATCAGACCATGACGTTGTCCTGGCCGCCGAAGCCGTAGCCAGATTGTCCCAGGGTCTGGTTTACATGAGGAAGGACCAGTCCTCTGGCGAGGATGCTACCGCAGCGGCGTCTGCTTCGGCTGACCACCAGGTGATGTCTGTCACTCTCACATCGGCGCTGACGACGCAGGGGCCGACATGTAGGGACGCTCCATCTCGTCGGATGTGTCCACGAGGATCGGCGTCAGGCATCACGCAAAGGACGGCGTGGAGCATCGACGGTGGGAGCACCAGCCAGAGCGCGCCTTGCTCGACCTCCTCAAAGATCCGATCGATCGCCGCGGCGCCGCGGGCGGTGAGGGCGTCCGCTTCGGGGAGTGATGCGGCGAGCGCTTCTCCCTGGGCGCGGACGTCGGGGTCCGGATGCACCAACAGCGCGTGAAGCGCTCCAATCGAAGACATGATCGGGAGACTATCTCAGATAGAACATGTTTCATCAAGGTGCAGGGTTGTTTTGGGTTAACGAATCGGAATCGTTGTTCCTGGAGAGTCCCATGCTGCTCCTCGCCCTCTTCGCCTGTTCTGGCTCACCCGACCCGGAGACCGATGCGCCCAACGATGACACGGACATCATGGATGATGACGTGGACACCGATGAGGGTGAGGACTCTGGCACGGCTGGGGTCCCAGAGTGGACCGCTCTGCCCCAGAAGTGCGGCGACCCTGCAGAGACCGACGATCCGCTCACCGTCGTTGGTAGCCTTCTGCTTCAGGACTTCCGTTTCATCGAGACTGTCGACATCGTGGTGGATGAGGAGTCGGACATCGCCTGGCTGGTCGGCCAGGGCGGCCTGATCAGCGTGGATCTCTCTGACCCATCCGCGCCGGAGTATCTGTGTGGTGGGGGTGGGCAGCGGTTTTATCAGGTCGAGCTTGGTCCAGACAACGCCCTCTATGCGGCCAACCGCGACCGGGGCAGCGTCTCGATCTTCGATCGGACGGAGCCGCGGGGGCCGACGCCACATGGTCAGATCGACGTCGCCGGTCCGTCGGGCATGGCCCACACTGACGATCGGCTGTATCTGACCACCCACGCCGGCGAGCTGATCACCTACGACATCACCGATCCCTTCGCGCCGCAGGAGCTCAGCCGCGTCGGCGGCCTGGAGAACGCATGGTCTCCCTACTTGCAGGGCGCGCACCTGTATGTGGCGGACAACTCGGCGGGAATCATTACGCTCAGCCTTGCCGATCCCGATGAGCCCGCGTTGATCGGGGTGACGGCGACACAGGGTGGGGCGCAGGACCTGACGTTCTCCGAAGACGGCCAGACGATGTATGTGGCGGTCGGAGGCGCCGGGATCGAAGTCTTCCGCCTGGACGATCCGTCTGCTCCGCAAAGTATCGGGATCGAAGCGCTGAATTACTCGGTCATCTCTGTCTCTGCGGGCGGCGATCGGCTCTGGGCAGCGAACCAGCAGGATGTGGTCGGCTATGACATCTCGACGCCGCGCAGCCCGGTCCGGATCAACACCGAGCGGACCCCGCAGTGGGCGATGCACGTCGCCGCCTATGGCGATCGGGTGGCCGTCTCTGACTGGGGCTACCTGCACATCCTGGACCTGGACCTGGCGGTGGCCGCCCCGGACATCGCCCTGGTCGAGCGGGCGGTCTATCTGGAGCCCGACACCACGACCGAGGTCCGGGTGCGCAACCTGGGCAACGCGTCGATGGAGATCCTCGGGGCCGAAGCGCCGCCGGGACGTGTTATGGTCGAGGCCTCGACGACCACGATCGAACCGGACAGCGAGGGTCGGCTCCGGATCACGAACACGACCACGGACAGCGCGCAGTCCGATGTCTTTGGGGTGTGTGTGGCGACCAGCGACCCGGACACGCCCGACCAGATCGTCACGATCCTCTCGGCGCCGCCGCCGAACGTGGGGATCGGGACCGACGCGCCCGACTTCACCCTCACCGGCCTGGACGGTGAGACCTATACCCTCTCCGACCAACGCGGTCAGCCCGTCGTTCTGGCGTACTTTGCCACCTGGTGACCGCAGTGCGCGTCCGAGGTCTCGGACATTGAACACAGCATCTGGCGCAAGTATCAGGAAGACGGCGTGGTCGTCTGGGGCATCTCATCGAGCGAGCGCGCCGAGACGGTCCAGCGGTACGTCGACCAGCTCGGGCTGACCTTCCCGATCCTGTTGGACGAAGACAGCGCGATTGTTCGCACCTACTCGCTCCAGGCCGCCTTCCCGACGACCGCTTACCCGCAGGACTGGATCATCGGCCGGGACGGCGTGGTGGCCTACGCCAGCAACCGCTTCGAACTGGACGCGATGCGCGCCATACTCGACGCCGAACTCGGCGAGTGATCCTCCGATCTCGACATTCGACCTTAGAGCCTGATCGAGCGCAGCCGTGCAATGGGGGAAGAGATGAGTCGGATCCTGCTTCTGGTGATGGTCGCGACGGCGAGTATGCAGCTGGCCTGGTCGCTGGAGAACAGCCCGCTGCTTGTGCGATGGTTCGGCCCGGCGTCGAACGAGATGCGAGAGGCCTACGCCGACGACGTCGGGACGGCGACCGCCGATCACCGCGACTTCGACGCGATCCTCCGCGACCATGTTCGCGGCGGCCGGGTCGACTACGCCGGACTGGCCGCTGATGAGGCGCAGCTGGATCGGTACCTTGAGCAGCTCGCCGTCCTCCCCTTCGACGACCTGTCCCGGGACGACAAGCTCGCCGCCCTCATCAACGCTTACAACGCCTTCACCCTGAAGCTCATCCTCGACCATCAGCCGCTGGCGTCGATAAAAGACATCCCCGCCCGGGATCGATGGGACGCCCCGCGGTGGAATTTTGCAGGCCGAATGGTCTCTCTCAGCGCATTGGAGCACGAAGAGCTTCGCGTCAACTTCATCGAGCCGCGCGTCCACTTCGCGATCAACTGCGCGAGCGTGGGCTGTCCGCCGCTCCGGGCCGAGGCGTACACCGGCGCCCGGATCGAGACGCAGCTGGAAGAGCAGACCGCGCAGATGCATCAGTCAGACACCTGGCTCCAGATCGCGGGCGACACCGTCCGGCTGACGCCGCTGTATCTGTGGTACGCCGACGACTTCGCGCAGGTCGCCGGTTCTGCCCGCGCCTTCGCTGCCCGCTATCGCCCGGAGCTTGCCGATGAGGACGTGCGCATCGTCTGGAGCGACTACGACTGGTCCCTCAATGACGCCGAAGATCCTGGCGGGGTGACGGAAGCCTTCTGAGCAACGACGGACGTGAGGCATTAATCCAGGGCTGCGGCGCGTACGCTCGCCCTGGAGGATCGATGCCGTGAATTGTGTGCGCTGTCATCACCCCATCCCGCCCGATGCGATCGCAGAGGGGATGGCGTTCTGCCCGAACTGTTCTCATGTCTCTGTGGCGGATCCCTCCGCAGTGGCGGCCAGTCGCGGTGTGGTTCTCACCGCCACGGACAACGTCGCGTATAGCCCCGGCCTCGGTGCGACGGTGCTCACGTCGGTGTCGGCGCCGTCATCGGTGCAAACCCAGACCCGGCGAGATGGAATCGTGCTCACCTTGCCCTGGCGGCTGGAGGCGACCCTTCCCGGAGGGTCGCTGGTCTTTCTGCTGCTGGTCTCCCTCCCGTTGGTGCTGCTCCTCATCGGTGGGGCCGATGAGTTGGACTA
Source organism: Myxococcota bacterium (assembly GCA_038520555.1). Lineage (GTDB taxonomy): Bacteria > Myxococcota_A > UBA796 > UBA796 > UBA796 > JBCBLB01. Next base: position 14,061 of record JBCBLB010000024.1, on the reverse strand, counting down.
CGAATCGGCCCTCTTTACGATCCTCTTCGAAGCGGGCGTCATCTATGCCTGGCTGCTCACCGCGTTCAACCAGACGACCGTGCGTTTGGATGATCGGGGGATTCGGTTTTCCCATGGTCCGCTGCCGACCTGGAACAAGACGGTGGCGGTGCCCTGGCGCAAGATGCGGCGTCTGTCCATCGAAGGGCACGTCCGACGCACTCGATATGGTGGAAGATTTACGACATATAACCTGATGAACGGGACCACTGAAGTGTTGACCCAGGGCTGGCACCGCCGAGAATCCCTGGAATACATCCAAGCGGTGATCGAGCGGATGGCGGGTGAAGGTCGTTCATTGTCGGATGGCCTGTCGTAGGATGTCGCAGGAGACCGGATCGCCGCTGCGGCAGGCGTGCTCGAACAGCGTGCGGGCGCGCTCCTGGTCGACGTCGACGCCGAATCCTTCGGCATAGAGGATCCCCAGGCCGCGGCAGGCGGTCGGATCGTTCTGTTTGCAGCTCAGGGCATACAGCCGCCGGCTCTCGTCGAAGTCTCGCTCGACGCCGAAGCCGTTGGTGTAGGCGGTCGCGAGGTTGGAGCATCCGCGCACGTTGCCCTGAGCGCAGGTCTTTCGGAGCAGCGGGATGGCGCGATCTGCATCTGTCGAGAACGCTCCGCCGGGCAGGTGCTCGGCGCCCAGTGTGGCGCACCCTTCGATGCTCCCGCCGTCACAGGCGCGCTCGAGCAGCGCCGCTGCGCGCTCCAGTGTCCGCGCGTCCCCATCGAGGTATGAGCGCCCCAGATAGGTGCATCCGTCGGCCACTCCGCCGTCACAGGCGCGCTTGAGCAGGGCCGTTCGGTTGAGCGAGGCCGTCGCCCGCACCTCACCGCGCTGGATGATGCCGGAGAGGTCGAAGCAGGCCGGATAGTGGGGTATCTCACCGTAACAGGCGTTTCGATAATACTTTGCTGCAGCGACGACGTCCTTTTCGATGCCGTTTCCGAAGTACAGGTTGGTTGCGAGCAGGGAGCAGCCGACGGCATCATCGCGATCACATGCGATCTGAAAGTAGGCGTTGGCCAGGATGAGCCCTGCGTCGTTGGGCTGGCCGTCCAGATAACGGCGTCCCACGTCGATGCAGGCGCTACTGTCTTCGGCCTCTTCACACTGAGCGCGCTGCTGCTCCAGCGTCGCAGTCGGCGTCGGATCCTCGGCGTGGACGCTCAACACGAGCGATGCGATCCAGACAAGCGTCATCGTTGGGGGCGCTCCATCGGGTGTTGACGGGCGTGGTTGGGGGGGAGCCTGGCTTCGATCAGGTGTGCCTTTCGCAACACCGGGAGCATGTCGGGGAGTGCCATCATTGCACCGTAACTCACCCGATCGTGGTTTCGATACCGGGCATCTTGCCTTTGGAGTGGTTGGGATAGAGCCGCCCCATCGGCGGAGGGAAATCATGGACGCACTGGTCGGAGCCCTGAGCTTGCTCGCCCCGATCCTGCTTGGGGTCATCGCAGGTGTGTTGCGCGTCTTCTCCGATCCGACGGCGGCGGGCGGGGTGTTGAACCGCTATGCGCTGACGTTCGCCTTTCCTGCGTTGATGTTCTCTGCGTTGGCCTTCGGTGAGCTGGCCCTGCCCAGCGGCCTGTGGTTCTGGTCGCTGGTTCCGGTCGCGTTGGCGGTGGCGCTGCTCGGGGTCCGTTTGCTGGCGCCGCGGGGGCAGGCTGGCGCGATGGCCCTGGTTACTGCGTTTGGAAACGTCGCATACATCGGCATCCCGCTGTCCCAGCAGGTGCTGGGTGATGACGTCCTGGGCCTCGCGGCGCTGGTCGCCGGGGTGCACGTGATCGTGGGGTTGAGCGCTGGTGTGTGGCTGCTGTTCGCCTGGAGCCCCCGCCGAGGCGATGCGGCCCAGGCGGCGCCGATGGGGCGGGTGGTCCGGCTGCCGATCGTCTGGGCGCCGGGGCTGGGGCTGCTGGCCCGACTCCTGCCAGCCGGTGTGTTGGATGGGATCGAGTCGATCGTCGCGCCCATCGGCGCGTCGGCGGGGCCGGTGGCCCTGTTTCTGGTCGGGCTGTACGTCCACACCGAGCGTCATACCCTCCGCAAAGTGGACGGGGTCACTGCGCGATACACCATAAGCAAGCTCGTGCTTCTGCCAATGGTGACCTTCGCCATGGCGGCGGCGGGGACCGCGACGGGCGCCCTGGCGCAGCAGCCTGCTCAGGTCGCGGTGCTCCTCTCGTCGGTGTCGACGGGCATTGCCTCGTTCGCCCTTGCCGCAGAGTTTGAGATTCAGCCGCAGCGCACCGCCCAGGCGTTCGCGACCACCACCCTGTTCAGCATCATCACGATCCCCATCGCGATCTGGGCCATTCAGCTGCTTTGAACTCCGTCGCAGTCCTGATGGATGATGTCGTCGATCTCAACCAGAGAATCGGATGACAACCCGGACACCGCGTTGAGGATGACGTTGTGATTTTCATCCACCAACACCCAGCCGGTGGTGACCTCATTCGTTTCGGGGTGGGCAGAAGCGTTCACCGCATCCCCGCCGACATCGGCGTAGCAGCCGTTAACGCGATGGTGGCGGCAGCTGTTGGAAGACGGGGAGCCCATCGGGCAGATGATGGAACGGTTGTTGGTCTTCAGCATAGATGGCGATCCGCGGGCCTCGGAACATGGCGGGATCGTCCAGGGTGCCGATCTTGAGGACCAGGGCGGACATATCCAGCCGCCGTGTCAGGATGTGCGTCCCACAGGTTCCGCAGAATTCTCGCGTCACCGGTTGCGCCAGATCGGGGCGGGTGAACTGGTTGGGGGTCCCCTGGAGATATTGGAAGCCCTCCGGCGGGACGAGCATAAAGTAGTTTGGTCCGCCGCCGGAGACATGTTGACATGCACGGCACAGACACAGCGCCTTGAGGATCGGCCGTCCTGTTGTGCGATATCGAAGGGCTCCACAGTAACAGCCACCGCCCAGCGTCATGTCGACCTCCTGTGCATTGAGGGTTCAACCTGGATCCCGATCATCGCACAGATCAGATGTCAGCGGATGGCATTCCACACCGGATCAGCACAAAAGGCCTTCCGTTGTATACCAGATGGTATATAGATAGGATATCAAATGGTGCATCTCAGATTCACCGCTTGTTTCATCAATTATTTCATCCAAGGAGCCTTCGATGTTGCTCGCGTTACTCACACACACGGCGCTCGCTGGGGACGCCGCGATCCAACCCGTTGCTGAGGCGGGTACGGCGCTCATCGCCCTCAACGTCCTCCAGCAGGGGCAGAACGGAACGCGGATTGACCTGACCGATGAAGGGGGACAGGGGCGGCTGCTTCCTTCGCTGCGGTTTCGCCTGGACGTTCCACATGGTCGCGAAGATCGGAGTCGGTTTTCGCTGACCTGGCAGCCGCTCGAAGTGGCCACCCGCGCGGTCCCCCCCCGTGATTGGCAGGTTCGCCAGCTTATATTTCCGTCCGGTGAGCCGGTCGATGTCAAATATGGCTTCTCGTTCTTCCGGGCGAGCTGGCAGCGAGATCTGTTGGCGGATGAAGATCGGACCTTCGCCCTCGGCGCCAACCTTCAGCTTCGGACCTCAAGCCAGGAGTTCATCGCCGTGAGCGGCGATCAGGGCTTCTCGGAGCAGGAGTTTGGCCCGGTGCCCTCGATCATCATCCGCGCCCGGCGGGACTGGCCGGGTGTCTGGACGGAGCTGGAGATCGACGCGCTGCCGATCCCCGACTTCAGCGGCTTCTTCGGGTTTTATGAAGTGGACGCCCGGGTCGGCCTGTTCGACGCCCGTGGCTTCGAGCCCTACATCGCGCTCCGCGGGCTGGGCGGGGGCTTCGCCGGCACCTCGGATGATGGCTTCGTCGACAACCAGCTGCTGCTGTTCGCGGTCCTCGTCGGCGTCGCCGTCCGCTGACCGTCACCGCGAGACGCGCGACCGGATCAACGTGGAGAGTGTTCTCGATCCTCCATAAGGATGTTCTGAGCCGATCTGCTTGTTCTTCAATATGATACTTCTTCAGTTCTTAATAAGAAGAGGTTTATCGGGGTTGTTTGTTGGGGTTGTTTGTTGGGAGAGAGTGACTACAGCCTGGGTAACCATGGAGGATTTCATGCGTCTACTCAAGATGTCTGCGTTCATCGGTGCTGTGTCTCTATTTCTCTGGAATACAAATGCAGAAGCGGAATCGGTAAACATCGAACGAATCGGTCTGGAAGCGCTTCCGGAAGCTCCGGACTCGAACCGGATCGGTGAGTCTCGTCGGAAGCGGATCGATCGAATCGAAAGGGGGGAGCTGGAACCTCATCTCCTGGTTCCGTTCAAGGTCAATGACGATGGTCTCCCACAGAGCGGGACCCGATTCTACGATGAGATGGGTCAGGTGTATCGGTACGAAGAAGCGGTGCTCATCCTCACGCGGACTTATCCGGAGGGCAGCGAGGTCTACCAGAAGCTTTACATCGAGTTGGAGGAGCTCTGGGCGCTCTACGCGATGAACTCGATGAGCTGGCCTGCCCTTTCTGTCCCTCCGCTGATCGCTGCGGGTAAGAAGGAAGCGCAGCTATCTGAGGCGTTGGCTGCGTTGCTGCAACAGTTCAACACCGACCGGCGAACCCGCTGACGCCACCGTCGCCATGAAGCAGGCGTTGCTGGTGGATATTTTCTGCTGGTTGTCTGCTTCGATGGCACAGTTGGATGCCATCCTGACCATCAACCTGCGCGGAGTGCAGCCTCGATGAGTCCGCGGATCTGGTCGCTTTCGACGCCGCGCTCCAGCATCGCCTGGAGCAGCAGGTCGCCGTCTCTGTGGTCGCGTGCGATGCGCAGGATGTACTCATCGGCGTCCTCGCCGACGGCGCCCAGGGCGATTTCATCGGCCAGGGTGGTGACATCATCGGTCGAGAAGTCTCGGCCGACCATCGAGCGTGCGGCCTGGGCCTGGACGATGGGATCGGGGTCAGTCGCCAGTCCGATGAGGCCGTCGGTGGCCTCGGCGGTGGGGATGTCCCGCAGCGCCCGTGCGGCGGCAGAGCGAACCCCGGGATCGTCGTCGAGGGCGCTCTCCAGGGCCACTCCGACGTGCTCTTCCAGTCCGAGGTTGCCGAGCCCGATGAGCAGCTCGGCGCGGGCGTCGGGGTCTTCGGTCCGCTTGATCTCATCGGCCAGCTCGGCGCCCAGCGTGCGAGCGGGCCCGTCGTCGCCCTGCGCAGCGAGCCGCCGAGCCGTCAGCGCTGCAGCGTTCTGGACGATCCGGCGCCGCTGGCCTTCATGCTGTGCGCTCAGCTTCCGCAGGAAGTCGACCGTCTCGGCCTCGGGGGATGGCATCATCACCACCGCCTGCACCGCGCGGCCGAAGTCGGGGGCGGCCTGATTGACCGGCCGCGCCAGCAGATCGCGGAGCGCCGCCTGGCAGTCGGGGCAGTCGGCGTTGGCCAGCAGATCCACCGCCAGCTCCCGGCCCAGGCCCGCCAGTTCGTCATGGAGCTGCCCCAGCCGCGCGGCCAGCGCGGGGTTCTGCTCCAACAACCCCGTTCCCCGCCACATCAGCTCCTCGATGTCGGCGACCGCTCCGGAGCGCAGCAGGTCCTCCATCTGCGCCCAGCTCATCGTGCCGACCCGATCGCGAAGCGCGTTCTGGGCGGCCAGCTCTCGGCCCGGCTCGGCGTCTGGCGCCTGCGCGTCCCAGCCCGCATCCGCCAGCGGGTTCGCCTGACGTCCCCCAGACCGCCGCGAGACCCGCGACAGCGACTGGTGAATCTCTCCCTGGATCGTCGCCAGCGGGGCGCCGTCGTCGGTCAAAGTCAGCGTCTGTGTCGCATCCAGCGTCTCGACGTATCCGTCGGGATGCAGCGACACGGTCAGCGCCCCGGTGGTCGACTGGCGCGCAGACGATCCGAACCCGCGCAGCGAGACATAGCGGGCCGGGTGGCGGGTCAGCGCCCGGGCCCCGGTGCGCTCCCATGCGCCCATCAGTACGCCGTTGTTGTCGTCCTGTTCGACCTCATAGGTCTGGGCGTCGTCCCGGATGACCTGCAGGTCGAGCAGCACTGCCTGCATCAGCTGTCGGGTCAACACCGGAGCGTCCGCGGGAAAATACAGCGCCTCGATCCGACCGGAATCATGCACCGCCATCATCGTCCGCGCGCCGAGCAAATCCGGGCGCAGCGCCTGCTCGCCGATCTGGAGCTGCGCGGCGTCCAACGCGATCATCTCGGCGGCGAGCATCGTCGAGTCCGCGTCGATGGGGCGGACATGCTCGATGGCCAGCCGCCCGTCGATGGCGATGGTGGATGTGAGGGCGCCGCCGGGGATGTGGACCGTGGAGTTCCCGGTATACCGCAGCGTGTACTCCAGGCGAACGTCCTCGTCCAGGCCCGCGTCGGGGAGCACGCCGCTGCTCCACAGGGATTCGGCCGGGCTGCCGGAGAGCCACATCAAGCCCCCGGCGAGCAGGGTGAGGGTGCCAGCGGCCAGGGCGGTGCGTCGAGCGTTCATCAGTGGACCTCCAACAGAAGACGGGATCGCCCATAGAGGCGATCCCGTGGCTCATCCCCGATCCGTGCAGGGCCGGTGCTCAGCCTGCGCAGTCGACGCCGGGCAGGGTGCAGATGCCGCCCCAGAGCTGGACGTCGGTAGAGTACTTCTCGTCGAAGACCGGCACGTCAATCTCGTAGCCGCGCCAGCGGAACAGCTCGGCCTCGTGGCGGACGCCAAACTCGACGTAGCCGCCCACTTCACCGTTGAGGGTGTCGATGTCGAGCGAGGATTTTCCGCTGATGGTGATGGTGGGGTTGGCCAGGTCCAGCGTAGAGGTCGCCGAGACGGCGAGGCGGCTGGGCAGCGCGACGGTGACAATGTTGAGCCGACCATAGGCGCCGAACCCGAGCCCCGGAACGCCCACGCCCATCGCCACCCGGCCCTCCACGCCGACGTACGGCCGCGCGGTGGCCGCGACCTCACCGTACAGCTCGTAGCAGACCGTCTGGCTCCCCACCAGCTTCTGCTTCTCACTCAGCTGCGCGTTCATCCCATAGTCGACCCCCACCTTGCCCGTCAGCGCGCCGTTGATGGTCACCGGGATGATCCAGATGGTGAAGGCGAAGTCGGCGCGGACGAAGTCCTGGCTGACGCCCCAGTTCTTGTTGTACGCGTAGTGGTAGTTGAGCCGCTGCGCGGTCGCATGGCCTTTGCTCTCCCACGACTCGTTGATCAGGTCGCCGCCGAAGATGGCGAAGTCGACCTTGCGGATATCCTTGCGCGCATGGAGGTGAACCAGCGCGTCGATGATCGGGATCTTCTGGGCGAACAGGTGGGCGCTGGCGTTGGCGTTGGCCTTGAACCAGGGGTTGATGTCGCAGACCTCTCCACCGGCGATGTCGAACAAATGCCAGCCGATGCCTGCGTTCCACTCCGCCGAGAACAGCTTGTCGGCGCCGTAGCTGTCGCCGGCCTCATACTTCCGTGAGTACCAGGGAACCCCGTCCTTCTTCGGGTTGTATGCCGCGGTCGCTGCTGCGATGCGGTTCTCATCCGATTCTTTCATCCGCTCCAGATAGGTGCGGAAGGCGAGCACGTCGGTCCGCGGATCGCCTTCGGAGTGGAGCGCCCCGCTGGCATCGTAGTACTCGTAGCCGCCATACGAGGCCAGGTCCTGGAAATTCGCGCTGGACCGGCACGCGTCGAGGGCCACCTGCTTCTTCTGCTCGGCGGTCGCCACGATCTCGTCGTGGAAGTCCTCGGGCGCCCAGTCGCAGGCGTTGTAGTCGTAGTGGCCGGCGTCGAGGTCGGCAGGGTCGGTGCTGGCGATGCGCAGACAGCCCATCGCCTCAGCCTCCAGGAGCAGGTTGTACAGCTCCCCGTCGAGGGCGCTCAACCGCTCGCCCACGTCGCTGACATAGATCCAGTCGCCCCGGCGGGATGGATCCGCGCCCGCCGCTTCCATCGCCCGCCGCTCGGCGACGATCCGGGCGAAGTGATCCCGCTTCTGTTTAAAGAAGGTCGACCGCGCCGGATCCGAAAGGTTCACCGACTGGCGCGCATGGAACATCCAGCGGTTCTCGATATGGCCGGCGCCTGGCGCCGGCGCCGTGAACACGCCAGTCCCCCAGTCGTAGGTTCGCCAGTATCGACGCCCATCCCGGAGCCGGGCGGCCATCGACGCGTCGATGGCATCGATCGCAGCCAGCTCCGTGTCGTTGAGATCGAAGAAGGTGTTCTTGGGGCGGATCATCCGTCCCGAGACGTAGGGATCCGACTGCCAGGGGCCCGGCCCGAACTGATCGTCGCTGAACCGGTGGCCGTCCATCGTCGAGAAGCCCCGGCCCGTCGCGCCCTCGACGCCCATCGCGCCCGCGCCGACATAGAACGGGTCGAAGGCCAGCTGTGCGATCTGGTCATAGCGATCGTCCGCGTTCCGCGACGCCGCCTCGAACAGGCTGTAGTCGTAGAACCGCTGATAGGCGTACTCCTCGCAGGAGTCGATCCGGTCACCGTTCGATTCCCAGCCTTGCTCGGTGTATTCAACCTCCGTGGTGTCCCGGTAGCTCGCCCGGTGCTCCCACTCCTCCAGAATCGAGCCGCGGGCCGTCTCGTAAACCACCGGCACGCCGCCGCTGTTGTCGAACGCCCGCTCCCCGTAGCGGAGCATCCCGTTCGCCTCCGCCTCGGCGATCATGTCTTCAGAACGAGACACCAGCAGCTCCCGGCAGAACCGCTGCGTCTTGTCCTCCTGGACGTTCAGCCAGTCCAGGTCCTGGCAGTCCTCCATCGAAGGCTCCACCCACGCTGATAGCGTGAGCGTCTCGTCCTCTGCAAGGGCATCTCCGTCCAGGACATCGCCAGCCAGGATCGTACCGTCCAGGATTGAGGTGTCCAGGATTGAGGCGTCACTGTCGGTCGATTCGATGAGGCCGTCGCCGTACCACTGGGCGTGCGCGAAGGTCGAGGACAGAAGGAGCGCGAAAAGAGTCATTGGGCACCTCTGGGTGAGTGTCGTGCCCGTTGAGGCAACCCCTGCTCCCGTCCCCAAATGTTGCGGCATGGTTGCGAAAGTTAAGACTTAAGCCTAATAATAGAGCTTTTTTGTGTTCCTGGTGGCAGCTCGGGTAGGTCTTCAGTCATTCTATAATTAGAAGAGAAGTAACCGATATACGATGATTATCATCTGATACCAGGGGCATGATCCATGAAGGGTGCACACACGGTCTTGCTGATGAGCCTTGGGCTCTCTGTCCTCGGAGGGTGTTCCGATCCCGGTGAATCCGCTGCAGAAGTCGAGCCGGCAACTGCGCCAGACATTCAGGTTGATCGGGAGCGTCTCGAATTCGATCAACTGGAGATCGGTGGTTCTGCCACGAAGCGCCTGAACGTCTCCAACATCGGCGACGCTCCGCTCGAAGTCGCCGCCGTGCTGGTGCAGGACCTGGACGGGCTGGGTGGTGTGTCCTTCACCCTCCTCAATGAAGACTTCCCACAGGTCCTTTCGCCCAACGATTCGCTCGAACTGTCGATCCAGTACACGGCCGCCGCCGAGTTGTCGCAGGGCATGATGACGATCGTCTCCAACGATCCGGATACGCCCTCTGTCCGTGTCCCTCTCTTCGGCGGGCTCCATGGGCCGCAGCTTCAGCTCAGCCCAATAGGCGTGGACTTCGGTGTTCAGGGGCTCGTATGTGGACCCGCTTTGGCTGACGTTGAGTTGTTGAACATCGGGACCGAGCCGGTCCAGTTCACCGACATATCGGTGGACAATCCGCGCTTTGACGTTGACATCGAACGGGGCACGTTTGGTGATCTGGCTCCTGGAGACCGCCGCCTCCTCTCGGTTCAGTTCCAGCCCAACGTCGTGGGTGTCCATGAGGGCGTCCTCACCGTTGAGAGCAATGATGACGATGATCCGGCCTTGACCGTCGCGTTGTCTGGGGTGGGGGAGGCGGGCGGCCCCTGTAACGTCATCGAACAGACCACCCGGATCGGGTACAACATCGTAGATGTCGCCGTGGTGATCAACACGACTGCCTCGATGGGGGGGGCGATTGCTGGCCTGCAGAACGACATGCAGCGCATCGCGGAAGCGCTCTTCGGTGAGATCGAGGACGTCACCTTCGGTGTCGCGGAGTATCGCGATTATGCCGCCGCGGGGATGGGGGGGCCGATGGATCGGCCCTTTACCCTGCAGATGCAGCAGACCTCGGAGCTGCGGTCTGTTCAGACCGCCCTGGACAGCCTCCGCGCCGGTGGAATCGGTCAGGACGCGTCGATGGAGGCGCTGTTCCAGGCGCTGACCGGCCAGGGCTATGACCAGAACTGTGACGGCGACTATGATGATGAGTCGGATGTGCAGCCCTTCAAGCGGCGCGCCGATGACGCCTTCGGCGGCACGGTCACCGGTTCACAGTCCGGTGCGATCGAGGGCTCTGGCCCCATCGGCGGTATGGGATTCCGTCATGACGTCCTGTCCGTCGTGCTCTTCGCCACGGACGGCTTCTTGCGCGATCCGGACAAGGGCGATCCTTCCCCGGGGGGCTGTACCACTGTCGGTATCAACGGCTCTGATGCGGGTGGGATGATGGCCCGCGAAGCCGCCGACGCCATCCGCGCGAAGATCATCGGCGTCGGCGTCGACTACACCGTCAACGATGACCGGTACGCACAGATGGCGGAGATCTCAGACCGCATCACCATATGGGACACTGGAACCGATGACTTCGATACGACCATCGTAAACACCATCCTGGACCTGCTCGAAGACGAGACCTTCGACACGGTGGAGCTTCAGGTTCGCCAGGACATCTACAACCTTGTGGGCGCGGTCACCCCGGATCGCTGGACCGACGTTCCCGCTGGCACCGACGTGACGTTCTCCATCGCGACCCTGGATGAGGGCGTCGTGTTCTCAGAACCCACTGCAGACACCACCGAGATCATCATCGATGTCTGGGGCACGCGCCGCACCCGCTCGCTTTTGCTCGACAGCTTCACCGTGCACGCCCAGATCCCGGACGCGTACCGTGAGTAATCGATCATCGGGGCCTCGCATAGGCGTCGAAGCGGTCTTGAATCAGCTGCCAGACCGCGCGTACCCGGGGCCGCTCCAGTGAGGTTCGCGGGGCCGCCATCCACAACGGTGGTCCCACGACGGGCGGCACGTCCGCCAGCCGGGGCAGCCCCAGCTGCGCGCCGAGCAGATCGGGCAGCAGCGCCGCGCCCATCCCTGCGACGCAGGCGGCGCGCAGCCCGGCCAGATCGTTGGAACGCATCACCACCCGGGCCGCTGGGATCGCGGCCATTGCCTGCTCTACCAACGGATCCGCGCCGATCCAGGACAGCCACCGCAGCCGGGCCACCGACGCAGCGAGCGTGGGGGCATGGAAGGCGTGCAGCGGTCGCCCGGAGAGCCGCCGGACCACGATGTCGCCCTGCGTCGGCCGCATCGTGCGCACGGCCAGATCGGCCTCTGCCCGGGTGAGATCGACCAGTCGGGCGCCCAGCTCCAGCTCGATGACGATGTTGGGGTGCCGCTCCGCGAGCGTCTTCAACATCGGCGTGATGAACGCCGTCCCGATCTCGGTCGGCGCGGTCAGTCGGACGGTCCCGGTGAGGACATCCGCGGGCCGGGTCGCCTCGTCGATCCCCAGAGCGATGAGGTTCACCGCCGCCTGCCCCCGCGCGCGCAGCTGCTCGCCTGGCTCGGAGAGGAGCACCCCACGGGCCGTTCGGGTCAGCAGCGTCACGCCCAGCCGCGCTTCCAGCCGCGCCACCCGGCGGCTGACCGTCGATGGATCGGCCCCCAGCGTCCGCGCCGCACCCGCGATGCTGCCGGCCCCGACCACCGCGAGGAAGTAGCCCAGGTCGCCGAGCTGCTTCAGCGCCTCGATCTGATCAGACATCGTCCCCTCCCTGATTTCAGAGCCTGTATTTTTGCATGGCATCATGCAGAAATTATGCATTTTCACCCAGGCTCTCGCACGGCATCTTCTCTGTGTGTTCACGACGAATCGCCTGGAGGATTCAGATGCGTGCTGCCCTGTTGTTGTCCCTCGTCGCTTGCAATGCGATCGAACCCATCGAATCGATCGAGCTGTCTGCGTTGCCCACTCAGGAACAGGTGCAGGTTGAGCTGGGCCGCGCGTTGTTCTTCGACCCGGGCTTGTCTGGCGACGGCACCGTGAGCTGTGCAAGCTGCCACGATCCCGAACAGTTCGGCGCAGATGGCCAAACGACGTCGCGCGGCGTCGGCGGCGCGGTGGGCCGTCGGAACAGCCCCTCGACCTTCAACGCTGCGCTCAAGCGGTGGCAGTTCTGGGACGGCCGCGCCGACTCCCTGGAGGAGCAGGCCAGGGGGCCGCTGTTCGCCGCCGATGAGATGGCCCAGACCCCTGAAGGCCTCCGCGCCGTACTGCGAGAACGCTATGACGCCGCCTTTGAAGTTGCTTTTCCCGATGAGGATGGTCCGACGGTCGCGCAGGCGACGCGCGCGTTGGCGGCGTATCAGCGGACCCTGCCGGCGCCGTCGCGGGTGGACCGTTTCCTGTTGGGCGATGCGACTGCGCTGAGCGCGCGGGAGCAGGAGGGGCTCGACCTGTTCAACGCGAACTGCGTCTTCTGTCACAGCGGCGCTGGCGTGGGCGGCACCCAGCTGGAGGTGCTGGGCGACGACAACCCCTGGCCCGCTGAGCAGCGCCAGGACCTGGGACGCGCCGAGGTGACCGGGCGCGACCGGGACGAGATGGTCTTCGTCGTCCCCTCGCTCCGCAACGTCGCAGAGACCGCGCCCTACTTCCACGATGGCAGCGTCGAGACCCTGGAGGAAGCGGTGCGTCTGATGGGCTGGCATCAGAACGGGCGTCGGCTGCCGGACGGTGAGGTCGACGCACTCGTCGCCTTCCTGGAGAGCCTCACCGCCGAAGAGATCCCCGCCCACGCCCGCCCGCCCGCGGACAGTGTTCGCTGATCACTCGGGCGCGTCGGCGTCTTCGGGCTTGATGAACTTCAAGGTCATCCGGTCGCTCTCACCGATGGCGAGGTACCTGTCCCGGTCGACGTCGCCCAGGTCCAGCGAGGGCGGCAGCGTCCAGACCCCTTCGGGGTGGTCTTTGGTGTCCTTCGGGTTGGCGTTGATCTCTGACGCTTCGATGAACCGGAAGCCCGCGGCTTCGATATCGGCGATGACCTGCGCCTGGGACATATAGCCGGTCTCGCTGCTCTGCTCGCGGGTCATCTCGTCCGGGCCGCGATGCTCGACGACGCCGAAGACGCCGCCAGGCTTGAGGGCGGCGTAGGACTGGGCGTAGACCTGCGCGTCATAGCCGCCCTTGACCCAGTTGTGGATGTTGCGGAACGTCAGCACCACGTCGACCCGGGCGTCCATGCCGAGCTGAAGGTCTTCGGTGTCCACGATGACCAGGCCAACATCGTCATAGCCATACTCGTTGAGGTAGATGACCATGTCCTTGGTCATCTCACGGCGGTACGCTTTCTCGGAGCTGAGCGGGTAGGCGGTGGTGTGAAGCTCACCGCTTTCCGCGAGGTAAGGGGCGAGGATGTGGGTGTACCACCCACGGCCCGACCACAGCTCCAACACCGCATCATCGGGATCGACGCCGAAGAACGCCAGCGTCTCGTTGGGGTTGCGGTAGACGTCGCGGGCCCGCTCTGCCTGGGAGCGACCAGGGTGGCTGAGGGCGGCTTGCATCGGCGTCGGCGGAGTATATTCCGGCATCTCCGCGGTAGGGACGTTGTCGGTGGGCGGCGCCTTGGCCGACGCTGGCGCGCGGGAATCCTGAGGAAGATAGGTCCGATCTGCGCTGGTCGTGGCGCAGGCGCTCAGAAGCAGGCCGCTGAGGATCAAGGGTTGTCGCAGTTTCATCGCGCCCTCCGTCATCTTAGGGTTGGATCGGAGGGGATCATAGCGCCCTTTCGCCGCAGCGCTCGTCTGAATCGTATCCACGCGGCGTAGGCGTCTACCGGCACGATGATGACCGGGTCAGATTGATGGTCTGATCCGCCATTGTCGAGGGGTGAGTTCGTGGACGCGGTTGACGGGATAGTCGGGGAGCC
>JBCBLB010000133.1:0-16577 GCA_038520555.1 Myxococcota bacterium | reverse complement strand
CCGGAAGAACCTGAGGCGGTCGAGCCACCAGCAGAGGTGGTCGCCGACAACTCTCCTTCCGCTCCTTCCGCGGTGGCGGCTCAGCGGACGCTTCTGCGACAACAGGCGGTTCTATCGGGTCCGCCCGACGCACGACCGGGTCTGGCTCCGGTTCAGCCGAGAACATCCTGATTCCAACAGCACCGCCGGCGCAGACGATGACGAACACAGCGGCAAGCCCCAGACCGATCGCCAATCCGCCTGACCCGGTCCGTTTGTTGATGACCTCTGAGCGAATATCGGGCTCGTCCCGATGTGGGAGCGGTGTTGGTGGTTGCGGAGGCGGAGAGGGGTGTCGTTGCTTCGGCTCGGGAGCGGGCTCAGGAACCGTGGGGGCGGGCGCGGGGCGGGGTTCCGTCGTCGGCGGTGCGGGCGCCTCTGTGGGGCGGTGACCCATCAAGAATCCCTGCGTGCTGTTCGGATCGACGTCCGCCTCACGGGGAATCAGGATGGGCGGCGAATCCATCGAGGGAATCGGCGGATCTTCGGGAGCGAGCTTCGGAGCGCTGCGTTGGTGAAGTTGAACAGGATCGTCGAGGTCTGAACCCCCGGGACCAGGAAGGAAGGGCGAAGGGGGCTCAACGAAGGACAACGCTGCCCGATGCGCGAGGGCCCGTGCAGCGAGCTCTGCCGTGGACAGTGACGGCCCCTCCGTTTTTTCCCCTGGATATTCTTCCGTTATTGGGGGGAAATCTACATCGTCGGGAGACGCGGCTTGAGGAGACGCGTCTCCCGAAGATGTGGCTTCAGGAGATGCGGCTTCAGGAGATGCGGCTTCAGGAGATGCTGCGGGGGCGCTGATCGAAGGCAGCAAAAGATCAGAGTCATCTTCATCATCGTCCTCTTCTTCCAGGAACGGGGCGACGAAGGAGCGGGTGTCGTCGACGATGGTGTTGAATGAGTAGTTGGCCATCAGACCACGAAGATCTTCACGCAGCAGGAAGGCGCGGCGGTATCGGTGGCTCGGGTCGACGGCCAGCGCACGCTGAAGGACCCGGTCGAGTCCGGTCATCCGGCCCTTGACGTCGCTGAGGCAGGTGCCAAGCTGTGCGAGTCGAATCTGCTCGATGGTCTGAAGGTTACTGCTGCCATGGAACAGCGGCTGAAGGGTGAGCATCTCATACAAGACGCAGCCGAGCGAAAAGATGTCACTGGCTGGAGTGAGCGTCGCGTCCCGGTGGGTCTGCTCCGGAGAGAAGTATGCGATCCGACTGGGGGCGGGCGATCGAACCAATCCGTAGTGACCCAGGATGATCTTGCCGTCCCGGGTCAAGAAGATGGCGCCGGGCTGCAGGGCGAGGTGAAGCACGCTCTCGGCGCCGGTCCCCTTGCCGGTGCGGCCATGGAGCGCCTCCAGCCCGTTGCAGATCTGGGTGGCGAAGTTCAGGTACACATTGTGAGGGATGTCCATCCCCTGACGCCGGCACCGCTGAATCACATGGGCGAGGCTCACCCCGTCGATGAGATCGTTGACCAGATACCGCCGCTCACCGTCGATCAACCAGTGTCGGACCTGCACCAGAAACGGGTGGCGGGCTCCGAGCAGATCCTTCACCCGTGCGTCGATCTCAGACACCTGCCTGGGGTCCTTGAGGATCTTTTCAGTCAGCCGGTGCGCGACAACCGGCTTGGCATCAGTACCATCACCCAATTGGCCAACAAAGCGTTCGGTGACGCTGCTGGAGCCAAGCGTTCGGGTGAGGGTAAGCGGGCCTACAGTCTGAGGCAGGTCCGACATACAGGTTCTCCTGAGTGCGGCGAGACCACGCGGTAATCTGGTTGATACCGCGTCTGGCTTCAACAGGTCAAGAGGACTAGACGACGTCATCGACTGACGTCAGGAGAGCGAAGCCATGTGGACCTTGATTTTAACCATGTCCTGCGTGATGAGCGCCCAACGCGTAGGGATCGTGTCGGTGTCGGATGACAGGGTTCGCATCACCGACCCATCTGGCCGGTCCTTCCGACTGATCCCCACAGACTCGTCTCCGGAACTCGTCTATCTGGACGGGCTGGAGATCCGGGTCGAAGGACGACGGATGGGACGACGCATCCTGACACGGGAATGGACCATCACTGATGCCGGTGATGGCAGCGCTCCCTTCGTCGGAACCCTCTCGTTTGTTCAAGGGGAATGGATGCTCGATGATCGAAACGCCAGCACCCCGTTGATTCTCGAATCACAGGATTCCGAAGCCCTCTTCCCGTACATCGGGCAGCGCATCCTGGTCTCGGGGTTCGTCGTCGCCAATCAGACCGTGCAAATCGTCTCATGGAGACCGCTCACCGATGTCAGATCGCTCGAGCCCTGAATTGGCTAAGTGTTTGATTTTTAATGTCTTTTCCCTTCTTTTCCGGTCCTGATGGATTTGCTTCTTTTCACTTACACCGGTGACCTTTCCCCCTCGCACTCATCGGGGGGGATTGTATCTATGATGTGAAACTTGAATAAAAACTTCTAAGTGTCTGATTTTTAATAAACCAGTTCATCTCATCCTGAATCTGGTTCCGGGCCGGGCGATGTTGAAGCTCAAGAGATAGAGCCCCCCAAAACGCCAGGAGGGCTTCTGATGAGTGACCGACGACGATTTGCGCTGCTTTCTGTCTCCGACAAGACCGACATTGCCGTCCTTGGCAAGGGTCTGGTTGAGCTGGGTTTCACCCTGCTGAGCACGGGCGGGACCCGGAACCGTCTGATGGAAGCGGGGCTGCCTGTCGTCGCGGTCAGCGAGTACACAGGCCATCCCGAGATCATGAACGGTCGGGTGAAGACGCTCCATCCGCGTATTCATGCGGGCTTGCTCGGGCTTCGTGATGCTCATGCGGACGAAGCAGATCAGCACAACGTTGACTGGATCGACTTCGTCGCGGTCAACCTCTACCCGTTTGAGGCGACCATCTCGAAGGCGGACGTTCGACTGGAAGATGCGATCGAGAACATCGACATCGGCGGCCCTTCGATGCTTCGGTCTGCGGCCAAGAATCACCGCTTCGTGACGGTTGTGACGTCGCCTTTGGACTATGGGCATGTGCTGGAGGAGCTTCGTGAAGGCGGTCAGGTCACCGACGCGACACGTCAACGGCTTGCGGTGAAGGCGTTCCAGCACACGGCAGCGTACGATGGTCTCATCTCTTCGTGGCTGTCTGAGCGGCTGGCGGTGGGTGAGGCTGCTGTTGAGGGGGCGCTCCCGCTCCGTAAGGTCCAGACCCTGCGCTACGGTGAGAACCCCCATCAGCGAGCGGGGTTCTGGACCACTCCGGGTGAGGGGGGGCGCTCGCTGTCCCGAATCGCGCAATTGCAGGGCAAGACGCTTTCCTTCAACAACCTCGCCGATTTGGACGGTTGTTTGCGGGCAGTGTTCGAGTTCACGGAGCCGGCGTGTGTGATCGTGAAGCATATGAACCCCTGTGGAGCGGCGGTCCATTCCGATGGCCCATCGCGTGCGTTCGAGCTGGCCCTCTCTGGGGATCCGGTGAGTGCGTACGGTGGCATTGTTGCCTTCAACCGCCCGATCGACGCCGACGATGTTCGCACCATTCGCAAAGCGCGGACCTTCTTTGAGGTCGTTGCGGCGCCTGGCATCTCAGAGGCGGCCCGTGAGCTGCTGAAAGCCCGTGAGAAGCTCCGGGTGATGGAGCTTCCGGCCGATTGGATCGAGAGCCGTCCGGCAGGGATGGATGCCCGTCGGGTTCAAGGGGGCTGGCTGCTTCAGGACTGGGACGTGGGTGCTGAGATTGGCTGGACAGTCGCCAGCAGGGAGCGCCCCGATGAAGCGCAGGCGGCGACCCTTCGCTTCGCCTGGCAGATCTGCCGCTCGGTCAAATCCAACGCGATCGTCCTGGCCCGCGCGTTGGACGGGGGGTTCGTGCTCAATGGCGTGGGTGCTGGGCAGATGAGCCGGGTGGACAGCGTGCGCCTCGCGATTCAAAAGGCGACCCGAGAGGTGACGGGCGCGGTGTTGGCTTCGGACGCGTTCTTCCCGTTCCCAGACGGTGTTCAGATCGCGTTGGAAGCGGGCGTGAAGGCGTTTATCCAGCCCGGGGGTTCGATTCGAGATGAGGCGGTGCTTGAAGCGGTCGATGGAGCTGATGCGGTGATGGTGTTCACCGGGATGCGCCACTTCCGGCACTGAGCCAGCATCCGGTCTGGCGGCCTGTGAGGACGGGTTTCCCGCTCCTTTGGGGTCATTGTTCCTGGGGAATGTAGAGCGGTGAGAGATTCTTGCCGATGAGCCGGGTGGATTGTCATCGGTCTGAAATCCAACTGAACGGTATTCTCGAGTTGATCGGGGGAGAATAGCAACCATGGTCAACAAACCGGAGCACTTGTACTGTTTCTCTTGCGGTCGTCCTGTGTGGGATGAGAGCCTCCTCGTCCCCATCTGTCCGATCTGTGAGCGTGCTGGCCCACAGCTGGAACGCCGCTCGATCCGATGGCGGCTGCGGGGAGGGGACAACGTCCCGGTGAGCGCGCTCTCCTATGATGAGATTGTGAAGCTCATCGCTGCCGACGTCCTCTCGGTCGAGTCTCTGGAAGCTGCCCGAGAAGGGGCAGAGTGGCGACCCATCTGGGCGCACCCGGATTTTCGGAGTCTGTTCACCCCGGGAACCCCGGGCAACGAACAGCTCGTCACTGTTCGGGACAGCCGGAAGCAGGTGCGACAGCGGCGGGCCCGTCGTCAGCGCCTCCAGATCCTGGGCGTCATCGCCTCTGCGATCGCAGCAGGGATCGTGGTCATCGGCGTCATCCAGACCGGGGTGTTGGAGCTTATCCCGGGCAGGGGCGGCAAACTCAACACGCCCTCGGCGCCCGCCGCCGCGACGGCTGGGTTGCCTCAGATACCTGGGTTGCCCTCCCCGGAGTCGGTGGACCAGCCGCTTCCCGCGCTCGTCAACCTGGGGCAGGCCGGCGTGCTCGATGGAAGCCTCACACAGCTGAAGGCCGCCCGCGCCGCCCTCGAAGCCGCGGTGGCCATCGCTCCTGATGATCCCGAGGCGGTTGGACTTCTGGCGGAGGTGTATGCGCGACTCCTCCCCATCTCTCCGGATCTCTCGACTCCGGCTCGCTTGACGCTGACCCGGGCGAAGACGCTCGACCCAGACGCGGTCGCGACACGACGGGCGATCGCCACCCGCGCGATGAACAGCGGAAACCTGGCAGAAGTCATCGGCGCGCTCCAGGGCTGCGGGCAGCCGGTCGAGGATGTGATGGGAGGGGTCGACCTGGGGTGCGCGCTCCTGCTCGCGGAGGGCCGTCGAGATCTCTCCGCCCTCGAGACCCTGAAGGAAGCCTTTCCGGAGCTTCTGGGGGTTCGGCTGGCCATGGCTCGGGTGCTCCATGAACAACAATCCTGGAAAGACGCCAGGGAGGCTGGCCAGGAGCTGACCCGCATCGCGCCTCAAGAGCCGACCGGGTGGTCCGTCCTGTTGCATGCTGCGGCTGCGCTCGGGGACTGGTCGATGGCGGAGCAGGCCGGCGCGAAGCTTTCGATCCTCGCGCCGTATCGGTTGAATGATCGGCACCTTCGGGCGCAAATCCTCCTGCGTGCCTTGGGACGGGCCCACGACGCCAGCCGTGAGCTGGGGGCGATCTATACCCACCCCCAGTTCAGCCGGTATGAAGCCTCGACGGAGGCGTTGGTGGATGGGGCAGAAGCCGCCGTGAGCGTGATGAACTGGTCCCGTGCCGTTGAGCTTTCCTCGCAGGCGCTCTCCAACGGAGACGCCCCGGAGGCCCGACTGCTGCAGGCCTGGGCCCGCCTACAGGGCAACGATCGGACCGGCGCGCAGGAGCTGCTGTCTTCCCTCGAAGAACAGCTCGGCACCGGCGAGCAGGATGCCCGGTCTCACCTGCTCGTTGGGCTGTTGCATCTCGCGATGGACGACCGGCGCTCGGCGGTCGTGGAGCTCGACAACGCGATCCGGGTGGATCCGGGGCTTCGGGACGCACACCTCGCACGGACCCAGGCCCTTCTGGGCGTCGATCAGCTGGCCCAGGCCATGCAATCGCTGGAAGAGACGGGCTACTGCGAGTCGGTGTATGCCCGCCGAAGGATGTCGCTGTCCGCTCAGTGGTTGCCCTCGATTGACACCACCAGGCTTCGTCAAGAGCTCGACGCGTCTCTGAGGAGCGACGTCCGGTTCGCGCAGAAACAAGCAGAGCTGTTCGCGTTGGTCGACTGGATCGATCGGCGGCCGGACGCGGGCCAGCGCCTCGTTGCAGTCGCCACGGAGACCGCGGGGCCCGCGGTCCACGCGGCGCTCGGGCAGTGGTTGGTCGAAAACGGACAGGCGCAACGTTCGGCGCCGCATCTTCGTCGGGCGCATCAGGCGCGGCCCAACAACGCGCCGCTGCTGGCGATGCTCGCCTTCGCCAGCGCACAGACGGGCGATCCGAACGCGCCGCGGATGCTGCAGGAAGCGCTCACCAAAGGCGGCGATCTGCCCGCGGTGATGTACTGGTCTGCGATGACCCATGAGACCCTGCGAGAGCTGCGACAGGCGCGGGCGGACTACCATGAGCTTCAGCGAATGGAGGGCGGCGATGTCCTGGCCAACCGGGCGCTCATCCGATTGAGCGAAACCGAAGGTCGCTGAAGTCGATAAGACTGGAATATCCAGCGGTTGGAATGGACCATGGAGCTGACGCGGCTATAAAAATGATAGACCCGAAGACTCGGGGCGATGGGTGAACGGGAACAACTTTCGTGATGAACGGGTTCAATCCATGACGAAAACCGCTCTCTTTCCGCGCTTGCGGGGGAACCATGTCGACGTGGCTTGAGCGACTGCTCCTCTCGACCGATCCACAGAAGAACCGCAAGGGGATGGAGCACATCCGGTCGACCATCTCAGAACCCTCGCGGCGCTCGCTCGCCGGCGCGCTGGCTCGACACGGCGCCCTGGTTGAGGCGCTGGAGCAGATTCAGCCGATGCCGTGGCCGTCTGATCTGTCCCGGTGGTTCGCCTGCGCCTGCGCGCAGGCGGCGCTCGACATCCGCTCGACCCGTCATCAGGTCGAACCGTTCTGCTCCATCGCCTTGCACCGCACCGAAGAAGTGGCCCGGGGCAACCTGAGCGTCGATGAGCTGGACGGTGCGGCCTTCATGGCCCGATCGTCCATCTCATCTGGGGTCGGCCTGGCTGCAGAGGTTGTGCTGGCCGCCTGCGCGCTCGATGCCAAGCAGGGAGCCATCGCCGCCGCCCATCGCCTGCGGCTGCTTGGTCAGGAGTATCAAGTCACCTCCGACGTCGCTGCGCCGCCCGCGCTTCGCCAGACGCTGCTCACCTTGATCGCTGCAGTCTGAATTGTTGCAGTCTGAGCCGTTGGTCCCGGTTGTCGATGGAAGGTGTTAAGCGGCCCACCGTTGCAGAACGGGAGGGGCGAGAGATGAAGGTGATGATCCTCGGTGGAGGGGGCCGGGAGCATGCGCTGGCCTGGCAGGCGACGCAGAGCCCGCTGGTCACGCGCCTCGCGGTGGTCCAGGACAACCCCGGCTTCCCCTCGAACGCTGCGAAGGTCACTGGCGATCCCGTCGATTGGGCTCGTGAAAATGGCGTCGGGCTTGCCCTCATCGGCCCGGAAGCGCCCCTGGCCGATGGCGTCGCCGATAGGCTCCGGCAAGCGGGCATCCCCACCCTCGGCCCCGATCGCGCGGCTGCTCAGTTGGAATCGTCCAAAGCCTTCGCCAAGGCGTTTATGGATCGACATCGCATCCCCACCGCGAGGTGGTCGGTGCATGAGGATGCCGCATCCGCTCGCGAAGCCGTCACCGGCCCCTGTGTGGTGAAGGCAGACGGCCTCGCGGCTGGCAAAGGGGTCCTGGTCGCAGACTCGGCCGAACAGGCCATCGCCGCGATCGAGGAGACCTTCAGCGGTCGGTTCGGCGCTGCCGGGTCTCGGGTGGTGATTGAAGAGCGGCTGACCGGCCCGGAGCTGTCGGTCATCGCCTTGTGCGATGGGAAGAAGGCGGTCCCGTTGCTGCCCTGCCGCGATCACAAACGTCGTTTCGACGCCGATCAGGGTCCCAACACCGGTGGAATGGGCGCCATCTGTCCTCCCTCCGATGCTTCTGACGCGATCCTCCAGCAGGTCCTCGACGATGTGCTCACCCCAACGGTCCAGGGGATGGCCGCGGAGGGGAACCCGTTCCGGGGTGTTTTGTATGCCGGCCTGATGTTGACCTCGGACGGTCCGCGAGTTTTGGAGTTCAACGTCCGGTTTGGCGATCCTGAGTGCCAGCCGCTGATGATGATGGCCGATGAAGATCTGATCCCCTGGTTTCTGGCGTCCGCCAACGGCGCGCTCCCCGACCGGCCCATCCAGTGGCGTGGTGGGGCGAGCTGCTGCGTGGTGATGGTGTCCGAGGGCTACCCCGGCCGCTACCCCATGGGCTTCCCGATCACGGGGATCCCGGCGCCGACAGCCGATCGGGTGGTGTTTTTCGCCGGCGCCCGCCGTGATGGGGGGCACGTGGTAACCCGCGGGGGCCGGGTGCTTGGGGTGACCGCCTGGGGCGAAGACCTGGACGCCGCGCGGGCCAACGCCTACGCCGGTGTGGCTGGGATCCGGTTTCAGGGCGCCCAGTGGCGGACGGATATTGGCCAGTGAGCAACGGACCGCCGTTTAAAATGCGCGTTCGGGTCGGGCCCCGGTCTGCAGAGCGCTTCCCGACAGACGACGATGCCCTGGGGGCGCAGCTGACCGCGTTGCTGTCCGGTGTCCTCGCCCGTGGGCTGCCTCGGCCGGTCCTGCTCACGGTGCGGGCCGATCAGGTCGATTGGTATGACATCGCCGTTCTGCTGAACGCACGGCCGTCCCATCGGCAGCGGATGATGGCCGCCATCGCCGGTCAGGACGGCGTCGAGGCGGTCGCCATGTTGGGCACGTTCAAGCTCCGGCAGCGCCGACAGCAGGCCGCCACATCCGCGCTGGTCTGCTTCATCGAGTGGCCGGACAACCGCTGGTGGACCAGCTGGCGGGTCCTCCGCGAAGACCGATCCCCGATCTCAGTGGCCCCGATCGTGCGACGTGCGGTCGATGGGTCCCCACGGCCGGGCGGCGTCGGTGGATGGTTCGCGTTGGCCCGCCGACTGAACCTGAAGCTCCATCTTCGGAAGACCGTCACCGGGGTGATTCACTGAGGGGCATCCAACAGCGCCTGTGTGGTGTTGCCCGCTCGCGTGCCGTCCTCACGCTTCCATAGATAGTCGAAGACGGTTGACGAATCGACAGCGACGACATCCCCGCGCTTGAGATCGGTGCTCAGCCGTGGCGTGCTGGTGAGGGGGCCGATGATGAGTCCATCTGAACGCCACTGTTGAACCTCAACCCACATCCACTCGGTTCGTCCTTGTGGACCATCGAAGGGTGCTTTCACCCAGAGCATCTCATCTGGCGAGAGCCCGGCGGCGAACCGTTGTCGGATCGGACCCTGAAGCTGAGACATGGCGGCAGACTTCGCGGCTTCCAGCGCCGCCCCCGAGGGGGGAGTCGCTACCGGGGGCGGGCTCTGTTCTGGCGGAGGCGCCGCGAGCGTAATGGGGGCTTCAGGGGAGGGGACACATGCCTGGATGGTTCCGCTGAAGGAAACCGTTGCGAGGGGGCCCAGCGGGTCATTGGGTTGTGGCTCGGCGTCTTTGAGGACCAGGTCTCCGGTCACGCCGCAGGCGAGCGTCCGGACCGCGTCCGCGCGGATCGCGCCGCCGTCGAGGCGCCCGATTGTTGAGTATCCTCGCTCGAAGAGCATCTGGGCGGTTGTGTTGAGAACCAACGCGGCGCCATTGATCTCGTCCTCGTTGAGTTCATCCATGATGAGATCGGGAAGGCCGAGCTTCGCCATCCCGCGGGTGACGAGTCGGAACTGACCGTCCGCAATTTCTGCGCCGTCAAGGGCGATAAGGGCGGTTACGTCGGGATGGTTTCCCTGGACGCGTTCCAGCTGATCGCGGAGGGTGGATTCATCGAGCAGCAGCCCGGAGTCCAGATCTTCAAACCACTCTCCCATCGAGAGGGCCGCGCGCATCGCCCGGGTGGCGGCGATCTGAGACTGATCTGCCGGCGCAGCCCAGGAGAGCAGGGCGACATCCCTGGCTTCGGAGAGCCCAGAGAGATCGCCGTTGGAGAGGGAGGCGATCTGTTCTGCGGTGGGAAGATCGAAGTCTGAGCCCCACCGCTCGACCGAGAGGACCGGGGCACGGGCGCGGGCTGGCAAGCGGTTCTGTGGAGCGAATGAGGCGTCGAGTTCGGCGCAGCGGTTGGCGCAGTAGACGGCGATCGCCCCGCGGGCGTCGGGTGGGGGCTCGGGCGCCGCATTGGCGAGTCCAGAGACCAGGAGCAGCGTGGACAAGTGCATGGGGTACCTCACCGGTGTTCTGCTTCTGACGAATGATCGCTCCGATTATTCGACACGGCGTCGAGGAGGGAGGAGGGGCGAGGTTGCGGTGGGGGGGTGATTTTTCAGCACGGGGTTGGGAAGTGTGTGAGAAAATTGGTTACGTATAAACAGATTTGCCCTTCACAAACAACCGTGAGTGTCGGGCGCTCTTGGGAGCCTTGTCATGACCGTTACCCTCCGCGGATCCAGCGCCAGCGCACTGACCGCAGGGATCCTCCTGCTCTCTCGGGCACGGGGCTTCGGTCAACGTCTCCAGGTTGAGATCCTCGGCAATCCAGACGAAATCGCCCCGGTGATGGGGCCTGCGGTGCTTCATAGCGCTGTATTGGCTTCGTGTGGGGTCGGGCGGGAGCTGGGAAGCGGCGCGCTGGTCATTGTGCCAGGGCCGGCGACCCAGCCCCTCGCGGTGAGCCTGTCTGCGTTCGGGGAGACCGGGTGGTTCCCGGTTGACCGGACCGGCGGCGGTCATCATCCCGCAACCCGCGAATTCGTCGCGCTATGCCGTGCTCGGGACCCCCAGGCACGTGAGCTGGGGCGGAAGATGCGGGTGGCGATGGATGCCCTCGGCTGTTCACCCGAACCCGCCGTGCTCGAGCTGCTGTTCGCCAGCCCCACCGCCCCGCTGATGCGCCTGGCCCTCGCCCTGCGCGCCGGTCGGGAGATGACCGGCGGGCGGGGGAACTCGGTGACCCGATATCTTGACCAGTCCCCAGAGTCCCTCCCGGATCCGCTGTCCGCTGAATTCAACCTCGAGTCTCTGCTCCAGATGCGCCAGGATGGCCGGATGCAGATGCTGCTCGATCGGTTGCGGCTCGGCGTGCGTGACCCGGTTGAGGCCTGGGTTGAGGGGATGGTTGACCAGGGAGAACGATATGGACAGCTCCTCTGTGCGCTCACCGAAGTGTATAGCCACCTCGCCGGTCTCCCCCCGCAAGGGATGCTCGCCCCCCTGCTCCCATCGATGGACGCAGTCGCGGTCGGGCTCTCTGCTGCGCTCGGGGCGACGGACGGCAACGGGGATGCATCGCAGAGCCTGCTGGAGATCTTCCGCTTCCTCGGCGGGCGGTTCACCAGCGATGCGCGCCATCCCATCGAACTGCCCGGGGATCCTGCCCCAGACGACCGCCTTGCGCGGTGGCAGTGGCTGTGTGTTTCCGCTCATCGTTCGGCACAGAGCGCCGACGCGTTGTGGAGAAGGGTCGTGGACCCACCGCAATGAAGAAGAAACAAACGCAACGTCGCCCCCAGAGACCCCGGCGCACGGGCAGCTCCCCGCCGGACATTCTCTACCATGCCACCACCCGGAACCGGGCTGGGCGCGCGTCTGACTCAGGCGTCCTCGAAGTCGCGGGGGGACGGCCGGTGTACCTGTCTCGATCCGAAGCCCAGGCGTGGCAGGTCGCCCATCGGCAGAATGACCGGCCGCAGGTGCTCTACATCGACGTCGCCCGCGCGCGCCGGGATGGGTGCCGGTTTGAACGAAACCGTCATGGGTTGTGGCAGTGCCGTTCGGTTCCCACGCGGCACATCCTCAACTTACGACAGGGGTTCGCTGAACAGATCTCTGCCGGTGGCATTCCCATCTGTATGCTCAACGGAAGCCCGAAGCTGGCGTTGATTCGGGTCCGCCGCTCGCACTCCGCCACCTGGGAGATCGCCAAGGGGAAGCTTGAGCCTGGGGAATCGCCACATGTGGCCGCAATGCGTGAAGTGCAGGAGGAGATGGGCTACCCCCTCGACCTGCGGATTCGATGTGATCTGGGCGCCGTGCGGTTTGGCTTCTACACCCCTCAAGGCGAGCCCCGGCTCAAGACGCTGTATCTGTATCTGATGGATACGCCCGAACTCGTCGATGCCTTTGAACCGTCTCGTCGAGAAGGCATCGTGGAGGTGTCCTGGTTTTCGGTTCAGGACGCCAACCGGGCGGTCACCCACCGCTCGCTCAAGCCGCTGATGCGGAAGGTGCGTCGAATCCTCGAAGAACCGGGGTTCGAAAACCCCCCATACGACGCGCGGCTGTAAACGATGGGCTCAGGGGGCGTTCTGCTCCCAATCGTATTCCAGATAGACGTCGTAGTTGACCCCGGCGTCACCGCCCTCACGATAGGTCTGGATGAAGGCTTCGACGCTCCCGAAGGTCGCGTTGAAGTCCCCCCGGAACCAGTTGAACAGGGTGCTGATGCCGTCGGGGCCGGCGCCCTTGCCCGGGTGCTTGATGAAGTCCCGGGCGTTCTGGTCGAGCATCTCATAGACGTTCTCTGCGGTGAACGCCGTCGCGCCGATGTCCGGGCAGCTTCGGGAGGCGCAGTTGATGCCCACATGCAGCAGGGCGTCGGGCGCGCTCCCCTTCCACAGCGCATCATGCCATGACTGCAACGTCTCCAACACTTCCGGTTCATCGGCGTAGTCTTCAGGGGGCAGGTAGCCGCGCATGACCCCGTGCTCCACTTCATTCAAGCTCAGCTCCAGGCCGCCGACCTGGACGAACCGCGTCGTAAACATCACGAACGGGACCCCGGTCTCTTCCCCGTTCCAGGTGCTCGCGCTGGCGCCAACCCAGCTCTCATCGATCTGGATCTGGTTGACCGCGGCCTGGAGGGTCCAGACGTTGTACAGGTTGAGCCAGAACGCATACGCCTCGGCCTCGCTCTCCAGGGCCAGGGGGTCGACCGCGCTCATGTTGGAGAGGGTGTCCGCCAGGGTCGTGCCCGCGTCAGGGGTGTTGATGAACGCGTTGTAGTCTACGACGCGCATCTGGCCGCCGTTCCAGTCGTCGAGCTGAGTGTGGGCGGTGAGGAGGCCGCTGAGCCCGTAGTAGCCGAGCGTCGTCGCCGTCTCCAGCTCTTCCCGACCCGGCAGGTCGACGTCAGCGCTGATCTGATCACATTCACCGGTGACCAGCGGATCGTTTAACGCTTCTCCCGCTTCGAGATACTGTCCACAAGCGGTCAAGAGCAGCCAGAGCATGAAACCTTCTCCTGGAGGGCGCGCCGGTCGGCCCTACATCTGGGGTCAACACCGGATGAATATGTCGCCTATCCCGGAACGGTTACACCCCCCCCCAACTGTTTTTCACTTCGCGAGAAAGATGGCGCCGGAGGCGCGTTCAGCTTCCGTCTGCCAGCGCTGCCCGCTGCAACCGCGCCGCCTGCCACAGCATATAGACGTCGTCGGGGGAGAGGATCGCTGCCTGCCAGGCGGCGTCGCTGGCCTGTTTGATCTCGCCCCGTGCTTCTTGAACGACCGCCAGGGTGTCCAAAAACTCGGAGCGGTTCGGTTGGTTCTCAACGGCCTGTGCGATCAGGGCATACGCCTTGTCGAGCTGCTGGTGGGTGAGGGCGTGGTACCAGGCTTCGCAGTTCTCCCGGCTGTCGGGATCTTCCATCAGCACACAGTCCCGATCCAGCCCCTCGTTCATGAGCCGATCAGCGACCGAGTCCGCGCCAACGACCTGGTAGGCACCGGCCAGGAAGTCGAGCGGTCCATCACCAGGGTGAAGGCGGTTCAACGCCCGCTCGACATCTTCCAGAAACAGATCGGTCTGCGGGGTGCCCTCTACCTGCATCGCATAGAACCAGGGGGCGACAGCGCCGTTGGGGTACAGCTGGATCAGCCGCCGGATATGCGTCAATGCAGCGTAGTGATCGCCCTCTTCCGAGGCGACCCATGCGCGTCGGAGCAGGTGGCCGTCTGGGTTCTGTTCGAGCAGGTTGACCTGCTTGAGCGCTGCCCGTGCTCCGATGAGATCACCGGTCGCGCGCCGTGCGTCTGCCAGGGCCAGCCAGGACAGCGAACGCTCCGGCTGTGCGCGGACGGCGGTCTGTGCAACCTCAAGGCCCTTCTGTGTATCGCCCGATAGCCACAGGCTGTTCACCAGTCCCACGATCGCGCCGAATTTGACCTGATCTTCGATCGATAAGGACTCCGTCAGCGCCATCGCCCCGTCGATGTCCCCGTCATGACGGAGGAATCGGGACAACATGACCGTCGCGCGGGCGTCTTCGGGGTTTCGCCGGTGGTAGGTCTCCAGCAGATCCCGGGCTTCATCGAGCTGATCGGTCCAGATGCTGACGTCGATCTTTTGATAGACGATATCCTGGGTGTCCCGTTGCTTTTTAAGCCAGGCGAGGTACCGATGGTGGATATTGGGGACGGCGGCGGTCCGCTGTGATGGGATGAGGGCCATCTTCTGACCCCGGTAGTCGAACAGGACCCGATAGCCGTCCAGGACGTTGTGGCCGAGCAGGTTGCCCATGCTCTGATTGGGCTGAAGCTCCAGGAGGGTGGCGTGCAGGTCGCGCTCGATGCGTGCGCCGCCGATGTTGATGGCGCCGACGTTCAGCCGGCGCGTCTCCCGCAGGAAGTTGCTCAAGGGGAGGTCGTCGCCGCTTCCGATGCCGAAGATCGGCTCCACCCCATACGAGGCGATGGCATCGAGCTGTTCCCCCGCTGAGCCCGAAAGGAGCAGCCCCCCCGCGCCGGTGTCGACCTTGGTGACCAGGGGCTGGTTGATGATCTCGTCGTCATCCTTGATCTCAATGATCGCGGAGGTGTTGATGTGCTGACCGTCGAAGACGATGGGCGTCGAGGTTTCAGGCATCTCGACGCCGCCGGGCCTGTGCAGGGCCATGACGCCGGCTGGATAGTCCAGCTCTAAGACGAAGTGTTGCCAGACATTGTTTCCCATCAACCCGGCCAGGGGGACCGCCCCCGCGGACTGGGGGACGCCCACGACGTCCACCGCGACCTCAACATCTTCGAGGACGAACCGTCCGAGCCGCACTTCATCGATCACGCCGGCGATGTGAGGCGACCGCCCAGAGATGCCGGTCAGCCAGCCGCCCTTCTGGGTCAGCTGTAGCTCAAGCGACTCCGCAACATCTCGGGTCAGCGTCGTTACCGAGGAGCCGGTGTCGACCATGAAGAAGCGAGGGACGCCATCGCCAAGATCCGCCTCGATGTAGATGCGTTCGCCGTTCTCCGCCGTGCGCATCAGCGAAATCTCTGTGGAAGTGGGACCGGAGAGCCCATCACTGCTCGCCGTCCGTCGATGGTGGCATCCCAACATCGTTAGACCGCCGCCCACAATACTCAGAATGATCAAGCGATTCACAACATACCCTTAGCGTGCATGATGGGACGCCGCAGGGCTTTCCCTCAGCTCTCCATCCGACGGCGGGGCGGCACCGGGTATAGCTCCTCAAGCTGACGGTTCCGCACGAAGCCGAGCGCCTCTCGGTGTACCTTCAGCTCCCATCGGGCCCGCAGGGCATCCTCTCGGATCTTGTTGTATGCCTGAATCTTCCGGCGCCGCTCAACCGGGCTGCTCGCCTTCGCGATCGCCTCATCCGCGAGCTCCAAGCGGAGCAGGTTGTAGTCGACCTTCTCCCCGGCTCGCCCCAGGGCTGCGGCCATCTCGCTCAGGATCTCCTGCTCCAACGAACCATGACCCATCGTGACATCCAACCGTGCACGGAGTCGGTTCAAGTAGGGGCTCTCTTTCTCGCGATCCTTGAGCTGTATCACCAGGCTCTTCCAGACCGGATCCGCCACGTTCACCTCCCGATGAAGAATTATCCTCACCGAGAGGGGGCACCATCTTTCAGCGAATCACGACCCAGCGTCCGGGGACCCATCGCTGGTGCGGTCCCCGGCCGACGTAGTACCCAGCCACCCACTGCGTCCGGGCCACCGGCACCACCTCCCAGTAGCCCGGGACCGTGACGTGCCGCCGAAGCCGTGGATCGAAGACGACCTGCGCCGGAATCCAGACCCGACGCGTCGCAGGGGCGACCACCGGCGAGACGACGGTCACCGAGGGACGAACCTGAACATGAACACGGCCACGATGATACCGGCCGGCCTCTGCATCCGTGCTCATCATCGTCAGACCGCCAAGGCACAGCAGCGCGATCAGTGCTCGCTTCATCTCTCCCCTCCTGTTGGGTGTCTGCTGGGTCTGACGGACCAGCGCCGTTTGCATTCAATGGGATTGAAGACACACAGGCTTCACCGAATCCCGGTAGCCAGATCGCGAGTGGAGACGCACACTAATCAAATGAACAAAACAATGGTTTCCATGAATCTGTTCCTGGTCCTCACGTCTTGTTCCCCCCAATCGGGCGGGGGTGGGGGCGGGGG
>JBCBLB010000790.1:0-4140 GCA_038520555.1 Myxococcota bacterium | reverse complement strand
TCCTCCAGACCCTCAGCGAGCCGGACCGCCCACGACCGCCAGCGACGCTGGTGGCGGGCGAGCGCGGTCGGATCGGGGCCTTCGTCGAGGAATCGAGCCAGCCTGTGGTCGACCTCTCTCAACAGCTGCGCCATCGACCGCCGAGGATGCTGCACCTGGACGATGAGCCGCCCATCTCGTCTGCGGTTGTCGGTCCATGCCCGCGCCTCGGCGATCCGTCCGGTCTGAACGGCGGCGCCCAGGACGCTCGATTCCCCCGACGACAACAGATCAGCCAGCATGTCCAGGGCCGCCTCATCGGGGTGACCGGCGGGGACCGTCGGCCAGGTGAGGTACAGCGTCGGCGTCACCTCATCATAATGAACACTCCGAACCTCGCCTTCGAGGACAACCTCTGGGGCGTCGCGTCGGGCGGGGAGCGGGTGGCTCTCTACGCCGCCGAACCGTGCCGCGATGAGCCCACGGGCAACGTCGGGATCAAAATCGCCGCCGAGGGTCAGGGTGGCGTTGGCGGGCTGCAGCCACGCCTGAGCAAAGGCGTCGATCTGGTCGAGGGTGATGTCCTGGAGCCGCTCCGGCTCGCCCAGCACCCGCCGCCGATAGGGGTGGCCATCGGGGTACAGCTGCCGGGCAAGGGCGACGGCGTCGCGACCACCGGGCGCGGAGTCGTTCAGGTCGCGCTCGCTGAACACGATCGCGAGCTGGTTGCTCAGCGCGTCCTCGTCCAACCCAGCGGCGACATCGGCCATCCGATCGGCCTCCAGGTAAAGCGCCAGGTCCAGCGCAGGCGCCGGGCCGACCACCGTGAACGCCATCGCGTCGTGGTCGGTCCAGGCGTTGGTGACCGCGCCGGCCGCGCCCAGCCAGCGGTCGTAGGCGGCCTCCGGTGCGTTCTTGGAGCCCTCGAACATCAGGTGCTCGAAGAGGTGGGCGATCCCGGAGATGGGCTCGTCGCCGGCGCCGATGGTGTAGCGAACCTCCAGCGAGAACAGCGGCGACCGCCGATCGGGGTGGAGGATCACCCGAAGCCCGTTGTCCAGGGTGAACGACTCGTGGGCCAGCACGAGCGGCGGCGGCTGGGCCAGGGCAGGCGCCAGCAGGGCCCCGATAAACAAGCTCAACATCGGCGCCCCCTGAACAGGTTGAAAAAGATGCCGGAGATGGGAGCGGATACGGTGGTGCACCGGTTATCCGCTCCCGTCCTGCCTCCCCAGATCGATGTCCTGAGATCAGTGGACCTGAGGAGCTGCAGATCAGAAACGGCCACGCGGAGAACCTCATGGACTTGATCGAATTGCTGAAGAGCGGAAGGGTCACCGAGTTTAACAATCAGCGGCCGATGCGCGGCAAGGTCGATCTGTTCGCCGCGGATCTGGCCAACGCCCAGATCTCTGGCGCCGACCTGTCTGGGGCGAACCTGGAGAAGGCGGACCTGTCTGGGGCGGACCTGTCCAAGTGTAACCTCGTCAAGGCCAACCTCTCGGGCGCCGACCTCACCGGCGCCAACCTGCGTGAGATCGTCGGCCTCAAGTCCCGATGGCGGGAAGCGTACCTCGGACAGGCGGATCTGACCAGCGCCGACCTGTCCGGGGCGAACTTCAACGAAGCCGAGTTTGACGACGCCATCCTGGAGCAGGCCAACCTCTCGGGCGCCAAGATGAAGGGGGCCGTGCTCAACAAGGCGAACCTGCGCGAGGCAGACCTGAGCGAGGCCCGGCTGGGCGATGCACGGCTCATCGGCGCCAACCTCGCGGGGGCCAACCTGCCAGGCGCGTCCCTGTCCCGGGCCGATCTGACCAACGCCATCCTGCTCGGCGCAGAGATGACCGGCGCCAAGCTCGAAAGCGCCGTGCTCAAGGACGCCGACCTCTCGGCGGTCCGGCTGCGCAACGCCGACCTCACCGGCGCGGACTTCACCGGCGCCATCCTCGACCAGACCGACATGACCCGCGCGGATTTGACCGGAGCGGTCATCGCAGAGGCCGACTTCACCCAGGCCACCCTCGATGAAGCCCAGGTCGAAGGCGACCTCAGCGCCCAGGTCAGCCGCAACGTGCCGCCGCCCACCCAGCTGCTCATCGAAGACCCGTACCTCGCCGTCCACAAAGACCGCGTCGCGATCCTTTGGGAGAACCCAGAGCCCGGCGGCGCCCGGCTGCGGGTGCTGGTCAGCAAGCTCAGCGGTCAGCCAGAGTCGACCCCCATCCCCCTGCCCGCACCCCTCGACCTCATCCTCGCCCGCGCGCTGTGCGCGACCGCCAAGGGCTTCGCGGTCGCCGTTCTCATCGATCGCCCCGGCGGGGTGACCGTCTCGCTGAGCATGCTGGACAAGAACGGACAGCTCACCCAACAACGAACCCTTCGGCTGGGCTACACCCCCCTCGTCCGACCCATCCTGCGCGAAGAGGACAAGCAGCTCTTTCTGTTCGGCATCTCTCGTGAGGGGCCGGGGCTGCTCGTTCAGCAGGTCACCGACGAGGAGCTGGACATCATCAACGGCGAGCGGATGAGCAACGTCCGCGGCTTCGTCTCTGATCGGGACCCCGTCGTCCTGAGCAAGGGCGGCGTCGTCAAGGTCATGGGCAAGAAGCGCAACAGCCCGCCGATGACCGCGCCCAGCTCCTTCCCCGGCCGAAGCTCGGCCAGCTGCGGCTACCCGAAGAGCAACCGCGTCGCGATGATCTGGGCCGAGCGAGGACGGGCGGGCCTCAACACCGCCGTCCTTGAGCCGAACCAGCCCTCCATCGACCAGCGGCTGTTTCCCAAGAAGCTCATCGGAAACGTCACCGTGGCCGCGTTCGGGGACCACGCGTGGGCAGCCTTCACCATCGAGGCGCCCACGCCCGACATCCCCGCCAGCGCATGGGGCGTCCGGCTGCCCGACGGCAAGCCCTTCCCCATCCTCGACGACCCCGAGCACGACGCAGACATTGTCCGCTTTGTCGAGGGCGCCAACAAGCCGATGCTGGCCCTCTCCACCCTTGAAGGACAGCTGCACATCTACACCCTGACCAAGACCGCCGCGAAGCTACACTGGAAGCTTGAGAATCGCCGCTCCTGAAAGGGGCCTGTCAGGAGATGGGCCTCAAGTCCATGGCCCCGGATTCCAATTCAATTGGTGTGGGATCTGGAGGGGAGCGATGGGAAGCGGCGCAGCAAATTGTGAGGATGATGTCGGGTTTCGAGACGCGGTGCTGGAAACCATTGAGGCGGTCATCACCTCAGAGGACTTTCGGCTGCCGGCCATGCCCGGGTTGGCCAGCGCGTTCATGGAGATGAACATCAACCCGAACGCAGATGCGGGCCGGGTCGCCGATTTGATCGACCATGACCGGCGGCTGCGGACGCGGCTGATGCGGATCGCCAACTCGCCCATCTATCGCAGCCACGAGCGGCGGGTCGATGACTCACAGGAAGCCGTCGCACGCATCGGGCTGATGGAGACGCACAACTTCGCCGTCTTCAATCTGATCAAGTGGGAGATGTTCGTCGGCACCCATCGGCTGCTGCGGGTGCAGCTGTGTCGTGATGCGGTCGGCGCCGCGGTGGGATGCGAGCTGATCGGGAAGCGGCTGAACATGCCGCCCGACCACATCTTCCTGCTCGGATTGCTGTTCGACATCGGTCGACCCGCGCTCATCGATATCATCGATGAGCTTCTCAAGACGCGCGCCTTCGGGCGTGCACGCTTCGAGCAGGTCTGGCAGGTCGTCGATGATGACCTGTCTGACCGGCTCACCCGTGAGATCATGACCCACTGGTCGATGCCGAATACCATTCGCGAGCGCCTGCTGGAGGCCCGTGACGCTCCAGAGACCCGGCTGATCATTGAGGCCGCCCGACAGCTGGCACGGGCCAGAGATCGCCACACCATCAGCCAGATCATCCGATTGTATGCAGAAGACCTGGGACTCAATGACGCCTCTTTAGAGTGGATCGTCGACCAGCATCCCATGGCCATCCAACGCCTCGCGGCCTGAAACATCGATGCGACGAAGACCCGGTTTGTCGACGACGAACGTCGATCGTGCTGTGGTAAGTGGTTGAAATTACGATGGCATTGAACTTGCATAGAAAAAAGGCGGCGTGATCAACAGGGGATTGCGTGATCAGCATTGGAGTTTGAAGAATGGACTTATG
>JBCBLB010000526.1:0-7049 GCA_038520555.1 Myxococcota bacterium | reverse complement strand
TGGTGGTCGGGAAGTCGTCCATGGAAACCCCGTAGTGTTCGGCGATGGCGCCGTGGACGCCGAATTGGACCTGCTCCCCGGCGGGCAGGGTGGCGGTCCGGAGCGGCCCCCGGTGACGCACCAGCTGGATCTCTGAGTGATATACGACCTCATCTGCCATAATAGACCTCTGTGGTTGGGAATGGCCCGCTTATTGTCGCACATCTCGACACACGGTGTTCAACCGGCTCCGCGGGGACTAAGAGATGCGGGATGACGAACAAACCCATCACCGCGCGCTCCGATCCGGCGCGCATGTTCATGGCCATGCCGCTGGTGTTCGGCGCGCTGCTGATGGCGGCGGTTGGCCTTCTCGCCTTTCTGGTCTGGCGGGGCGGGACGCCGGTCGGCCCCCGGATCGCCGTCACCCTCTCCGGGCAGTGCTTCGACACGGCGCAGCCCCTCATCCGCCGCCGCGTCGCGGGCATGGGCCTCGGCGAGCCGGTGTTCGACCGCGACGGCGCGCGGCTTCGGATCACCGCGACGCTCCCGGGCATTGACGCCGAACGTGAGCAGCGACAGATCCCCATCCGCCTCTCACAGGTCGGCGCCCTGTCGGTGTTCGATGGGGAAGAGCCGCTGATGGAGGGCAGCCAGGGCGTCGAGTCGGTGGGACTGCAGCTCGATGAGAACGGGGCGGCGATGGCCGTGGTCGAGCTGGACAAGGACGTCGCCCGTGCGCTCGGCACCCATGTCCACGACCACCCCGATGGCGCGTTGACGATTCGGCTGGATGCGGAGGTCGTGGCGCAGCGGCCCAACTCGGCGCTGCTGGAGACCACGGAGCTGCGCATTATCGGGGAGCAGACCCTTCCAGCAGAGCGGATGCAGGCGGCGGCCGATCAGGTCATCGTCTTGCAGCATGGGCCGCTGCCCTGCGCGATAGAGGTGGTTGAAGTTCGGGCGGTAGAATAGGAGGCGCTCCCTCCCTCCACCACCGAACTGGATGATTGAATGAAATATCGTGTGACCCTGTTGAAGGGGGACGGGATCGGGCCAGAGGTCACTGGCGCGACCACCCGGATCCTCGAAGCCGCTGGCGCACCCATCGAGTGGGAAGAGGCCCCCGCCGGGCTCGCCGCCGTCGAACAGTATGGACAGCCGATGCCGGAGGTGACGCTCCAGAGCATCCGCCGCAACCGGCTCGGGCTCAAGGGGCCGCTGATGACGCCCAAGGGCAAGGGCTTCCAGTCCGCCAACGTCTCCCTGCGCAAGGCGCTGAATTTGTATGTCGGCCTGCGGCCGGTGAAGACGCTGCCCGGCATCAAGACCCCCTACGACAACGTCGACACAGTCGTGCTGCGCGAAAACACCGAGGGGCTGTACTCCGGCATCGAGCACGAAGTCACCCCCGGCACCGTGCTCACCCTGAAGGTCTCCACCCGCAAGGCGGGCGAACGCATCGCCCGGTGGGCCTTTGAGTATGCCCGCAACAAGGGCCGCCGACAGGTCGTCTGCTGCCATAAGGCCCCCGTCGTCCCCATGGCCGACGGCGCCTTCCTCGACGCCTTCTACTCGATCGGCGCAGAGTATCCCTTTATTGAGAAGCGCGATATGCCGCTCGATAACCTCGCCTTCGAGATGGCCCAGGACCCGACCCGCTACGACGTCCTGCTCCTGCAGAACCTGTATGGGGACATCCTCTCCGACCTCGCCGCCGGGCTGGTGGGCGGCCTCGGCGTGGTGCCCGGCGCCAACATCGGGGATGGCCTCGCGGTCTTTGAGGCGGTCCACGGCACCGCGCCCGACATCGCCGGCAAAGGCATCGCCAACCCCCTCGCCGTCCTCAACTCTGCGCTGCTGATGCTTGAGTACGTCGGCGAGCGCACCCTGATGGACCGCATCGAGCGCGCCATCTTCGACGTCCTCGAAGAAGGAAAGCACCTGACCGGTGACCTCGGCGGGAGCGCCGACACTGCCGAATTCACCGACGCCATCATCGACAAGCTGAGCTAGGAGCGCACCCATGGCACACCCCGTCACCCTCATCTCTGGCGACTGGATCGGCCCCGAGACCTGCGCCGCCGTTCAGCAGATCATCGCCGCCGCCGGCGTCGACATCCGCTGGGATGAGCAGTCCCTCGCGACAGGCGTCACCGACGACGTCCTCGCCTCGTGTCGAAAGAACCGGGTCATCTTGAAGGCCAAGGTCAACGCCCAGCGGGTCTCCGGGCAGCTGCCCGCGACCGTCGTCCTTCGCAAGGAGCTGGGCCTGTGGGCCACCATCCGCCCCGTCCTCGCCCTGCCGACGGTCCAGACCCGCTTCCCCGGCGTCGACCTGATCGTCATCCGGGAGACCAGCGAAGACATCTACTCCGGCTTCGAGCACGCCGTCACCAACAACGTCTTCGAGGCGGTCAAGGTCACGACCCGGGACGCCTGCGAGCGCATCGCCCGGCTGGGCTATGACATCGCCCGACGCCGTGGCCGTCGTAAGGTCACCATCGTCCACAAGTCGAACATCATGAAGAAGTCCGATGGGATGTTCGTCCGCGTCGCCCGTCAGGTCGCAGAGTCCTATCCGGACATCGAGACCAACGACGTCATCGTCGATGCCCTGTGTATGCGGCTGGTCAGAAACCCTCACGACTTCGATGTCCTGCTGACCCTCAACCTGTTCGGAGACATCATCTCGGACCTGTGCTCCGGACTCGCGGGCGGCATCACGGCCAGCCCCTCGGCCAGCCACGGCGGCGGGATCGCCATGTTCGAGAACCCCCACGGCAACGCCCCGGACCTCGTCGGCGCCAACAAGGCCAACCCCATCCCTATGCTGCGGACCGCCCTGCTCATGCTCGAACACCTCGGTGAGAAGGCCGCCGCGGCTCGGATCGACCAGGCCATGCGGGCGGCCCTCGAAGCCGGCCTGCGCACCGCGGACATGGGCGGCGACACCGCCGCCGATCAGGCCCGCGACGCCATCATCGCCAACCTCTGATGCACCCGGACCTTCGATGTGATCCATCGATCACATCGAAGACGTCACATCGGCGCCAGGATCGCGGTGGGAATGGTCACGGTCCCGATGGCGTCGCTCTCGACAGTGATCCCAGTCAACACGGCGTTTCCAGACGGATCTTGCTGGATATTTCCCTGGTCGCTCGTGTTCCCGAGGATGAAGAGGTTGCCGTCGAAGTCTCCGTGGTTGTTGAAGGGGGTGAACGCGCCATCCACAACCCGTCCCATCGGCGCGATGACCATCATCTGGTTGGACCAGTTGACGAACAGGACCAGATCGACTGGCAGGCCATACATGTTCAGATCGAGATGGTAGGCGTCACTGCCTGGATATGGGGTGTGGGTCGGCACGCCAGGCCCCCCGCCACACGTCCATGAAAACTCCACCGTCGGCAAGATCTCTCCCTCAGAGACCCCTTCGATGCCGAGCATAGCCCCGAAGTCTGCATCGCCAGGAGCAAAACCGAGGAAGGGAACGCCTCCGCTGTGGATTTGGAAGGTGCTGCCCAGTGAGCCGTCTGGGTTGACATGCAGAAGAGAACTGGAACCTGTGATATGGAGATTGTCAACGGTTCCCTGACGATTGATTACCGTTCGCCAAGCATCTCCCAGGCATGGGATAGAAATGCACGGACCCGTGTATTCGTTTTCAGCTCTGCCAGCGTCAGGCCCCATAAGCCACGGGTGATCGGCGGGATGTCAGTGGACACCTCGACCAATTCCGGATCCTTTTCGATCTCCACCCGTGGCAGAAAATGGACGCCGATCCCGGTTTTTACGGCAGCGCGCAGCACCGGGTAGTTGTTGTAACGCAGCACAACCTTTGCGTTCGGAGCATGTATCGAGAGCCACTTGTCGATGAACGCGTCCGGTGAGCGCAAATCGTCGCCCACCCAGGGATAAGCGCTCAGGGGCGCGTCATCGCCCACCCGGGCCATCAGCGCGCGGCTCGCGCAGGGCACGAACGACATGGTGCGGAGTCGGCGCCCCACCAGATGCTCCGCCGGCGTGTCCTGGAGCCGGAGGACCACGTCCGCTTCCCGACGTCGCAGCGAGATTCGCTCCTGATCGGCGCAGATGGTGAGCGAAATGCCTGGATAACGGTTGATAAAGGTATGGAACACGTCGATGTAGTGCTCGATAATAAAGTCCAACGAAGACACCCGAAGCGCCCCCCGCAGCGCCGCGTCCCGACCCATCACCCGGGCCTCAGCGGCGTGCAGCTCCGCCTCCATCGACGTTGCGGTCTCGATCAGATCTTCCCCCGCAGTGGTCGGGATGAACCCGTCCGGTGTCCGGTCGAACAAGCGCACCCCAAGGGATGACTCCATCCGCTCCAGCCGCCGCCCGACCGTTGTTCGAACGACCCCCAGCGCTTTCGATGCACGGCTCAGCGTGCCTGCGCGACCCACGGCCAGCAGGAATCGATAGTCGTCCCAGTCCACGTGGCCCCTCACCGGTTTGTTGCGTGCATAAATGCACGCGATCTGTGCCAATAGAGCATATACCCGTCCTCTGATGCACTCTATATAGAGATGGTGTACCCGCTGTGCCGCTTGAAAAGCGCCTTTGGAGGAAAGATGCGTGCGATCGTTCATCATCGGTATGGAGGACCGGAGGTCTTGGAAGTCGCCGACCTTCCCGTCCCCACTCCAGGCTCGGGCCAGGTCCTCGTCCGGGTTCACGCTGCGGCGCTCAACGCCGCCGATTGGCGGTTGATGTCTGCGGATCCGTTCCTCGCCCGGGTGGAGAACGGCTGGCTACGGCCTCGAAAGTGGCCGGTGTTGGGCAGTGACTTTTCTGGCGTCGTGGCTGCGATCGGCGAAGGTGTTGATGACATCTCTGTCGGTGATGCGGTCTTTGGTGACTCCTTTACCGCTGGCCGCGCCGCTTTCGCCGACTACGTCTGCGTCGAGCGGGCAATGGTGGTCGCCATGCCCGCAGCGCTTTCGTTTGCCGCGGCCGCCTCTGCGCCGCTCGCCGGCGTCACCGCCATCCAGGCAATCCGCCTCAGCGGCCGGGTTCAGCCTGACGCATCGGTCCTGATTTATGGCGCGGGTGGTGGCGTCGGGAGCGTTCTCACCCAGCTATGCGTCGCCCTTGGGGCGCGCGTCGCCGTCGTCTGTGGACCGCGGAGTATCCCACTGGTAGAACGCTATGGCGTCGATCGGATCATCGACTACACTGCCGGCGCCGTCGTGTTGGACGATTCAACCTATGACACCATCTTCGCGGTGAATGGTCACCGACGCCCCGCTGTATACCGCCGCGCGCTTCGCCCGGGTGGCGGGTTGGTCATCATCGGGGGGAAGAACCGTCAGATCTTCGAGGGGCTGCTGCTGGCTCCGCTGGTGTTTTTGTTCAGCGGGAAAATGGGGAAGGTCCTGACGATCGATGACGCGCATCGCAGCGAGGATCTGAGAACGTTGGCGGCGCATCTCGCGGACGGGACGCTGCAGGTCGACATCGATCGCTCGTTTGCGCTCGATGAGGCGCGCGATGCCTTCCGATACATGCTGGGCGGCCATGTTCAGGGCAAGATCGTCCTCGACGTCGCGGCCTGATCAGAAGCCGATGAGCCCGACGGCGCCTTCGATCTGGGTCAACACGGACAGGTCTTCAATCGGCGCATCGGGGCGCGGGTTGGTCCAGGTCCACTCCCACATCCGCCGCCCATCGCCGACGTCGACGCCAGCAGCGTTCCACAGGCTGGCCACCGTCCGGGACGGGCCGTAGCGGTAGGTCTCCAGCCCATACCGCAGGCCTGCCTCGACGATCTCACCGTCCGCATAGGTCACCCGCATCATCAGCACCGGCGGGCCGAACCGCGGATCGGTGTACTGCGAATGCAGCCGCTGCTCCGCGGCCCGATCCAGCATCACTGCGGTGTGCAGCGTGACCGCTGGCGTCGGCGGCAGGCTGCCGAAGGTGAGGGGAGCCCCCCCGGCCCGGACCGTCGCGCGTCCCTCGAACGATCCGGTCCCGCCCATGGCCACCACAGGGCGAAGCCCCCTGTCATGGTGGCGGCGGTTGGGTTGGTAGGCTGGCAGGTCTGCGGCATGGTGCAGGGTCGCGGCGATCGAAGCCTCGGCCAGATCGGTGCGCCACGCGGTGGCCCCGGCCAGCAGCACACGGCTCCAATGGTACCAGACCGGCCGCTGCCCCGCCGGGTGCCCGAACGCTGCCCAGGGAAACGGGTAGAACAACCCCAGCCCTTCGCCGGAGATTCGATCCTTCAGGGCGACAAGATCGGTCCGCCGCCAGTCATGGTAGCCCGTGTGGATCCGCTGGACGCGGAAGCCCTCGTCGAGCAGCACCTGGGCGTTGTCCCCCACCTGCGCCCATGAGGCCAGGATCACCGATTCTGGATCCAGGGCGCGGCGCGCTCGCCAGACATCGTTGCCGCCGTTCCACGCGTTGACGAGCATGTCTACCCAGGCGACCGGCTCGGCGTCTTGTCGGTGGAAGAAGTCGATGTGCCACTGAAGGCTCTCTTCGAACAGGACCCGCGGGGGGACGCCCGCGCAGAAGGGGTCTCGCTCATCTCCGGCGACCCGATCCGGCCGCCACCTCGCCTCATCGTGTCCGATATGGACCCGCCGGGGGTGGTCGAACAGATGGAGCAGGTCGGTGTATGCACGCTCCAGCCGCTCGGGCACTTCGGGGTTTCGTGGGCAGAGCTGCTCGCCGCCGCCGCTGGAAGCCAGCCCCTTGTGCGCGCGGATCATCCAGCTGGCGTTGCCTGGGGCGCTCACGGCGGGGAAGACCTCTACACCATAGGCCCTGGCGGTCGCGATCAGCTCTCGGACCTCGGCCTGGGAGAGCGCGGACTTGTGGGCGATCCCTGGCATCGAGGGGAACGCCACGCTGTCGAGCAGGTTGAGATACAGCTGGTTGTACCGTCCCCTGAGGACGACCCGCCGCAGGAAGGTCTGCCAGACATCGGTGATGGGTTCCTTCTGGAGCCGAAGGTTCATCTGGTGCAGCAGCGGCCGCTCATCAAGGTCGGGTTGATCGGTGGCGACGAACGCCCTCACCGCCCCATCGCCGGC
>JBCBLB010000695.1:0-4994 GCA_038520555.1 Myxococcota bacterium | reverse complement strand
TGAAGGAGAAGGGGTGGGTGGTCCAGCAGCCCCTCACGGGTCTGGGCATCGGCGAGCGCCTGCGCTGGTACAACGATCAGCGAGAGATCCCGCGCTCGGGCGCCACCCTCACCTCAGACGGCGCCCACCGCACCCGCCTCTGGCGCGTCTGGGCCCAGACGTTGGAGAAGGCGATCGTCTTCGTCGGCCTGAATCCGAGCACCGCCGACGCCCACCAGGACGATCCGACCATCCGACGCATGGTGAACTTCGCGATGCGCGAGGGCTGCGGCGAGATCCAGGTGATCAACCTGTTCACCCTGCGGGCGACCGAGCCCAGGGACCTGTGGGCAGCGCCGAAGACGGAGCGGCTCTGCGGGGCGGAGTTGTTTCAGGAGGCCATCGCGGCGGCCTGCGCGCGGGCGGACACCGCCATCCTGTGCTGGGGCGCAGGGCAGGCAGGACGGAAGGCGCACAAACAAGCATTGAAGCACGCCGCGGACGTCATGATCGAGGACCTCCGCGACCACGGGATGACGCTGAAGTGCTTCGGACTGACCCAGGACGGGCAGCCGAAGCACCCGCTGTACCTGTCGGCGGACACGCCGCTTCTGGACTGGGAGGATGAACCCTGATGGGTGTCGCACGAAAGCGGGCAGACATTCTCGCCAGTCTGACTGGTGTGCCGCGGTGGCTGACGATCCCCGAGGCCATCGCGCTGCTGCCTCGCGGCAAGCGCAAGCCCACCCCAAACAATCCGATCGCCGGTCTGCCGCTACTGATCAAGGCAGGCATCGT
The DNA here is from genome assembly GCA_038520555.1 of Myxococcota bacterium. GTDB lineage: Bacteria > Myxococcota_A > UBA796 > UBA796 > UBA796 > JBCBLB01. The sequence continues at coordinate 4,217 of JBCBLB010000695.1, read as the reverse complement.
CCAGGACCTGGACGGCACGCTCATGGTTTGGAGCGCCGATATGGAGCGCATCAAAGACCTCGCTAAGACCGTAGGACCCGCTGCCGCTGCCGCGGTGATGCGCGCTGGACCCGGAGATGGCCTGGTAGCGATGACGCTCGACGACATTGACCCGGACCTGCTGTGATGCAGAATGGCCCCTGCCCGCTGCACTCTGAACCCGACAGCGGGCAGGAGAGCCTGATGAAGAGACCCAAACCCAAAAGACCCAAGCCGCTGTCAGAAGGGCAACTGAAAGCCTACGCGCACCGCAAGCCTCTGGCGGGCGACGAGCGGTGGGCCTGGCGCGTCGCGTACCACGAGGGCCCCACCCAGCACAACGTCAAGGGCGCCGGCGGTCGCTACACGCGGCGTGAGATGGCTGACCGTCTGCGGGACCTCGCCGAGCGTGGAGGATGGAAGCAGCAGCCACAGCAGCAGCAGCCGAAGGGCAAGCAAAATATGAGGACGCTGCTGGCGTTGTGGCTCACCCATCAACGCAAGCGCGCCAAACTCGGGCGCATCACCGACTCGACGGTGACGCTGTACACCCAGATCCGCGCGCACCTCCGACCGCTCGATGACCACCCCCTCACCGGCTTTCGGCTCGCGACCCTTCAGGACTGGATCGACGAGATGGACGCCGCCGGGGGTGCGCCGCGGAGCATCCAGGATCGGTATGCGGTGCTGCGGGCCGCCTGGCGGTGGGGGCGGGCGCGGGGCTACTGCGCCGCCGTCGACCTCCCCCCGGTCGAGATGCCCAGGATCAAGGGCTACGTCTACAACCATCGCACACCGTCGGCTGCGGAGGTCGAGCAGGTCCGCGCCCAGCTCGGCGACTGGGCGGGCGTCTATCTGGACGTGCTTCGGTACACCGGCGCCCGCACCGGCGAGGTCGCCTCGCTGACCTGGGATCATCTCCAGATGAAGGCGAGCAACGTCATCCGGCTCCACAAGGGCCTCACCGCGGAACAGGCGCGGATTATGCCGCTTCTTCAGCACGGTGATCCAGAGGTTCGAGCCCAGGGTGAAGAGCTTGCCCAGATGATGGGGTGGACGAGAGACAGGATCTGTCAGATCAAAAACGCCCGCTTCGATCATGCGCGGCTTCGACTGGACGGAAAGACCGGAGCGCGGATCGTCCCCATCAGCGGGCCCCTTGGTGAGGTGATGGAAGTCTGGCGGGCAGAACGCATTGGCACAGCGTTCTGGCCGGTGTCATGCCCCGAGAAGAGCTTCGAACTGCGTTTGAAGGTCGCCTGCAGACGGGCCGGGGTCGAGCGCTTCACCCCCCATGGGCTCCGCCGCCTCGCCAGCACCCACCTCATCGCTGCAGGGACCGACCCGAAGGCGTACGAGGGGCAGATGGGCCACAAATACGCCGAGGGGCTCTCCACCTATGCCGGCGTCGTCGGGGAGAACCTCCAGGCCGCCGCCGAGGTCCTGGGCCGCGTGCACACATCCATCGAACAACCAACTCCCAAGGAGAAAGAAGCATGAATCAAGAATGTCCGCACTGCGGAGAGGCTCAGAGCGTTCGGATCTACGATCACGGTGGCACTGCCGCGTGCCTACGATGCCGGCGCCGCTTCATCGTGAAGCACTCAGCGTCGACGCGGATCCAGAGAACCTCCGCTTCTGTCGCGAAAGCAGCCGATGATGCCTGGGATGATCTCATCGGCTGGACCGATCTCTGATCCTGCACACTTTCCCTGCACACTCTTCTACGATATCGATTTCACCGAGTGTTTTTAGAAAGCCGTTCCCTTTCCGAAGTATTCCATCGCAACCAAATTGATAACCTCACCGCTGCTCCCCTCCCCGAACCAGGGCGCATCGCATCGGCGCAGCGAGGCGGCTCATCTGGGCTATAGGTCCTCTATGGCGACCGCAGCAGCACTGATTATCGGCGATGAAATTCTCAGCGGAAAGTTCATCGATGAAAACTCTCCTTGGCTCATCCAGCGGTGCCGTGAGCTTGGCCTGTCGCTGAAGCGGCTGAGCATCATCTCAGATCAGCTCGATGACATCGCGGACAACGTTCGCACCTGGAGCGGCCGGGTCGATCACGTCTTCACCACCGGCGGCGTCGGCCCCACCCACGACGACCTCACCATGAAAGGGGTGGCGCAGGCCTTCGGGGTCTCGATGGTCCGCCACCCCACCCTCGAACACATCATCCGCACCCGCTTCGAAGGGCCCATCAACGAGGACGTCCTGCGAATGGCAGAGGTCCCCGACGGGGCCATCCTCTGGGAGGAAGAGGACCTGTACTTCCCACAGATCGTGGTCCACAACGTCTGCATCTTTCCCGGCGTACCGCGAATCTTCCAGAAGAAGTTCAACGCCGTCTCCCATCGGTTCTCCGGTCGACACAAGCACAGCCGCCGCTTCGTCACCGCGGAGTCTGAGACCGACATCGCTGCCCGGCTGCGATTGCTCGTCCACAACCACCCTGACGTCTCAATCGGCAGCTATCCACGGTTCGACAGCAAACCCTATACGGTCACCGTCACCCTCGACAGCTACGATGAGATCGCCCTCAACGCCGCTGAGCAGGCCATGGCACAGGCCCTGACCCGCTTCGAACCCGAATCGTAACCGCGAGCCGCCCTCAGAAGAGCCCCTGCTGAAGGGGTGGCGGCTCTCGGGCCACCCCAACCGCCTTCACCGCAAGCGTCGACAATCCGACGTCCTCATCCCCCAACCCATCCGGGGAGATCCAGCGGTGATCGGTATAATGGCTCAGCGCAATCTCACCGGTTGCCTCGACCAGGAGGACATGGAGCGTCAACTTCATATGGGTGAGCGTGTGTCGGACGTCCCCAAGCATCGACTTGATCGTGATCGTGCTGAGCCCGAGCCGCGCCTGGAGCGCGCGGGTCAGCCCCGCTGCGGGCGCCTCATTCTCCAACAACATGTCACCGGGCAATTCATACAGCCCACCATACAAGCCCTGAGCCGGTCGGCGGACCATCAGAAGCTGTCCATCCTTCCACATCGCAGCACACACCGCCTGCCGTTTGGGGACGACCTTCTTCTTTGCCTTCTTCGGATACCGCGTCGGCTCACCGGCTTCGAAGGCCGCGCAGTGGGCCTTCAGCGGACAGACCGGGCAACGCGGGTTCTTCGGCTTGCAGATCTGCGAGCCGATGTCCATCAGCGCCTGGTTGTAGTCCCCAGCGCGGCCTTTGGGAATGTGCGCGCGCGCATGGGTCCACATCACCTTCCGATCGCCTTCATCGGCGTGGATCCGGCTGAGCACCCGATGGAGGTTGCCGTCCACCGCGGCAACATCCAAACCCAGGGCGATAGAGCCTATCGCCCCCGCCATATACTCCCCCACGCCAGGAAGCGCGCGGACCCCTTCGAGGGTCTTCGGGAAGGCGCCCAGCTCGACGATCTTCTGCGCCGCCGAGTGCATATTTCGGGCCCGGGAGTAGTACCCAAGCCCAGACCACATCGACAGCACATCGTCCTGCGGCGCCGCCGCCAGCGCCTGGACCGTGGGAAACCGCTCCATGAACCGGGCAAAGTACGGAAGCACCGTCTCCACACGCGTCTGCTGGAGCATCACCTCCGATATCCAGGTTCGATACGGGCTGACCTCATCCCGCCACGGCAGCGAGCGGCGATGGGCGTCATACCATTCCAACAACGACTGGGCGACCTCATCCATGAGAGCACGCTAACCTAGCGCAACCATGTATGGACCACCCCCAGACCCAAGACAGATCATCGCGCCCGTCCAGATCGCCGATGACCCCCTCGCCTATGGAATCTGCATCGGCGTCGGCGCCCTGCTCTCGGCGGGCAGCTTCGCCCGAACTCTCCCCGAAGGTCTCCGCGCGCTGCTCCTCATCGCCGGGCAGGTCTGCGCCCTCACCGCGCCGCTGATGGTCTACATCAACCGATACGTCTATGGCGCCTTCCCCACCATCGACAAGGAAGGGAGCCTCGTCTACTACCTCCAGGGCGTTCACATCAACGCCCTCTCCGATCCCTTCGATCCCGCCGTCAGGCTCATCGGGGTGCATCTCGGGCACCACTGGCTCTCTGCCTTCTTCGACCTCTTCCTCACCCCGTTCGGCGCCCTCACCGCGCCGCTGATGGTCTACATCAACCGATACGTCTATGGCGCCTTCCCCACCATCGACAAGGAAGGGAGCCTCGTCTACTACCTCCAGGGCGTTCACATC
>JBCBLB010000258.1:0-12204 GCA_038520555.1 Myxococcota bacterium | reverse complement strand
GATGAGCGCACCCTCGCCACCCTGCACACCGAGCAGGTCGAGTTCGCCGATGTGGTGGTGGTGAACAAGACCGATCTGGTCAGCGAGGACGCGCTTCACCGGGTCGAAGCCACCGTTCGGGCGATCAACCCGGACGCACACCTGATACGGAGCGAGCGGGGACGCGTGCCGCTGGCTTCGGTGCTCGGCACGGGCCGGTTCGACATGGAAGCGGCCCAGCGGCGGCCTGCGTGGGTCCAGGAGCTTCTCGGCACACATACTCCTGAGACCGAAGCCTACGGGATCTCAAGCTTTGTCTACCGGACGCGCCACCCCTTCCACCCCGAGCGATTCCACGCATTGTTGCGGAAACCCTGGCCGGGCGTGATCCGGGCCAAGGGCCGGTTCTGGTTGGCTTCACGACCAGACCACACGGGCGCCTTCCAGCTCGCTGGGGGCACGCGGGAGACGGGCGCCGCAGGGTTCTGGTGGGCAGCGATTCCGCCACACCGCCGGCCGGACGACCCGGCGTTCCACAAGCGCCTCCAGTCGATGTGGCACCCGGTGTACGGAGACCGAAAGCAGGAGATCGTGATCATCGGGGTTGATCTTAACGAAGCGGCCATCCGAAGCGCCTTCGATGCATGCCTCCTCACAGAAGCAGAGCGCGCCCACCCGGAGCAGTGGGCTCAACTCGTCCATCCGTTCCCCTGGCCGGCGGAGAAATCGTTTCCAGGCGGGCTGCCCTTTGGCCACAGTGTTGCTGAAGACATGGTCGTCGCGTATCCTCATGTCCAACACCGATTATACGCCATCTGGCAGGGTGCGGCTCATCTGTTCCGCTCAATCGTCGACGGCCCACAGCGGCTCCTGCAACACATTCGACGTGTCTGGATCTCCGACACACGGCGGCGCCAGCATGAGTGACGCGACCGAAAACCTGGCGGATATCCAAGGAGCAACGAACAGATGCCGAGACTGAGTATCGCAGACTGTGAAGCCCTTCTCCGGATAATCGAGGAGCGTCCATCACAGCGTCCCAGTGATCTTCGGGTGATGACCCGACTCCGGCAGCGTGTCGAACAGGCACGGCCTGCTTCGGCTCCATCGAAAGAATCTCCTCCAGAGATGTCGGCATCCCATCCAAACGCGCGGCCATCTGTCCTTCACGTATGCGTATCCTGTCGAGAGCCTGGTTCTCCGCGTGAACCACGAGAGGAGCGCCCTGGCTTTAAGCTTTATCAGCAGCTTCGTGACCTGTTTCATGAGAGCCCGTTGGGCCAGCACGTGGACGTCCAGCCCGCCCAGTGCTTGAGCGTATGCCCGCGGCCTTGCGGGATCGCGCTCTCGTCTCCTGGAGCGTGGAGCTATCTCTTCGGGGATCAACGCCTGGGACAGAGCGTCCGTGAGATTATGGCGTGCGTTTCGCTCTACATCGAGTCCGCAGACGGATTGATGCCACGGAAGCTGCGGCCCCAGGGGCTCCGAGCGAGCATCCTGGGGCGTGTGCCGCCATCTGGGATGGAGCGCTGATGCATCTGGCAGAGGGCATGCTCCCGCTCAACCAGGCCATCGTATGGAGCGCCCTGGCGGCGCCGGCGGTGTTGTGGAGCCTTCGGGGTGAGCAACAGGTGCGTGACACGCCGTCGTCCTCGGTCATCATGGCGGGGGCGACGAGCCTGCTGTTCGCCGGCACCCTGCTGCCGCTCCCCGTCCCTGTCGTCGGCGCAACCAGTCATATCTGCCTCACGCCTGTCCTTTCACTCATTGTTGGTGTTCGCCGAATTGTATGGCCGACCTTCTTTGTGCTCTTGCTGCAAGCGGTCTTCTTCGCCCATGGTGGGCTCACGACGTTGGGAAGCAACACCCTGACCCTTGGATTGTTGGGGCCGTTGACGACCGCTGGGCTGTGGGCTGTGTTTCATCGGATCGGTTTCAACGGCGCGTTGGGGCTTGCTGTGGCCTGTGGCGTCGGCGGATTGAGCGTATACGTCGCAGACGCAGTGGTGCTCGCGATGGCGCTGTCGGATGTGACCGCCCCCGCGACGACCTTCGGCGCGGTGCTGCTCGGATTTGCCCCGGTTCAGGTTCCCCTGTCGGTGCTCGAAGCCATCGCCTCTGTCGGCATTGTACGGCTGCTGGCGACACGGCGGCCCGATCTTCTTCCGAAAGCGCTCCGCACGTTCCGCGCCGGCCCCATACGCGACACCTCCATCGTGGGCCTGTTGTTGATGATCGGCCTGTCCGGATGTGCCTATGAAGGGATCGACGGGACCGTGTTCGGTGCGACCGCAGAAGGAGCGGGGCGCCCGCCAACAGAGAGCATCGTCGACCTGAGCCAGGGGGAGATGGGACTCGCGATGACGATCCTTATCCTCTTCGGGTTGGGATTTCTGGCGGGGCGAAGCTGGGAGCGGCTGTTCGGAGGAGAGCACGGTGCACTTCCACGCTGAGCACGCCTTGTTCTTCGAGCGTCGTCAACCGCTGTGGGTTGCCGCATCAGCCGTCGCGCTGACCTGCAGCGTGCTGATCGTCAACGCAGGCGCACGCAGCAGCACGTGGTCTCTGATCGGCGTCGGGAGCGGCGCGATGTTGCTCCTGCTCGCGCGCACCCGTGGGCGCGGGCGGATCGCGCCCGTCCTGGCGTGGACGGTCGCGCTCGTGGGCCTCGCGATGCTTGGTGGGGTCGCGCTGAATTCCAACGCGGACGCCATCGTTGAGACGAGCGCCCGGGTCTTGTGTGGGGTGGTCTGGGTCCTCTGGCTTGGCACCCAGGTGGACTGGGCGTCGCTGCGTCGGCTCCTGCGCTGGCTTCGGGTTCCTGAAGGCGCCGTGGCCAACCTTGATCACGCGCTCATGCACGGAATTCTCACCCAGCGTGAGTGGGTCCAGCGGCGCGACGCGGCCTACCTCCGGCTGGGCTCACCGCGCCTGCCCCTGACCACCTGGGGGCCGCTGCTCGGCGAGGGCGCGCTGAATGCCTTCCTGCGTCTCGAACAAGCAGAGGAAAATGCCATGATCCGCAGCGCGCCGCGCGCCGCATCCACCGCTCCCGAGGGCATCCACCTCGACGATGTCACCATCGCGCGCGGTGGGGAGCCTGTGCTTGAGCGGCTCCATCTTCGTGTCGACGCGGGGGAGTGGCTGCTGCTGTGTGGCCCCAGCGGGGCCGGGAAATCAACGTTGTTGCGTCTGCTCGCGGGGCTCGACGCCCCTGCGCACGGGACGATGACGCGCCTGGGTACGTTCATCCCCCCCCGCGCGACGCTCCGCGACCGGCTGGACGGACGCATCGCGCTGCTTTGCCAGAACCCAGAGCACCACTTCATCGCAAGCACCGTCGCCGAAGACATCGCCTGGGGTCTGCTTCGTCGAAACGTAGACGCCGCGGAAACGCGTCGTCGATCCCGCGAAGTGGCGAAGGCGTTGCACATTGACCATCTGCTGGAGCGTCCATGCCACCAGCTCAGCTTTGGAGAGCAGCGGCGTGTCGCGCTCGCCGGCCTGCTGGTGCTCGAGCCCGCGCTGCTGCTCCTCGACGAGCCCACGGCTGGGCTCGATCCCGTCGCCGCCCATGAGCTGCGCGTGCTCGTTGCAGAGACGGTTCGCCGGACACGGGCGGCATGTATCTGGGCGACCCACGACCTTCATACGCTGCCCCCACAGGCTACACGCGTCGTTTTACTGCGAGACCGCCAGCTGCTCTTTGATGGGCCGACGGCAGAAGGGCTCTCGCGGCCGTGGCTCATCCGGGCAGGTCTCGCTATCTCGAAGGAAGGAGAGAACGCATGTTGATCGGCACACCGCGACGACGCCCCAACCTCAAGCGGGTTCGGCAGATCAAGCAGGCCTTGCGCGAAGCGCTGAACCTCTCCGATAATGCGACGCTCACCATCACCGAGCTGGCATGTCTCGAAGAAGGGTGTGCTCCCGTCGAGACCGTGATCGGCCTGTTACGACCCGATGCACCACAGCTTCAACACAAGCTACACAAACCCACGGATGCTGTAGAGGCTGAAGATCTGGTTCAGGTCTGTGCAGCATGGGGGGTTCCCGTTCAGGCGTCGACGTTCGCACCACTTGTCCAGGAGAAATAAAATGAACACGGCTCAAAAGGTTCCTGTCACCATCCTTACGGGCTTTCTCGGCTCAGGGAAGACGACCCTGCTCAACCGCATCTTGAGCGAGGAGCACGGCAAGCGCATCGCCGTGATCGAGAACGAGTACGGGGAGGTCGGCATCGATCAGGCGCTCGTCATCAACGCAGATGAGGAGATCTTTGAGATGAGCAACGGCTGCATCTGCTGCACGGTGCGAGGCGATCTGATCCGCGTGCTCGGCAACCTCATGAAGCGTCGGGACAAGTTCGACTATGTGCTGGTGGAGACCACCGGGCTCGCCGATCCCGGTCCGGTGGCGCAGACCTTCTTTATGGACGATGAGATCCGCGAAGAGTTCTCTCTGGATGGGATCGTCACGCTCGTCGACGCCGCCCACATCGACCAACAGCTCGGCCGAAGCGATGAGAGCACCGAACAGATCGCGTTCGCAGATATCCTCGTGTTGAACAAGACCGATCTGGTCAACGACGAGACGCTCGACGGCATCGAATCGCGGCTCCGAGAGATGAACCGGATGGCGCGGGTCGTCCGGACAGAGCGGTCGAACGTCCCGGTTGACACCGTGCTCAACCTCGCGGCGTTCGATCTCGACCAGGCGCTGCTGCGTCGCCCCACCTTCCTTGAGCCGGAGTATCCGTTCGAGTGGACGGGGGTCTATACGCTCGAGAGCGGCCACTACGAGCTCAGCCTGGCCGAAGGCCCCGATCCGGAGATGTCTCTGGTCGTCATGCTCGGGCAAGGCGCGGATGACGCTGCCCTTCGGGAGGGCGCAGAGTGGTGCGTGCGTCGGTACGCTGAGCCTGCAACCACCATCCACCCCGGCGACACGATCCCCATCGGAGAGCATGTCAGCCTCCAGCTCGACGCCCCGGGGCGGAAGTCGTTCTTCTTGACGGTCGCGACCGACGTTCGGCTGGGCTTCTACGCCCAGCACACCGCAGAGGAGTTCGATCTTCAGCTGCGCCTCGACGGAGCGGTGGTGCCGGTTCACGTGGAGCGGACCTGGGTCGCACAGCACGAACACGACGATGAGGTCGGCTCGTTCGCGATCGAGCGGGACGGCGACGTCGATCCGGACAAGCTCAACGCGTGGCTCGGCAAGCTGCTCCGTGAGCGCGGGGTGGACATCTTCCGCATGAAGGGCTTCATCAGCGTCGCGGGCGATCCGCGTCGCTTCGTCTTCCAGGGGGTCCACATGCTCTTTGACGGACAGCCGGATCGGCCGTGGGGCGACTCGCCCCGGCGCAACCAGCTCGTCTTCATCGGCCGAAACCTCGATGAAGAGGATATGAGGCAAGAGTTTGAAGCATGTCTGGTTTGAGCCCCGACAACCCGATGGGGGTGCTCCACCAGGGCTGGGCTTCGCTGGTCGGCGACTATGCCATCGCCGGGGGCTGGGCCCGCTACGGTAAGACCCTGGTGGTCGGCGACACCGCCGGCGGCGTCTATGCGTTCGATGGCCCGTCTGGTGCCACCGCCTGGGAACAGGGAGGGGTCCATGACGGCGGCGTGCTCGCGATGGCGGTGCACCCAGGCGGCGCCATATGTGCGACCACCGGCCAGGACGGTCGGGTCCTCATCTGGGATGTCGCCAAAGGTCAGCGCCAACAAACCATCGATGTCAGCAGCGGTGGTTGGGTAGAACATGTGGCATGGTCGCCCGGTGGAAAATGGTTGGCGGTCGCCTGCTCCCGAAAGGTGTTTGTCTATGATGAGGATGGCCAGGAGGTGTGGCGATCTGATGATCATCCCAGCACCGTCAGCGCGATCGCATGGTCGGACGCAGGGGAGCTGGCGACGGCCTGCTATGGCCGCGTGGCGTTCTTCAACGGCTTCGATGGGAAGCTGCGCCAGACGTTCGAGTGGCGGGGCTCATTGGTGTCGATGGTGCTGAGCCCCGATGGGGACGTCGTGGCCTGCGGCAGCCAGGACAAGTCGGTGCACTTCTGGCGCCGCTCCACGGCAGAAGACTCGATGATGTCCGGATATCCCACCAAGCCGTCTGCCCTGGCGTTCGATAGCACCGGCACCCTCCTGGCCACCAGCGGCGGGGACGCGGTGCTGGTCTGGAGCTTCCAGGGCAATGGGCCAGAAGGAACACGGCCGGGTGTTCACGAACTGCATGTTCAACCGATCACGACGCTCGCTTTCGCGCGCCAGGGGATGCGGCTGGCCTCAGGGAGCCGCGACGCAGCGGTGGCGGTGTGGGCACTTCATCCAGATGGACAAGGCGGTCCAGTCGGAGCCGCGCTCGTGGCCGACGCCGTGTCCGACGTGCTGTGGCGGCCAGATGGACGCGCGCTTGCCGCGCTCGACGCACAAGGTGGGGTGACGACCTGGCGCGTGCGCGACTGATGCCCCGACTTCTCTTTTTCCTGGGTTTCACCCAACACCGGAGGCGACGATGACGGACCCCTCGACCGAAGAAGACGTGACCCCGATCCCCCCAAGCCAGATTGACGAGGATGTGACCGGCTCGCGTATCGAGTATACGGATATTCCGCTGGAAAATGGCTCATTTTGGGCCACCCCCCCCAAGCTTTGCCGAGGAGAAGCGCTGCTGGCGTTGACCGCATCTGAAGCTGGGACTGCGACCCGTCTGTGTCTGGATCTGCTGGTGGATCATTGGCGGGCGGTGGTGTTCGGTCCCTGCATCGAAGGCGCTGTCTTCGAGTTGAAGCAGGTCAAGCGCCCGGAGAAGGTCTCGATGCTTGATGGATACCTGACGCTGTTCTTTGATGAGAGCCGCGGCGCCCATTTTCACCTGTGTACAGATGTGCACCGTGGCCTGGGCAGCCAGGGCGTCAACCCTGAGGTCGCGCGGCGCAGACAATGCAGCCGCGCCGCGTTCTACCGTACATTTGGCGCGAACCGCTGCAGCCCGGGTTCATGGGGGATCCGCCTGTGGAACGGAGACGACGTGCAGATGTGCTCCTTCTTCCTCCCCAGCCCCTTCCTCAACGATGAGCAGAAGCGACAGAAGCCCGACTGGTCACGGCTGGCGCTGTGGAATGACCTTCGCGCCCGCTACCTCGGCGAGGTGACGCCACAGCCGATCCCCGAAGATCAGACGCCCCCAGCCCACGGATGAGCCAGGCCCTCCTCAGCGAGAACAGCGAGCACATTCTTCGCTGCCGCGCGTTCGTGCTTCGCACACAAGGACGCTGGTCTCCAGAAGCGCGCAGCCGCCTGGACGCCCAGCTCGCCCAAAAGGGTCTGGACGGCCCCACCGATGCGGTCCTTGCTGCGCTTGTTCGTGAGCGAGAGCAGGACAGCATCTCTTTGTGCCGCGGCAAGAGCTGCAGCCGCACCCCGCTGACGGTGACGGGCGATGGGCTCCCGATCCGCGAGACGGCCTGCCTGGGAGGATGCCGCCATGCCCCCTGTGCTCACCGCATCCTCGACGGCGTCGGCCACACCCACGCTCGCCTGGACACTGCTTTGATACAAGCGCTGGCAGCCGGTGAACAGAGCCCGATGCTGAAACGGCGGCGCTGGAAAGCCGGCGCGGCGTTTCCCGATCCGGGGCTCGATGGGCTGCACCCACTGGTGGGCCGCTGGCAGGGCCCGGGGGGATTCCGCTCCCCTTCAGGCTGCACCCGCACCGTAGTGGCTTCGCTTGCGCTGGGTGGGCGCTTCATCGAGCTGCGACTGGAGAACGCCTGGCCGACGGTCGCCGGTGGAGCCGATCGTTTCTTTGAGCGGGTGCTGCTTCAGCCAGACTCCGCTGGCTTCACCGGGGTTCGGTTCACCTATCAGGGAACCGTCGCGTCGGTGCAGGGCGCCCTCAATGGAGATGTGTTGTTGATGACCTCATTAGAGAAGCCGGATCGACGGATACAGCTGTCCTGGGCAGGCGACCGGCTGTCTGAGGCACATCAGCGTTGGAAGGACGATGCGTGGCAGACCGGCTTCTGCGCGACCCTGTCGCGAGTGAACGATTGAACCGGAGCACACTCGCCTGGATGGTTCTGGTCGGCGCCCTGCTCCTCGGAGCGGTCGCAGGCCTGCTGGTCGGTGAAGGCGATCTCAGTGACCCTGAGTTACGAGAGACGTTCCTCCGGCTCCGGGCGTGGCGGCTGGCCAACAGCATGTTGGCGGGCGCTGCGCTGGCCATGGGGGGCGTGTTGGTGCAGGGCTTGTTCCGCAACCCGCTGGCGAGCCCGTCGATCCTGGGCACCACTGCAGGGGCGAGCCTCGGCGGGGTCGCGGTGTTGTTGGCGTGGAATACGCTCCTCGCAGGGTCGGCCCCGGCATGGCTGCCCTCCGAGCTGCTGCTCCCGGCCGGCTGTATGGCCGGCGCGTGGCTCTCTCTGCTGGTGCTGCTCGCTGTGACGGGGCGCCAGGCTGGCATCATCACGGTGCTGTTGAGCGGTTTTATCCTCTCCAGCCTGTTCTTGAGCATCAGCGGGCTGCTGACCAGCCTGGCGCAAGAGACGTTCGAGCTGGGCCGGGCGGTGGTGGCCTTCACGCTGGGCGGGGTCGAGGCGAAGGGCGCCCGCCATGCGACGCTCGCGGCGCCGATGGTCCTGGTCGCGTCGCTCGCGGCGATGGGATGGGGCCGACACCTCGATGCGCTGTTGGCCGGAGAGGACGAGGCCATGTCGCTGGGCGTGGATGTCTCTCAGGTCCGCCGTTGGGTGATCATCTGGACGGCGACCCTGACGGCTGCCGCCGTCGCCATCGGCGGAAACGTGAGCTTCGTGGGGCTGGTCGTGCCGCATGCGCTTCGACCGTTCGTCGGCGTCGAGCATCGCCGGCTCGTTCCAGCTGCGCTGGTGGGCGGCGCGGCGTTCGTCGCATGGGCTGACATCGTCACCCGCATCCTGCCGGCGCGAGGCCAGATCCCGCTCGGCGTCGTCACGGGCCTGATCGGCGCGCCGGTGTTTTTGGTCCTGTTGGCGCAGGCATCTCGCAAAGGAAGGTTGGAATGACAGCCGGGATTGTGGTCCGCGACCTGTGCGCCCGTCACCGACATGGCCCACAAGTCATCCATCAGGTCAGCTTCGACGCACCCCGCGGGGAAATCACCGCGCTGCTCGGCCCCAACGGTGCCGGCAAGAGCACTGCGCTCAAGGCCATCGTGGGGCTGCTCCCACGCAGCGGCGAGATCCGATTGGATGGCCAGGATCTCGATCGGCTCTCGGCACGTGAGCGGGCCCAGCGGGTCGCGTATGTCCCACAGCGAACCCAGCTGATGGCGCGGATGACGGTGCGGAGCGTGGTCGCGCTGGGGCGCTTCGCCCACCGCGGGCCGCTCGCGCGCGCCTCGCGCAAGGACGACGCCATCGTCGAAGAGGCCCTGCGAGACGCCGGCGCGACGGCCCTGGCCGATCGTCCCTTCCCGGAGCTGTCCGGCGGCGAGCAGCAGCGGGTGCTGCTCGCACGGGCCCTGGCGACCGGTGCCACGGCGCTGCTGCTCGACGTGCCGACCAGCTCCCTGGATGTCCGTCAGGTCCTCGATCTCCACACCACCCTCCGCCGGCTGGCGGCGCGCGGCTGCTGCATCGTGGTCGTGCTCCATGACCTCTCTGAGGTCCGTCAGCACGCCGATCGGGCCGTCCTCATTCAGCAAGGCCAGGTCTATGCCGCGGGCACAACCGACGACATCATCCAAACCCCACCGGTCCGCGCGGTCTATGCCGTGGACCTGATCGAAGGCGGGGGGCTTGGCTTCCGCCGACCCGCCGCCACAGAGACCCGCTCATGAAGGCCGACCTGTTGAACGCCGCAGCGCTGGGCGTTGCCCTGGCAGCGGCGATGCTGGGCGCCTTGTGGCAGGAAGGCGAACCGCTGGACGTTGACGCCAACGTGATCGCTGCCATGCCCGCTGCTCCTGGCGCGACCGAGCTGACAGACGCACGGGGCAAGACCATCGCGGTGAAGGACTACCAGCGGATCGCGTCGCTGAACACCGTGGCGGATCATGTCCTGCTGCACCTCGTTGAGCCCGACAGGTTGATCGGCATCACCGGCTATACCGCGGATACGCACCCGGAGCAGTGGCGCTTCGGGGAGCGGCCGGGGGTCTCGCGGTCGGATCAGATTGAGGAGATCCTCAGCCTGCGGCCCGAGCTGGTGGTCACCTCCAAGTTTGCAGACGAAGCCTTCATGTCTCGGCTCCGAGAAGCCGGGATCGCGGTCTTTGATCTTGGCGAGATGCGTGGGGTTCAGACGACCCTGCAGAACATCCGCACGCTCGGCGCTCTGCTCGACCAACGCGAGCGGGCGGCGGCGCTGGAGCGCCGCTACCTGCGCGAACTGGCGGCGCTCGACGCCGCTGTCCCTGACGAGCAGATGCCCGCCGGCATCTACCTCAGCGTCTACGGCGACAGCTACTTCGGCGGCTCCTCTGGCAGCAGCTACGCCGATATGCTCCGCTACGCAGGGGTCCGAGATCTGGCCGCAGAGCACGGCTATCGGGAGTGGCCTCGCTACAGCCCTGAGCAGTTGCTGGCGATGGACCCCACCCTGATCATCACCCAGCAGGACATGGGGGCGGTCATCTGCCGACATTCGGTCCTGCGAGACCTGGCGGCGTGTGACAAGGGCGGGCGGGTCATCGAGGTTCCCGGCACCTACCACTCCGATCCGGGGCTCGGTCTCGTCGAAGCTGCTGCCGGGATCCTGGCGCTCGTCCACCCCGATCGCGCCATCGTCACGCCCTGAGGGTTGGGGGCGTTACTGTCCGGTGTCATCCGGGCTCCACGGGACATCGTTCCACTCGATGTCCGTAAACGCCGAGCATGGCGCATCGTCCGCAGAGAGCGAGTCATCGCGTGTGGCGCAGGTCTCCGCCAACCATGCATCCGAGGCGCCGGCAAGTTCCTCATCTGCGGCGTACGCAGACAGCAGCGACATCTCCCAGCTCCACGTCGCGCACGCGCCGAGAAAATCGTCCTCATCGTCGTAGCCTGCGGCCGTCCAGTCCACGCCCCAGTCTTCCAGGCAGCCCCCATACAGCGACGCCGCAGAGGTGCACATCTGATCGCAGACCGGTGGCACCGTCGGCGTCTGGCAGCCCAGGACGACGAGGAGCAGCAGCATCAGTAGAACGCGAGGCTGAACGGGAACAGGCTGAACTCGATCGGCGATTCGGTCTCCGCGGTGCAGGTCGCGACGTCATAGATGAACACACCCGACGGCGCGCTCGGCTCGATCCAGGAGCTGCCGGAGGTGATCCACGCCTTGCCGGCGTCGTTGCCATAGGCACCGGTCAAGTAGCTATCCGTGGTCTCCACCGTGTTCAGATCGCCGCTGCTCAGGTCGATGCAGTGGATCTTATAGCTGCTGAAGTCGCTGGCCAGCGTGATCGCGACGGCGTCATCGCCATAGGCGACCAGAGCGCTGATGTTCTCAGCGCCGGTGTCGACCAACAGCTCCACCGTATCCGCGGACGGATCCAGCACATAGAGCCCTGAGACGTCGTCTCCGTATGCGGCAGCGCCCACGAGCAGCTTGTCGCTCTCCGGCCAGGCATAGATGCCAGTGTTGCCACCGACGGACCAGGAGTTGGACACCGACTGATCGGCGCAGTCGATTTCAACGACCGTGCCACCCTCTGTGCTCCAGCCATCGTCCCGGTTGAGCCGGTTGAGGCCTGCATACAACTTGCCGTCGATCTCGACGAGGGAAGACGCTTCAGGTCCCGTTGCGTCGCTGTCGTTGAACGATGACAGGTCTACGGTGCCCTTCAGGGTGCCGTTGGCCGGATCGTAGACGCCGATGAAGTCCCGCCCATACAGAGACACGAACAAATCACCGTTGCACATCTCTGCGTCGTGCGGGTTGGCCAGATCGCCCACGTCCTGCTCCCATACCGGCTCACCCCAGCTCCCCGGCTCATAGACCCGAACGGTATCGTAAGTGAAGCGGTTGATCTGGAAGATCATCCCCTCATCGCTGATCACTACGGGGTCGCCAGAGGTGACGAAGATCTCGTCGGTCACCGACAGGTCCGACAGCGACACCGAGGCGAAGCTGCCCGTCGAGTAGTCGCTGGAGACGGTCGTGACCACCGCCGTCGTCTGCGGCTCCGGATCGGTGTCGGTGTCGGTGTCGGTGTCGGTGTCGGTGTCGGTGTCGGTGTCGGTGTCGGTGTCGG
>JBCBLB010000934.1:0-2822 GCA_038520555.1 Myxococcota bacterium | reverse complement strand
GTCAGAGCTGGCGTCTGTGTTAAAATCCACCCGTGTTCCAGGTTGCAGCTCAGACCTGAAGGTGTCTCTGTTGGGGTGTGGTGGGTATTCGGAGGGCAATTGGTACGCTGACCATATGTACGGCAGCGGTCGGATCGATGTCCTCTCTCGTGACGAGAACACGGTGACGCTGGCGATGGACGTCGCCTTCAACAACAGCGACGACTCCTGGATCGAGTCCTATGTGACGCTGCCCGCACAGATGGGCGATCCGGGCCTCGACGAAGATCTGTACTGATTTGTCGGATCTGCCGCTCCCTCAGAGCGGCAGATCCGATGCCAGCAGGTGGTGCACGATCGCCTGAACCTTACGTGTCCAGTTCAAGTCGATGTGGGTCACAAGCCAGAACGGCATGTCCCACGCCGGATCGGGCTCGACGACCTGCACCAGATCCGGCTGCGCCTTCGCCAGGAGGATCGGGTAAAACCCGATGCCGAACCCTGCCTTGAGGGCCTGGAACGTGATGCGTTCGTTGCTGGAAGAGAACACTACGCGGTCCGGCTCGAACAGCGCGTCCCCCCAGCCGGCCATCGGCGTTCGATTGTCCTGAATATAGGCGTGTTTCTTGAAGTCTTCCGGAGACACAGGGCGGCCATGCTGCGCGATATATCGTCGGTGCGCATAGAGCCCCGACCGAAGCGTGAAGAACGGTCGGACCACGTTGTCGGGCTGATCGGGCATCTCCCCCGCGCGGATGGCGACGTGAGCCTCGCCGTACTCCAACCGATAAAGCCGGCCGCTGATGTCGTAGCGAATGCGTGTTTGCGGGTATGATGCATGAAAAGCCTGGAGCGCCGGTATAATAAGCGGCGCGACGACCTCCACCGAGGTCAAGACCAGCTCCCCGGACACCTCTGCCACGCGGCCCCGGGTCCGGCCGGCGAGCTGCTCGAACTGCTCCGCGGTCGCCTGGGCCACCCGCAACAGATCCTGTCCGGCCTCTGTCGGGGTGTAGCCGCGGGCGTGGCGCTGGAATAACTTGCCTCCCAGCTCTTTTTCCAACGCGTCAATGTGTCGCACCACGGTCGCGCGATGGATCCCCAATTCGGTCGCGGCTGCGCTGAGGGTTCCCAGTCGCGCCACCATATATGCGGTACGCATCTCGTCCCAGCGATCCATCCCGACTCCTGAGTGCTATATTTTTGCGCATACTGCGCGCTTTTCTGTCTCTTGATTCGCTTTATTGTAGCATTTAGTCTCCTCTCATCATCGAGAGGTCTTCCATGAACGTACAAACCATCGCCCTTCGCATCGCCGCCGTCCTCTGGTTCATCTGGGGGGCGGTCCACCTGTTCGCCGGTGTGATGACCATCAGCCTTGCGACCCCGGAAGCCATCGGCGGAATCGCCGACGCCGTCGATCCGGCTTCTCTGCAGATGACGTATCCCGACGCTGCGGGCGCGATCATCAATCAACACGGCTGGAACCTGGGATGGGGCGGCCTCGTGACCATGATCTGTGCGGTGTTCGTCTGGAGAGGGAACGCCAACGCGATCTTCCTCGCAGCGTTGGTGGGGGGGCTGCTCGATATCGGCTATTTCGTGTTCCTTGACCTCGGCGGGTTCGTCCACTTCGTCCCGGGTACGGTCATGACCATCTTCTCGGCTTCAGCCATCGCGCTCAGCTTCTTCGCGCACTTCTCCAACACAGCGAAGTGATCGGATATACCTGAGCGACATTGTGTAACGGATTCCACCGGTTCGAGGTGCCCCATCCAGATCACCGCGCTCGGTCACAGCTGCGTCCTCCTCTCCTTCACCGATCCCGACGCCCAGACGACGACCCGGATCCTCGTCGATCCGTGGCTCTCCGACCATTCGACCGGCGACGCGATGGGTCGCTTTCCGCGGCTGCGGTTCTCGGTCGCCGATCTCGACCCGATTCATGCGGTCTACCTCAGCCATGCGCACTGCGATCACCTCGATCCCTACACGCTTCTTCGCCTCTGGCAACAGCTGCCGTCGCCGCCGGCGCTGATCCTGCCTGTCAGCCTCTCGTTTCTGATTCCGACCCTCCAGGCCCACCTTGATGAGCCTGAGATTATGGTTCTCCCCGAACATCACGCGGTGTCGTTTCGTGGGTTGGACCTGCTCGGGTTTTATGACGTTGGCTTCGACGCCAATAACGAGGAGGATGTCATGATCCTCGTCGTGACCCATGGCGCTGAGCGCGTCCTGATCGAGGCGGACGCGCGCCTGTCGCTGGAGCTGCCGCGGTTTCGAGAGTACGTCAGCATGCTGCTGCGTGGGCCTGGCATCGACTCGGCGGTCTACCTGACCACAGAGAACGAGCTGACCGGCACCCTGGAAGGCCGCGGCTGCCAGAGCGTCGAAGACCGCGAGATCCTTCAGGGGATCGCCTTCGACGAGATGCTCGACGCCGTCCACCAGCTGTATGTTCCCTCTGACGAACCCATGGACCTGTGGCAGGGCGATCGGGTCCTCCGGCTGATCCATGGACAGGGCCTGACCGCGCCTCATGAGCTCGATCCGCGCTGGCAGCAGATCCTCTTTCCTGTCCGAATCGCCGATCGGGTCCGCGCAGAGCGCGCCACCGCTGCTGAGAACGGGCTGCGCCATCGCATCGATGCCTTGACCGTGGGATGCGTTCACACCGTGGTCAACGGAGAGGTCACCCAGCGTGAGCCGGCCCCATGGCTGACGCTCCTCGATGAAGAGGCGAAGCGGCGGTTTGCGGTCTCGCTTCCGTTCTTTCCGCCGCTCGGCTGTGCGCCGTTGCGGGCCGATGTGCGTGATCGAGACGTCCAGCGTGAGCGGATCCG